>JAGRPN010000118.1 GCA_019449555.1 Ramlibacter sp.
GCCGTGCGCCACGTCCGGGCCGCGGCCCGCACCGATGCGGTCGTTGCCGGCGCCGCCGTCGATCACGTTGCCGGTCGTTTCGCCGTCGGGAAAGATGCTGCCGCCACCGTCCACGATATAACTGGTGCCGGCGTCATAGATCACCCAGCTGAAGCCTCTCGAGATTACGGGGCCACCGGCTACGGGCGGCGTGAAGTCCGTCCGCCCGGGGCTGGAAATCGGACCATCGGCGCTGCCCAGGATTTCGTCGTTGCCATCGCCTCCGTTGATGGTATCGGCGCCGCCGCCGCCCAGCAGCAGATCGTCACCGGCGCCGCCGTCGATCAGGTCGTCATCAGCGAAGCTGGCGATGCCGTCGTTGCCGGCCTGGCCATAGATGGCATCCTTGCCCGATGTGCCGGCCAGCACATCGGCGGCGCCGGCCTGGGGCCCATCGTTGGCGTAATTCCCGTCGCCATCGAACACATAGCTCACCCCGTCCTCGCCGACCTTTTTAGTGTAGTCGCCGGTGAAGGTGCGGGTGGGCTCCGGATGGGACGCGGCGGTGTCGTCCAGAGTGATGCCAAGCTGGTTTCCTCCGCCAGATTGCCAGTTTCGAACAGTGATGCGATCCAGGCTGGAACCCTTGCTGATGACCAGGTCGCCACTGGAAGTGAGCAGATAACCCCATTGCTTGTCGTCACTGATCCAGTAGTCGTCCGCGAGCTTCTTGCCCCCGGTCAGCTGCTGGCCGTCGACCCAGATGCTGCCGTTGCCGTCGGAGTCGGTTATGACGTCGAAGAGTTCGCCGGTCGACAATTGATATTTGTCATTGCCTGCCCCGCCAAAAAGGTAATCGCCGCCGGCTCCCCCGTCGAGCAAATCATCGTCGTCACCGCCAAAGAGATCATCTGTGCCCGCGCCTCCCAAGAGGATGTCCTGGCCCGCTCCCCCGACCAAGTCATCGTTCCCGGTTCCGCCTATAAGCCCGTCGACGCCCGTACTGCCTATGAGCATCGTGTCCTCATTACCGGCTGCGTAAGTCCCAGCCTGCGTGGCAATGAGCACATGCGCCGGCCCGGTCAGAGCAAAGCCGACTTGATCTGTACTGTTTAGTTGGGTCGAAACATGCTGCCTCAGGTTCGAAACAGAACTGGGGCTGTTGCTGAAGTCGATCGTCACGTTTCCCGACGCGACGCTCACCAGAGGCGTGTCATACGTTGCCGAATTTTTCGCGGCCTCGAAAAGTGATACAAGCGCCGCGTCGCGCAACGGCAGCTGCGAATTTTGAAAGGCCGCGTCGAAAAGCCTACGCATGTCGCCGACGTAAGCCTCGGAATACCGTGCGCCGCCGGGGGCAAATAGCAGGAACGTCAGCAGAGCCTTCTGCGTGGTGCCCATTTCGGTGAAACCATTGAGCCATGTCCCATCCAACTTGCCCAGTTTGTCCGCGCTGTTCTGGAGCTGCACGCGAACGTCTTCGTACAGCGGACTGTCTTCTCCCCAGATTAGCTTCGCCTGCCCCAAAAGCTGGCGCCTGAGGTTTTCGGTGTCACTGCTGATCAGTTTTTCCCAAGCAGCTTCGGTCGTTCGGCTCGCGACATAGCTGATTGTCAGAACGAAAGCTGCCGAGACAATCCACCCAACGGGCCCCGTCGCAGCTCCGAACACCGCCACCAGGGCCTCGGCAGTTGCTACGCCCGCACCGTAACCCGCCAGCACCCCGGCCGACACTTTGCCGACGTCGTCCAGCGAACCTTGGCTGTATGCCTCCGCAATTTGCGCCAGACCGACGAACGCGCCCAGTGCTCTGCCAGCCTGGACGGCGTTGGCCTGAGTCAGGCCACTCTGCTTCAGGTTATCGATCGTGAATTTCAGCTTGTTTTCCTGCAGCCGCATCTCGCTGAAGATTTTTTGTTCCTGCGCGCTAAGCGTCGGGAACTGGGCCGCCATTTCCGCATTAACCTTGGCCATTGCCTTGTACCAGGCGTCATAGCTGCTCACATAGCGGGGGATGTCGATCGCGGTCAACTGCCCCAGCGCCGCCTGGCGCTGCAGGTCGGCCAGACCGGTCATGAACTGTTCCAGCGTGGTAAAGGCTGCCCCCCCGCCGTCCCATTTGCTTGGATTCTTGATCTCGGCCCACCAGGCCTCAACGAAGCTACTCATCGCCACTCTCCTTTATTCCGAGCCAAAAGCCCAAACGTATATAGATGGAAGTCGCCAAAGTGATCGGTATGAAGGAGAAACCAAACAGCGCCATGCTGCTGGTCAATGCGAGACCGAAGGTGCTCTTCGTCGTGCAACCAGGGCAGCTGAGAGGATCGCCTGCCAGAACCCAGATGCCGGCAATCTCTAACAGGAGAATGGCGACGACGTTGAGTTCGAGCCACCACGGCGGCGGCGTACCGGTTTCGATCCGCCGTTGCAAGGCGACGCCACGGTCTTTCCAAACGAACATGAACGGCAGCATTGCAAAAAGCGGGGTCAGCGCGAAGCTGACGCATTTGACGACGGTTGTCGCGCCTGGGATGCTGCTGACGGCGGCGTGCTTTCCGAGGAAGGGAAACCAGCCGATCATCAATGTGCAAAACGTGTTGAGCCCAAGAGAGCGCTCCAGCAAGTTCTCAGGCACCAGCATGGCGAGCGCGAACACGATCATGGCGGGAAGCCAATACACCGGATGCACCCTGCACCACCCGGACGCTTCCACGCCTGGCAGCAATGGAGGCAGTGGCTTTTTCTGCCGGGCACTGGCCAGCCGCGTGCTCATCTCTCCCTCCCCGCTTCCTGCAGCGTCCCCCGCACGGGGCTGAGCAGGTACTCCATGACGGTGCGGGTGCCCTGGTGGATCTCGGCGACGGTCTGCATGCCCGGCTCTACTGGATAACGGTGCTTGCGGCCGTCCTCATCGACTTCGAGGTATTGGGACTGCAGTTTCACCAGCGCCTTGTAGACGGCGCCCTGGGGCGACGCCTGCGAAGAGTCACGGCTTTGCGCCAGCGGCGCGCTGCCGATCGCCTGCGCATCGGCCGCCACTGTCTGCACCGTGCCTTCGATCAGCCCATACTTCTGGAACGGATAGGCGGCCAGCTTGAGCTTGACGCTTTGCCCCGGTTGCACGAAGCCGATGTCGTCGTTCTTGACCTGCACCTCGGCCACCAGCTGCTCCCCCTTGGGAACCAGCGTCAACAGCACCATGCCCGGCTGCACCACCGCGCCCAGGCTGGTGGTGGCGAGATCCTTGACGACGGCTGTCTGCGGGGCCTTCAGTTCCAGCAGGCCCTGCTTGAAGCGTGCCTTCCTGCTTTCCTGTTCCAGCCGCGCGAGGCCGCCCATCACCTCGGTGCGTTCGCTCAGGAGCTGGCTGCGGTAGTTGCTGGTGAGCGCCGCGATCTTCTTGTCCTGTCCGCCGATGGCCTGCACCAGGCTTTCGGTCGTGGCCATCTGCGACTTGAGGTCCTGCGATTTTTCGATGGCCTCGCGCTCCTTCTCGTTGCCGGCCATCTGGCTGAGGAATCCTTCGCTGACTAGCCTGCGATGCGCGACAGCGGCCTGCTCATAGCTGGGCAAGGTGGCCTTGAGTTTCTGCACGGCTTCCTGCGCTGCCTTCAGTTCCTGCTCCAGCCGGCGCCGCTGCGCCGTCTCCTGGGCCAGCGCGTCTTGGTAGGCCTGGGTGCGCTGCGCACCCTGCTGCTGCACCTGCGCCAGCAAGGCGGCGGGATCGCCGGCGCGCGGCAGCAAGGCTCGACCGGCCAGCTCCGCGTCTATTCGGCGCAACGCCAGTCGGCGCAGCGAAATCTCCTCGGCAAGGCTCTGGCTGTCGGCGCCGGACACCGTCGGGTCCAGCCGGATCAGCGTCTGGCCGGGCTGGACCAGATCGCCTTCCTTCACCAGGATCTCGGTGATGATGCCGGCCTCGGCGGGCTGCACGATCTTGACGTAGCTTTGCGGCACCAATTTGCCTTCGGCCACGGCGACGATATCCAGCCGGCCGACGCTGGCCCACGACAGCATCAGCACGCACAGGCCGGCGACCGTGTAGAGCACGGCACGCGGCAGCTTGGGCGGCGGGCTTTCCTGGATCGCCAGCAGGCCCGGCGCGAACTCCAGCGCCTCGGCATCCAGCTTCATGCCTGCACCTCGTCTTTCACCCGGGCGATGGCCTTGCGCAGTTCGCCGTCGCGCACCACGTAGACCTCGTCGACATGGAGCGTGCGCGGCAGCGCGTGCGTGATGAAGATCATCGTGACCTGGCCCCGGAACTGGTTGACGGTCGCGGCAAAAGCTTCGGCCGTGGGCGGGTCGAGCGCCGACGTGGCCTCGTCGAATACCAGCACCTTCGGTTGCTTGAGCAGCGCACGCGCAATGGCCAGCCGCTGCTTCTGGCCTCCGCTCAGCCCCGTGCCGCGCTCGCCGATCTCGGTCTGGTAGCCATTCGGCAGCGCCTCGATGGTTTCGTGGATCTCGGCCTGCCTGCATGCCTGCACCACCTGCTCGAAGCTGGCGGATGGATTGGCCGCGACCAGGTTGTCGAAGATGGTGCCGCTGAACAGCACCGTTTCCTGCGGCACCACGCCGAAGTGGCTGCGCAGCTCGTTCGCGGTCTGGTGGCGGATGTCGATGCCGTCGACCAGGATCGCTCCCTCGGCCGCGCGGTAGAACCCCTGCAGCAATTTGGCCAAGGTGGATTTACCCGAGCCGCTGGGTCCCATGATGGTGATCGCGCTGCCGGGTTCGATCTGCAGGTTGACCGCACGGTACAGCCACGGCAGCTCGTCGCCGTAGCGGAAACCCACGTCCCTGAATTCGATGCGGCCGGCGCGATCGGCTCGGCGTGCGGGCACCAGCGAGTAGGGCTCGGCCGGCGCATTCATCAGGTCGCCCAGCCGCTGCACGGCCAGGCTGGCCTGCTGGAATTGCTGCCATAGCCCGACCAGTCGCAGCATCGGTTGGCTCAGGCGCGCCGCGAACATCTGGAACGCCACCAGCATCCCGATGGTGAAAGCCGCGGCGCCGGGCGTCGGGTTCATCACGATCCAGGCGCCCACCATCAGCACCAGCACCGTCATCAATTGCTCGAGAGCGTTCGCAACGGTGTTGTAGGTGTTGCCGATCTGCCGCGTCGCGAATCCGGACTGCAGGTAGGTCGCGAGGTAATCGCCCCAGCGCGCGTTGAGCAGCGGCTCCATCTGCAGGCTCTTGACCGTCTCGTGGCCGGCGACGTGCTCCGTGATGAAGGCCTGGTTGCGTGCACCGAGCAGGAATTGCTGGTTCAGCCGCCGCTGGAACACCGGCGCCACCATGACGGACAGCAACGCGACCACCGCCAGGATGCCCAGCACGATGAGGGTCATCGTGACCGAATAGAAAAACATCACCGCCACCGCGATCAGCAGGAACGGCACGTCCAGCACCAGCGACACCGCCGCCGACGCGATGAATTCCCGGATGGTTTCCACGCCGTGCAGGCGCGCCGCGATCACGCCGGTCGGCCGGCGTTCGAAATAGCCCACCGGCAGCCGGAAAAGATGCTGGAACACGGAAGCGCCCAGCACCGCATCGACGCGATTGCCGGTGTGCAAGACCAGGTACTGGCGTACCCACCCCAGCACTGCGGTGAACACCACGAAGATGCCCATGGCGATGCTCAGCACGATCAGGGTGCTCTGCGTGCGATGCACCACGACCTTGTCCACCACGGCTTGCGTGATGAGCGGGAACGCGAGCGCGAGCAACTGCAGGAACAACGAAGCCAATAGCACATGCCGCCACACGGTCTTGTGCTTGAGCAGTTCGGGCACGAACCAGCGGAAGCCGAAGCCCCCGTTGCCGAGCGCGCCATCCGGATCGTCCGGCGCCTTCACCCGGGGATTCGCCTGGACGATCTCGCCGGCATAGTCCTGTGCGAATGCATCCAGTGCCTGGGAGTGCGGTTTTTCTTCCCCGCCGTGCCAGACCAGCACTTCCGTCGCCGCGGCCTGCAGGATCAAGGCGTACGCTCCCGAAGTCATCAATGCGAGCAGCGGGAAACGCTTGCCGGAAAGTTTGGCGGCCGCACAGCGCAGCGCCTTGGCGTGAAAGCCGAGCTCGCGCAATGCGAGCAACACGGAAGAGCAGTTGTGCGGGGGAGGATGGCGCTGGCGCAGCAACTGCGCGTCGAAAGGGATGCGGTGCAGTGTGCAGAGTGCGCCAATCACGGCGGCTCCGTCCACAACACAGCCTTTCGCACCAGGAACGGCTCGCGCCGCGACCTCGATCATGAAGCACTCCCTTGGGTTATGGCCTCACGGATGAGGTCTAGCCCGTGTTTGAGCGCGACTATAGCAACGCGATGAGACTTTTGTTAAGTCGTATTTATGTCACAACTTGTCACGGCATGGGCGCGCTCAACACTTGCTGCGCGCGGGCGACATGAGTCTTTTTCCCGTGAGTCTCCCGTGAGCGATTGCTGCGCGGGGAGGCATGCGTCAGCAGACAAAAGCGCGAGAGTGGCGTTGTTTATGCGCCAAAGATCCGCGGCAGGGACGTGAGCACGACGATGATCTACACGCACGTGCTCAAGGTGACGGCCGGCGGCGCGGCCAGTCCGCTGGATTCACTGCGGCCTGATCGCGGAGCGCTGGCGCCGCGGACAGCGAATTTCGCTGCTCCGAACCGGCCGATCACGACAGACTCCTTGTGGCCGGCAGTGTGAGTACGCGGCCATGCCAAGAAGCAGCCCTTCGGCGATAGGCCCGGCGGCTGCCGTCTTGACCCACGGCAAAGCGCTTCGCTCTCGCAGAGGTGCATCTTTGTGGCCCCTCAACTCGATGGGAGTCCGTCATGGAATCCAACGTCAACGCTGTTCATCGCGAGCCATGGAACAAGGCAAGATCGTCGGCCGGAAAGCACCGTTCAAGCTCAAGGAAATCTGGGCACTTCGCGTCCGCCTCCAAATGGAAAGTCGGGTGCGCGAGCTTGCTCTGTTCAACTTGGCTATCGACAGCAAGCTGCGCGGCTGTGACCTCCTCAGCCTCAAGGTTCGGGACATCTGTCACGGCGACCAGCTGGCGACTCGCGCCGTGGTGATGCAGCACAAGACCCAGCGCCCAGTTCAGTTCGAGATCACGCCGGCGGCCCGGGAAGCTTTGCAAAAGTGGATCAAGCAAGCGGGACTGAAATCCGAGGACTTCCTGTTCCCGAGCCGCATTCATGACTCGCCACATCTGGGGGCGCGGCAGTACGCTCGAATCCTCGAGGGCTGGGTCGAAGAGCTCGGACTTGATCCCGCAGATTACGGCACGCACTCGATGCGGCGAACCAAGGCGACGTTGATCTACCGGCGCACAAAGAACCTGCGTGCGGTGCAGTTGCTGCTTGGGCACTCCAAGCTTGAATCGACCGTGCGCTATCTCGGTATCGAGGTGGACGACGCCTTGGAGATCTCCGAGCAGACTGAGATCTGATCGAAGCGTTGTTCAGCCCGCCCGATCGTTGACGCGCAACGAGCCCATCGGGCGGTGCCAACCTGGTTCTCCGCTGCCTGGACCCGTCAACGAGGTCATGGCGGGCCAGGCCCTCTCAATCAAAGGCCGCTTGCTGGCACGGTAGCGTACTCACACTGCCAGCCAGAAGCAGCCGCCGGCAGATTCCCGGGAGCGGCTTCCTCTGGCTTGCTTCCTTTTCTTGTTCACTTGCCGAACAACCTGGTCACGTGCTGCCAGGTGCGCTGCATGAAACCCGCGCGTTCCACATCGGCCTGCGCGACGAGCGGCGCTTCTCCCACGGGCTTGCCGTTCGAGCTCGCGACCACCTTGCCGAGCACGGCACCCTTGGCCACCGGCGCCTGCAGGTCCTGCTTGAGCTGCACCGATGTCTGCACTTGCTGGCCGCGTGGTACGGTCACCGTCCATGGCGACCCCAGACCCGCGGGCACCGTGTCGACCTTGCCGAAGTTGACCTTGGCGTTCGCCACCACCGTGTTCGGCTGGATCGGGGTGGCCGTCTCGAAGTTGGCGAAACCCCAATTGAGCAGTGTGCGCGTCTCGTCGGCACGTGCCTGCGCGCTGTGGGTGTTGAGGATCACGGTGATGAGGCGCATCCCATTGCGCTTGGCCGAAGTGACCAGACAGTAGCCCGCCGCCTCGGTGTGACCGGTCTTCAGACCGTCAACCGTGGGATCCGTATAGAGCAGCGCGTTGCGGTTTCCCTGCTTGATGCCGTTGTACTTGAAGTCGCGTTCCGCGTAGATCGGGTAGTAGTCGGCGCTGTCGCCGATGATCGCGCGCGCGAGGATGGCGAGGTCGCGCGCTGACGCCTTGTGCTCGGGGTCGGGCAGGCCCGTGGCGTTCACGAAGTGCGTGTGCGTCATCCCGAGGCGCTGCGCTTCGGCGTTCATGAGCTTGGCGAAGTTCTCCTCCGAGCCGGCCATGTGCTCGGCGATGGCCTTGGACGCGTCGTTGCCTGACTGGATGACGATGCCGCGCACGATGTCGATCACGGTGGCCTGTCCATGCAGCGGCAGGTACATGCACGACTCGGTGCTCGACCCGCGGCACCACGCGTGCTCACTGACCGTCACCATCTCGTCTTTCTTGAGCTTGCCCGAGCGAAGTGCCTGCTCCACCAGGAAGCTGGTCATCATCTTGGTCAGTGAGGCCGGCGGCAGCGGTTCGTCGGGGTTGGCCGAGGCGAGCACCTCGCCGGAGTCGAAGTCCATCAGCAGCCATGCCTTGGCAGGCAGCGACGGCGCCCCGCCTGCCACCGCGGTCTGTCCGGTTGGCGCCGGCGCCGGCGCTTCGGCGGCGGGCTTCTGGTGAGTGGCGTGCTTGGGCGCGTGGCGCGGGGCCGCGAGGGACATCGAGGCGGGAGCCAGGGCGCCCGCGGCGATTGCGAAGACGAGGCAAAGGAGGTGAAGGCTTTTGGTGTTCATGGCGTTGAGGTGCAGGACGCAATTGTGTCGTATCACGAGCCGCTGCTTACGGCGCAAGATGGCGGATCCACCACAGAACGAAAGCGACGCCGTGCCTCAGCCGAGCTGCGAGGTCCAGCTTCGGCCGAGGTATCGGGTAGTCCGCCCTACAAGGCAGGCTCCTGGGGCGGCTGTTGCAAGAAGGACAGCTTGTCGGCCCGTGGCAGCGCCTTGAGCTGCAGTTCCGCTCGCAGTGCGTCACCCTTGCTCGGGTACTCGCGCGCGGCAAGCACACCTGCCGGTGCCTGACTAAACAAAAATGGCCGGAGTCAGTCTCAAGCGGCCGCACGGGAACGCGGCGCCGCGCAAGACAGCTCATGGCCCGGAAGCAGGCATCATTAAGATATGAGGTGACCATGCAACAAACGCTCCGACCCGGCATTCGCCACCAGCACAAATACAAGGTACCGCCCTCGAAAACGGTGCCGGCGCTTTATCCGGAGTCAGAGGAGCCGATACCAGGCGCCCGGGTGTCGTCAGACTCGATCCGGTGCGTTCAACGATCCGACCGCTCGACGACGACCTCGCTGAACTGGAGCACCGGCGCGATGTCGGTGTAGTTGGCGATGTCGCCCCGGATCTCGGCGCCGTGCTCCTGGATGGCGGCCTCATAGCCTTCGGCCGAATCACAGATGAACGCGCACATCGCCACGAAGGCGGGCGGTGCACCAGGCGCTCTGCCGGTCAGGCCTTTTTCGACGGTGTAGTAGGCGCAGGCACTGCCCAGCCTGGCCTTCACCATCGGCATGTGCCGGTCGCGGTAGTAGGCGTGGTCGAAGCGCGCGCCTTCGGTGTACGGGTACATCACGTTGACCTTGATCATTCGGTTCTCCTTGCCATCATTGCCGTCATCGCCCAGGGATTCTCTCGCAGCGAATGCTAGAAGCGCTTGTTGATTTCCACTGAATCCTGACCCCGGTTTTTCATCTAATTTCGACCCCACCTTTGGCGGAGTAGCCGGGCTACTCGGTTGTGGATAAGTCTAATGTCGCCGGTATTGTTTGTCCTTTCGCGTGAGCCTTTCTGCCCTTTGGCTTGGCCGCGGGCGTGGTGGCCGTCGTTGA
>JAGRPN010000119.1 GCA_019449555.1 Ramlibacter sp.
GGCCCGCTGATCAAAACACTATGACGCGGCGGCACGGCCGCCTTGACTTGCCTCAACGTTGGCCTCCGCAGCCACGGCTTGCCGGCGGGCGCTCAGTGCTTGTGCGCTGCCGGCTTCGCCGCGGGTGCTGCCGCTTCATCCGCGTGGTGGGCGCCACCGACCTCGGCGGCCTGATTGAGGCGCTCCACGTAGTGCACGTATTCCACGTACGCGCCCACGTAAGCCCGCGCCGCCTCCACGTCGTTCGGGTCGTACTTCTTCGTCTTCGCGACGGCGTCGAACTGCTTGTGCAGCCCCTGCTCGACGTTGCCCACGATCATTTTCGCCACGGGCTTGAGCTGGCCCGTCTCGATGGCCTTGTCGGCGGCCGCCACGGCCGGCTCGATCTGGCCGGCCGGCTTGAGGCCCGTGTACGGTGCGCCTTCGCCTGCCCGGTGCACCCGCACCAGGGCTTCGAAGAAGGCGTGGTCGGCCACCTCCTTGGCCGGGGCGCCGCTCTTCCGCTCGGCCACGGCCTTCTGGAACGCGTTGCGAATCTCCGTCTCATCCTTTTTCTGCACCCAGCCGAGGACCAGGTTGACGTTGCCCGTGTCGAGGGCCTTGCGCGCCTGGTTCACCACTGGGCCGTCCACGCTGTCGCAGTGGGCCTGGGCGGCGGTGCCCCACGAAAGTGCCACGGCGGCGGCCACGGCGGCGAAGATCTTGCTGAAGCGGGGGCGCTTCACGGGATGGGAAGTAACGATGGTTGCCATGAGCAATACCTTTCAAGAGTGGACGGCGTTTGCTGATCCAGTGGGCCTCGGAGAGGCCTTCACCGGCGGTGCGTTGCGATCTCCACCGGGGCGGAGCTTGCTTCGCGTCGAGCCGCAAACGTCAGGCTCAGTGATGGAACGGGCGGGCCGGCGCCTTGTGCCGTGCGACGGCGATTTTCTTAGCAGATATCAAGAATGCCGGCCGCGCAAAGAAGCCGCCGCCCCTGCCCGCCTGCGACGCATCGCCGCGGGACGGAGCGTTACAGCCGGGCCAGCAGCGCGTCGAATCCGGGGTAGTCCGCGCGCCGGATGGCGGTCTTGCGCGCAGCCGCCGTCCAGGGTTCGCCGGCCGCCAGCGCGGCGAGAAACGCCTCGCGGTCGGTGATCCAGGTCCCGCCCACCAGGGTCACGCCGCGCGCGAACAGCGGGTCGGGCAGGCAGCCGGCACCGGGGCCGATCAGCGCGAAGCTTTGCGCTTGCGAGCACGCCTGCAGCATGGCGTCCAGGGTGCCGTTCAGCAGCAGCGTGCTGGTGGAGATCACCTTGTCGCAGGCGGCCAGTTCGTTGCGGTCGGTGGTGACCCGGTAGCCGTCGCGCTCGCCGGCCAGGTCGGCTCTGAGTTCCACCACGGTGAGCCTGGCGCCGGCTTGCACGATGCCTTTCACCAGCGGCGGGAACAACCCGATCATGCCGATGTGGTCCGCGGCGTGCGGAGCGAGCATGCCGATGGAATTACCGCTGGGGGCGGGCACGAAGCCGGCGCGATCGAACAGGCACCGGGTCAGCGCGTTGACGACGGCGAAACCGAGCGCGCGGCGCGCCCCCGGCTCGTCGCTGAACCAGCGCGCAACCGCCAGCGCGTCGGCGCCTTCCAGGCTCAGGCTGGGGTCGCCGCGCTGCGCGACCAGGCGCCTGGTCGATTCGTCCAGCAACACGAAGGTCAGGCCGAGCGAGCCGTCGTCCAGCTCGATCGCGCAGAACTCGCCGGCCTTGGTATTCATCATCGCCGCCGGCGGCAGATGCAGCGCGCGGACCCTGGGCAGCGGCGCGCGGGCAGCGAAGCGTTCGAGCAACGAAATGAGTTCGTGAGCGATATCCATGTTCCAGTCATTCCTTTCGAGGCACGGACGGCCCGCCGGCGACGCTCTGGGCGGCTTCGGCGCCGGAAACGGTGCGGTCGCGGTTGTCCGGCGTGCGCAGGGCGCCGGGGAAATAGGTCGCGGTCAGGCTCCGCGTCGCGCCGGGCAGCTGCGTTTCGCCCGACCCATAGCGGCGCCAATCGCGCATCCAGTGGATGTCGTCGGCGATTTCCAGGAACCCCACAGTCTCGCGGTCCCCGATCAGGATTCCCTGGATGCGCAGTCCCATTGCATCCTTCGCGCGCCGGATCTGCGCGGCAACGGCCGGCGTCGCGCCGAACTCGCCGTCGGATGCGATGAGCAGATCGGCGAGTTGCCAGTTGCGCTCACCGAGCTTGGCGAGCGCCCGCTCGAGCGGCCCGGAAATGTCCGTTCCGCCGTGAAACGTCTGGCCCATGAATTCGGTCAGGCGCGCGATGCCCTCGCAGTCCACCGCGAGTTCGGTTTCCACGATTTCCTCGGGGCCGGAAAACGCGAACAGGTGGCAAGCTCGCCGCTGCGCGTGTGCGGTGCGAACAGCTTCCAGCACGACCGCCTTGGCGACGGCCTCGGCGCCGCCCTGCATCGAACCCGAGGTATCGACGCAGACCAGCATCGGGCCCATTTCCAGGCGCTTGTTCGGTGCGCGCCGGGAACTCGGGCGCCAGGCCGGCGCCAGTTCATGGGTGATTTCGGGCATGCGGTCGTCGTCCTGGTAGCTGAGTAGCGTCCGTTCGGCATGGCGCGCATGCCAGACCAGGCGCAGCCGCGGATGCAGCAGCAACATCGCCTCGGCCGGCAGCATGCGCGCCACTCGCCCCGACCGGCGCACGCCCAGGGTTTCGCCCGGGTAGTCGGGCACCTGCACGATGCGCTCGACCTCGCGCATCGCGAGGTGCTCCTCCATGATGCGCACCTCGCTGCGATTCGATGCGTCGGGCTCGTCGGTCTCACGCGCACGCCCGAGTTGCCGCACGATGCGCGCCAGTTCGGGCAGCGCTTCGATCAGGCGCCGGGCGCGCACCACCTCCTGCCAGCCCGCGCTGCGCAGCAGACCGCGCATCATGTCCCAGCGCGTGTTCTTCACCAGGTCGGCGTACTCGCCGAAGATCGCGGTCAATTCGTCCATCGTGCCGCAGCGCTCTTTCCACTCCGCGGCAAAGCTGTCCAGCGCGAGGGACTCGGCCGCCTGCACGTCGTCGCCGCGATCCATGTAGTCGACGATCAGGTCCAGGTGGAAGCACAGCGAGCGCAGCACCGTCTCGGTGAGCGCCGGTTCATCCGCGCAGTGGCCCGGCAGATCGACCGCTTCGAGCACGTCGGCCAGCCGTTCGCCCAGCGGCTCGGGCGGCCATCCGGCGGCCGCCGTGGCGCAGCCCTCGAGCAGCGCAGCGCGCAGGCGCTCGATGCCGGCCAGGCGCGGCACCAGCCCGCCTTGCGAATGGATCAGGCTCCACAACCACAGGCCGCGCGGCAAGCGATCCAGCGGCGCCAACGGCGCTTCGAGGCGCTCGTAAAGGAGCGAGGTTGCCACTGCAGCCACCCGTCAGGCCGGCAAGTCCGATACCGTCACCGGCTCGGGGACGCCGCCGGGGTCCACTTCCCGGCGCGGGAGCGTCATGAACGCATGCCGCGCCGCGATGGCGCGCAGTCTCAGCGCCTCGATGGCTTCGCTGGTAGCGGCCAGGTTGGCGTCGGCCTGCGCCGCGAACTCGCGGTCGAGCCAGATGCTCTGGCCGGTATAGGCGGCGAGTTCGGCGCGGCTTGCCGCAATCGCCTGCGCGTAACCGGCGATGCGCGCGATCAATTCGTCGATCTGCCGCACCCGCGCGCCGATGTGGTTCTCGCCGTAGCGGCGCTGGCGCCGGTAGCTCATGCGCACGGACTGGCTCGCACCCTTGGCGTCATTCACCTGCGAATCGAGGTCCGCGCTGAACCGAAGGCGGCCCTCCTCGTCGTAGTCCAGGTCCTCGGCCTGCTGCTCCAGCGAGGCCTGCGCCTCGAAGGCCTCCACGACGCGCGTGAGCAGCGGCGGCGCCATGCCCGCCTGAAGCCCGAGCCGCCCCGTGAGCCACGCGGCGATGCTCGCTTGGCGCTCGACGCTGGGCGCCACGCACCAGGGCAATAGCCACAGGTCCCAGATCGCCACTGCCGCGCGTTGTTCGCTCCCCGCTGCGACCTTGAGCAGCCAGGCGACCTTGACCCAGCGCCGGTCGGACACGTAGACCTGTTCGGCGGCAAGCAGCGCGCGCAGTTCGGCCAGCAACTCGGCCACGTCCCCGGGCAAGCGGACAGCGGCGGCGCCAGCTTTCAGGGCCGCCAGGTCGGCCTCGGCCAGCGGCTGGGGGACCGCCGCGGGCTTTTCTGCATCGAGTTCCAGCAGGCTGCGGAAGCCCGAGGCCGATACCGGCCCCACCGGCAGGCGCATCAGGAAACGATCGAAGAAGGCCTCCGCCACTTCGTCGGCCGGCACCTCGTTGGTCGCGCCGATCACGCTGATGAGCGGGCAGCGCTCGCGCCCGGCGCCATTGTCGAATTCGCGCTCGTTGAGCAAGGTCAGCAGCGCGTTGAGGATGGCGCTGTTGGCCTTGAACACCTCGTCGATGAAGCCGATCGTCGCCTGGGGCAGAAAGCCCGCCGTCATGCGCTCGTAGCGGTCCTGCTCCAGGGCGGAGATCGACAGCGGGCCGAACAACTCCTCGGGCACGGTGAAGCGGGTCAGGAGGCGCTCGAAGTAGCGCGCCGCGGCAAACGCCAGGTGCAGGCGCCGCGCCAGTTCACTCTTGGCGGTGCCGGGCGGGCCGACCAATAAGGTGTGCTCGCCGGCCAGCGCGGCCAGGAACGCCAGCCGGACTATGCGGCCGCGCTCGATCAGGCCCGCCTCGAGATGATCGAGCACAGACGTCAAGCGCTCGCGCAGCTGGCTCGGGGGAAACGCTTGCCGTGCCGCATTCATGTGTCAAATGATAGCCGTGACAGCCGGCCTGGATGGGGTCTGCCCGATTCTGCGCAGCGCGATCAACGTTGCGCCACGAGGCTGCGGAAGTGGGCCTCCATCCGCCGCGCATCCGCGGCCAGGCCGGTGAACAGCTCGAACGCGCCCACGGCCTGGCCCACGGCCATCGTGCCGCCATCGACCGTGGCACAACCGATCGCGCGCGCCGTCCTGAGCAGTTCGGTTTCGAGCGGGAAATAAACCACTTCCGAGACCCAAAGCGAGGGCTGCAGCAGCTGCGCGGGCAGCGCCATGCCCGGCATCTTGTCCATTCCGGTGGGCGTGGCGTGGATCAATCCATCGGCGCCTTCCAGTGCGCTTGCGATCCCGGCGACGGCCACGGCGCGCTTGCCGTGGATCGCATTGAGTTCGCCGGCCAGTTTGCGTGCGCGCTGCACGTCCTCATCCACGATCCGCAAGTGGCGCGTGCCGAGCCGCAGCGCGGCATGCGCAATCGCGGAACCCGCGCCGCCGGCACCCAGCAGGACGACGCGATCCAGGCGCGCGGCGGGCAACGCGCGCCGGAAGCCCCAGCTCCAACCCGAACCATCGGTGTTGTGTCCGACCCATCGCCCGTCCCGCGCCACGACGGTGTTGACGGCGCCCATCTGCCGCGCCTCGTCGGACAATTCATCGAGCAATGGGATCACCGCCTGCTTGCACGGGAAGGTGATGTTGAGGCCCGCGAAATCCATCGTCCTCGCCGCCCGCAACAGCAGCGGCAACTCCGCCGCCACGCTGCCGTCTGTGCGGTCCAGGTCGATCAGCTGGTAATGCAGGCGCAAGCCGTGGTGCCGCGCCTCTTCCTCGTGCATGGCGGGCGAGAGCGAGCGCTGGATCCCGGCGCCGATCAGCCCCACCAGCACCTTGCACTGCGCAAAGCGCGAGGCCGCCGCGTCCACGCCGGCCGCCTACTTGCGCAGCCGCGCGAGCTCGGCCATCACTTCCTTCACCGTGCCCTCGCCGACGCTGCCCGCGTACTTGTCGATGACCGGCTTCATCTTCTCGCGCAATTTGGCCTGTTCCGCGGGAGGCAGCTCGGTGACCTGCATCCCGGCCTTCTTGAGTTCCTCCAGCATCGAGGCCGCCTGCTCGCGCGAAACCTGCCGCTCGTATTTGCCCGCCTCGATCGCGGCGTCCTGCAGGATCTGCTTCTCGGCGCCGCTCAGGGTATCCCACAGCTTCTTGCTGACGATCACCGATTGCGGGTTGTATTGGTGGTTGGTGAGCGCGAGGTACTTCTGCACTTCGGCAAAGCGGTTGGCGAGGATCACGCTGACCGGGTTCTCCTGTCCATCGACGGCTTTCTGCTCCAGCGCGGCGAACAGCTCGGGAAACGCCAGCGGCGTCGGATTCGCGTCCAGCGCCTTGACCCAGTCGATGTTGATCGGGTTCGGGATGACGCGCAGTTTCAGGCCCGCGATGTCCTCGACCTTGTGGATCGGCCGGCGGCTGTTGGTGAGATTGCGGAATCCCAGCTCCCAGTACGCGAGGCCGACGATCGCCTTGTCGGCCAGCTTGGCGTGCAGGTTCTTGCCGAACGGGCCATCGACCACGGCGTCGGCCTCGCGCGGATTGGCGAACAGGAACGGGAAGTCGTAGATTGCGAACTCCTTGACCTGCGAGGCCAGGATGCCCGAATTCAGGACCGTCATTTCCACCGTCCCGGCCTGCACCGCGGACACGGTCTGGGCGTCGCTTCCCAGCACGCCGCCGGGGAACAGGTTCACCTTGAGCTTGCCGCCCGATTTCGCGGCGACGATCTCGGCAAAGCGCTCCGCCCCGATGACAGCCGGGTGGCCCTTCGGGTTTTGCAGGCCGAGCTTGAGCGTGCGCTCCTTGATGTCCTGGGCGCTGGCGGCGCCGCAGAGGCAAATCGCGAAGGTGGCCAGCACCGCCTTGATGAACGCACGCTTCATGGTCAGCTCCTTGGTCGTGAAGTAAAGGTTCGAAAACACAGCAGTGTATTGCCTGGCGGCTTCGAAGGCTGCTCAGCGGCGGTCCGTGGGCGGTTTCGGTTCACCGATCGCCTCGCGCACGAACTCGATGAACGCCCGCACCTTGGCGGGCACGTAGCTGCGGCTCGGATAGACGATCCACAATCCCGTGGGCGCGTCGACAACGCCGACGCGATAGCCGGGGAACAGATCGACCAGCCTGCCCGCGGCGAGGTCATCGCCGATGAGCCAATCCGGCAGCAGCGCCGCGCCGAGACCGGCCAATGCGCATTCGCGCAATGCAAGCCCGTTGGTGATGAGTATGCGTGGCCTCAGATTGACGACCGTCCTCGCGCCGCCCTCGGCCCTCTGGAAAATCCATCGTTCGCGAAAGCCCGGCAGCGAAAACGTGAGGCAGTCGCGCTGCTGCAGCTCCTGCGGCTTGCGCGGCTTGCCTGCCGCGCGTACCCAAGCCGGAGTCGCCACCACGCGATAGCGCGTCTGCAATAGCGGCAGCGCGATCACGCTCGAGTCGTGCAGCGCACCGGAGCGCACCGCGACATCGATCCGCTCGGCCACCAGGTCCATGAGCGAGTCGGTGAGCACCAGGTCGACCTCCAGTTCGGGGTGGCGGCGGCAAAAGGCGGGCAGCAGCGGCACGATGTGGCGCAGGCCGAACGTGTTGGACGCGCTGATGCGCAGCGCGCCTCGCACGTGGCCGGCGGCATCCGCCGCAGCGTGCCGGATCTGCCGCAGCTCGTCGAGCAAGGGGCCGAGCCGCTGCGCGAACAGCGCGCCGGCCTCGGTGACCGCCAATTGCCGCGTGCTGCGCTGGAACAGGCGCGTGCCGAGTTCCGACTCGAGCGCCGCCACCGTGCGCGACACCGACGAGGGATCGACCTGGAGCTGGCGCGCGGCCGCGGAGAAGCTGCCCAGGCGAAGCACGTGCATCAGCGTTTCGAGATCGTCGGTGTTCATTGGCCAGCGAGCAGAGTTGTGCACTTTTCGCACAAGTGTAGTGCACAGCCGCATATTTACGTGCCGATCCAGCATCAATACGCTGAGCCCCTCGAATCGCCCGCCCCCGGGCGTCGATCCACCCAAAGGAGCTCACATGACCCCACTTGCATCCGAACTCGAAGCCATGAACGCATCGGTGCGCGCGCAGGCGCCCGCAACCGTTCTCGACACCATCGACGCAGCCAACCGGCGGCTCGCGCAAAGCGGGCTGGCCGAGCGCGCCCTGCAGGCCGGGCAGCGGGCACCGGAATTCGTCCTGCCCGACGCCAAGGGCGCTGCGGTGACCCTGAGCGACCTGCGCTCGCGCGGCCCGGTGGTGCTCAGTTTCTACCGCGGCGCCTGGTGTCCCTATTGCAATCTCGAATTGCAGGCGTGGCAACGCCATTTGCCGGAACTCCAGGCACGTGGCGCCAGCTTCGCGGCGATTTCTCCCCAGCTCCCGGACGCGTCACTGACGCTGGCGCAAAAACACGCCCTCGGCTACCCCGTGCTGTCCGATCTCGCGAATCGGGTCGCACGCCAGTTCGGGATCGTATACACGCTGGACGAAAGCCTGCGGCCAGTCTACGAGCAGTTCGGGATCGACCTGCAGGCTTCCAACGGTGACTCGAGTTTCGAACTGCCGGTGCCCGCGACCTACCTCATCGGCCGCGACGGTATCGTGGCGGGCGCGTGGGTCGACGCCGATTACCGCCGGCGCGCCGAGCCCTCGGCCGTGCTGGCCCGGCTCGATGAAATCGCGACGCACGCCTGAGCGCACTGCGGCAATCCAGGGCCAACGGTGTTAGCCCCAGGCAGTCTTGTTCGCCCTCGATGGCTGTTGGTCCTGCTCGTCCTGGCGTGGGCGATCAGCTGGCCCCTGGTCAAGGTGGGAGTGACGAGCGTCCCGCCGATCTGGTACGGATGCTTGCGCTACGCGGCCGCGGCGGCCTGCCTGTTCGCGCTGGTCGCGTGGCGCGGCGAGCTGGCGTTCCCGCCGCGAGCCGACTGGGCGCTCGTCGCGGTCTCGGCGACGCTGCAAATGGCGGCCTATTCCGCGCTGACCGGCCTGGCACTGACGATGCTGCCGCCCGGGCGCGCTTCGGTACTGGCCTTTTCCACGCCGATCTGGGTGGTTCCGCTCGCGGCATGGCGGCTGCGCGAACGGATATCGCGACTGGGGAAATTGGGCATGCTCCTGGGTCTGCTGGGTGTCGCGGCGATTGCCTCGCCGTCGCTCGCGCCGGGTGCGGACCGGCAGATGCTGGCGTATCTCATGCTGATGGGTGCGGCCGCGGCCTGGGCGATTTCCATCGTGTTCGTCCGGTCCCACCGCTTCACGGCGACGGCGCTCGCCCTCGCGCCGTGGCAGATGCTGGCGGCTTCGGGGCTGCTGCTTGCGCTTGCCGTGCTCGGCGAAGGCGCGCCTCCGGCACTCGGTCCGCACGCGATTGCCACGCTCGCCTACGTGGGCCCCGTGGCCACCGCATTTGCCTACTGGGCGGTGGTCGAAGCCGGACGCCACTTGCCTGCCAGCACCCTGTCCATGGCCCTGCTCGCGACGCCGAGCCTCGGCATCCTGGTGTCCGCCCTCGCGCTGGGCGAACCGGTCGGCCTTTCGCTGGTGGCCGGCGTGCTGCTGACGGCCGCCGGAATCCGGCTGGCCACGCTGCCTGCAGGCGCTAGTGCGCGCCCGCGGCTGCTTCGCCGCCGCTTGCGTGAGACGGGAACGGATGGCTCAACCAAACCAGTGGAATGAGCAGCAGGAACAGCACCGCCGAAATATAGAAGATGTCGTTGGCCGCCAGCATGAACGCCTGCTGGTCCAGCATCCGGTTAATCTGCGCCAGCGCTTGCGCCGGCGTCAGCCCGCCGGCCGTCAAGCCGGAGAGCGCCGCCTGTGCCGCGGGACTGCCGGGGTTCACCGCCTCGGCCAGTTGCGCGTGGTGCAGGGCCGCGCGGCTTTCCCACAGCGTGGTGGAGATCGAGGTGCCGAAGGCGCCGGCCGTGATCCGCGCGAAGTTCGTCAGGCCGGAAGCGGCGGCAATGCGGTCCGGCGGCAGGCCAGACAACGTGATGGTGACCAGCGGAATGAAGAAGAACGCCATCGCGACGCCCTGGATCAGCGTCGGGATCATGAGCGTGGTGAAGTCGGCCTGCGTGTTGAAGCGCGATCGCATCCACAGCACGACGGCGAAGACCAGGAAAGCGAACGTGGCGAAACGCCTCGGGTCTATGTGCGTAATCGTCTTGCCGACGATCGGCGACAGGATGATCGCGAACAGGCCGACCGGCGCGAGGATCATCCCCGAGTCGGTGGCCGTATAGCCCATGTACTGCTGCAGCCAGAGCGGCAATAACACCAGGTTGCCGAAGAACAGGCCGTACCCGATCGCGGTGGCGACCGTGCCGGACCAGAAGTTGCGGCGGGTGAACAACCGCAAGTCCACCACGGGATGCAGGTCGGTGAGTTCCCAGGCCAGGAAGAAAGCAAAGCCCACGGCGGCGGTCATCGCCAACGCGATCACGATCGGCGACGCGAACCAGTCGTGCTCCTTGCCGATGTCGAGCATGATCTGCAGCGCCCCGACCCACACGACCAGCAGCGCGAGCCCGACCTTGTCGATCGGCAATTTGTGGGTGGCCGTTTCGCGCTTGTGATAGATGCCCCAGGTCGCCAGCACCGACACAATGCCCACCGGAATATTGATGAAGAAGATCCACGGCCAGTTGACGTGGTCAGTGATCCAGCCGCCCAAGAGCGGCCCGGTCACCGGCGCAACCAGGGTCGTGATCGCCCACATGCCCATCGCCAACCCGGCCAGCGCCTTCGGATAGCTGGACAGCAAGAGCGCCTGCGACAGCGGAATCATCGGCCCGGCGACGAAGCCTTGCGCCGCACGAAGCGCGATCAAGACCGTCATGTTGGGCGCGAGGCCGCACAGCCATGACGTGATCACGAAGAGAATGATGCTGGCGATGAACAATCGCACCTGGCCGAAGCGCTGCGACAGCCAGCCGGTGAGCGGCACCGCGATGGCGTTGGCCACCGCGAAACTCGTAATGACCCAGGTGCCCTGGTTGGGGCTGACACCCAGGTCGCCCGCGATCGCGGGCAGCGACACGTTGGCGATCGAGGTGTCCAGCACGTTCATGAACGTGGCGGCCGACAACGCGATGGTGCCCCAGACGCGGGCGGCGCCTTCCAGCGGCGCATGCTGCACGTCAGCGGCGGGACCGGCCATAAAGCGCGTCCTCAGTGCGCCGACGCGGCGGGTGCCTTCGCGACGGCCTGGCCATTCGCATGTGTGGCGGCGGGAGGCGCGGCGCCGCGGCCGGCGTTGGCAATGATCACCCGGCGGACCTCGGCCTCGGCGCCCTGGTCAGCGCCATCGGCGGCGGGCGTCTGCGCAACCGGCGCGCTGCGTGGCGCATCGGCCAGCGTCTTGCCGTCCTGCTTGCTCACGTCGACCTCGGCCTCCATCGAAAGTCCCACGCGCAGCGGGTTGGCCACGATCTGCCGCGGGTCCAGCTCGACTCGCACCGGCACGCGCTGCACCACCTTGATCCAGTTCCCGGTCGCGTTCTGCGCGGGCAGCAGCGCGAACGCAGCGCCCGTGCCGGCGCCCAGGCCGGCCACCGTGCCGTCGTATTCGACCTTCTTGCCGTACACGTCGGCCGTGAGTTTCACCGGCTGGCCGAGGCGGATCTTGCGCAGTTGCACTTCCTTGAAGTTGGCATCGACCCACACCTGCTTGAGCGGAATGATCGACATCAGCGGCGCACCGGCAGCGATGCGCTGGCCCAGCTGGACGGTGCGCTTGGCAACGTAGCCATCGGCCGGCGCGAGCAGCGTGGCGCGTTGGGCGGTGAGCCAGGCCTCGCGCACCTTGCCGGCGGCGGCCTGCACGCTCGGATGCTGCTCGACGCTGGTGCCTTCGGTCATCGCCTGGTTGCTCGCGAGCTGCTCGCGCGCCGCGGCCACGCCGGCCTGCGCCGCGGCCAGCGCGCTGCGCGCATTGGCCAGTTGCGTCGTTGCGTGATTGAGTTCCTCGCGCGAGACCGCGCCGTTGCCCACCAGCGCCTGCCGGCGGTTGAGATCGTCGTTCGCGCGCGCGATGTCCGACTGCGCCTTGGCGATGTCCGCCTCGCGCAATTTGACCTGCGCGGCGAGCGAGCCGTTGTTGGCATATAGCGTGCGGACCTGCCGCACGGTCTGGCCCAGGGTGGCTTCGGCCTGGTCGAGCGCCACCTTGGCATCGGCCGGGTCGAGCTTGACCAGCGGTTGGCCGGCCTTCACGAAATCAGTGTCATCCGCGTAGATCGCCACCACGGTGCCCCCGACCTGCGGCGTGATCTGGATGACGTTGCCCTGCACGTAGGCGTTGTCGGTCGTTTCGTAATGGCTGGCGACCAGCCACTCGTATGCGCCCCAGCCGAGGCCGGCCACGACGACGACGGCAGCGAGCGTCGTCAGGGCCTTCTTGCGGCGCGGGTTACCCGCGGGCACTGGTGTCTTGTTGTTCGATTCGTTGCTCATGTTCTTCTCTCGCAGAAATTCATTTCAAGGCCGTGGTCGCTGCTTCGCTGTAGCCGCCGCCGAAAGCACGGATCAGCGCCACCTGCGTTTCGAGCGCGCGCCCTGCCAGGTCCACGCCGAGCCGGCGCTGCGTCAGCACCGCCGTCTCGGCGGTGAGCACATTGAGGTAGGTGCCCAGGCCGGCCTTGTACCGCTGCAGCGCGATGTCGTAGGCGGCCTCGTTGGCGGCCTGCGCGTCGCGCTGTTCGGCCTGCTGGCGTGCGATCGACTGCATCGAGGCGACCTGGTCCGCCGCATCGTGGATGGCGTCGAGCACCGCCGCGTTGTAGCTTTCCACGGCCGCGTCCAGGTCGGCGGTCTTGCCGCGCAAATTCGCGCGCAGCCGTCCGCCTTCGAAGATCGGCAGCCGGATCGCCGGGCCCACGCCCCACTGCTCGCTGCCCGCGTTCAGCAGCCGGCCCAGTCCGATGCTGGAAAAGCCCGCGAACGCCAGCAGGTTGATGTTGGGATAGAACTGCGCCTTCGCGTTCTTCACGTCGTAACCCGCGGCTTCGACGCGCCAGCGGGCGGCCACCACGTCGGCACGCTGCGCCAGCAGGTCCGCCGGCAATTGCGCGGGCGCCGGCATCGGTTTGACCGCGGCCAACGTGGGCTGCGTACCGACGGCGCTTTGATTGCCTTGCGCCGTGAGCGCAGCCAGCGCGTGCTGCGCCAGCGTGGCCTGCTCCTGCAGCGCTTCGATCTGCTGGCGCGCCTCGGGCAGCGCGCCCTCGCTCTGGCGCAATTCGAGCTGCGTGTCGAGACCGGCGTTGACGCGGTCGCGCACCAGCCGCAGCGTCTCCTCGCGCTGCGCGAGCGTGCGACGCGCCACGGCCAGCTGGTCGTTCATGCGCGCCAATTGGAAGTACCCGCGCGCCACGTTGCTCGCAAGGAGCACGCGTGCAGCCTGGGTGTCGGCCTGGGCGGCGCGTTCGGCGCCGAGGGCCGCGTCGAGCGCCGCCTGGTTCTTGCCGAAGAAGTCCAGCTCCCAGCTGGCGGAAAGCTGCAAGGTGCCGCTGTCGCGCCTGGAGCCGGCGAGCGGCGGCGGATACAGGCCGTTCGCGCTGTAACGCTGCCGGGTCGCATCGAACGAACCGTTGATTTGCGGCAGCCGGGCGGCGTCGGCGACCTCGCTGACTGCCTGGGCGCGCGCCAGCCGCGCCTGGGCGAGCTTGAGTGTGGGATTGCCCTGCAGCGCGCGATCGATCAAGCCGTTCAACTGCTCGTCGCCGAATTCGCGCCACCACTGCGCCGCGGGCGTGAAAGCGAGGCTCGCCTGCTGCGCCAGGCCGACCGACTGCGCATCGCGCAAGCTTGCTTGCGGGGCGATGCCGGACATGTCGGCGCAGCCGGCCAGGGCCAGGGCGGCCGCCAATAGCCCCAGCCGGGGCAGCGTGAGGATGTCGTTCATTGTTGCCCTTCGCGTTCGGCCTGGATCGCCAGCGCGTTGTCGAGGATGCGCCGCAGCAGGCTCCTGAGCAGCTGCCACTCCTCGATCGTGAATCCGCGCATGTGCGCGTTCTGCACGCCGCACAGCACGGCGGGGATCTTCTTGGCGGCGGCGCTCCCTTCGTCCGTCAGCTCGAGGTTCACGACGCGCCGGTCCTCGCTGGAGCGCACGCGCCGCACGAGGCCCTTGGCTTCGAGGCGGTCCAGCAGGCGCGTCATGCCGCCGGCGTCCAGCATGCATTCGCGGGCAAGCTCGGCCACCGTGGATGCGGATCCCATGTACAACTTGAGCAGCGGCACCCATTGCGCATGGGTCAGGCCGCTGGGCTCGAGTTCGTGGTCCACCTCCATGGACACGGTCGCGAGGATGCGGCGCATGAGGTAGCCGACGCTTTCCTCGGGCTGGTAATTGTCCGGGCGGTAAAACCCGGGAGCGGCCGGCGGGCGCGGGCCGCGCGCGGGAGTTCGCGCAGCTCGCACCGCACGCGGCCGGGCGGTCTTGGCGGTCATCGCGCGATGATATTGCCTAGTCAATAAATGTCAAGTCTGTGTTTGCACCGGCAATCGTTGAGTACACTGCGCGCATGGCCTCCTCCATTCCAGCGGCAAAGGCGTCGCCGCGTTCGCTCGGCGGGCTGGTGCCGTTCCTGCGGCCCTACCGCGGCCGGATCGCGCTGGCGGTGCTGTTCCTGGTGCTCGCCGCCACCGCGACGCTGGTGTTCCCGGTGGCGCTGCGCGGCCTCATCGACAACGGCCTGGCGTCCTCGGCCGCTGCGAAGGGCGAACAATTGCTGGGATTGCGCGAGCACTTCCTCGAACTGTTCGCGGTGGCCGTCGCGCTCGGCCTGTTCTCCGCGGCGCGCTTTTATATGGTGAGCTGGCTGGGCGAGCGGGTCACGGCGGACCTGCGCAATGCGGTCTATGCGCACGTGCTGGACCAGAGCCCAGAGTTCTTCGAGACCACGCAGACCGGCGAGGTGCTCTCGCGCCTGACCACCGACACGACGCTGGTGCAAACGGTGGTCGGCTCCTCGCTCAGCCTGGGCTTGCGCAACGCGGTGATGGGCGCCGGTGCGCTGATCATGCTGGTGTGGACCAATCCTTACGTGATGACGCAGGTGCTGGGAATCCTCGTGGTGGTGGTGCTACCCAGCGCCTGGTTCGGGCGGCGCGTGCGCCGCCTGTCGCGCGCGAGCCAGGACCGGGTCGCCGACTCCAGCGCGATCGCCGCGGAAGTGCTGAACGCCATACCCGTGGTGCAGAGCTATACAGCCGAGGCACGCGAGGCCGCACGCTTCGACGCGTCCACCACCAGCGCGTTCGGCACCGCCGTGCGGCGCACGAAAGCCCGCGCTTTCCTCGTCGCGTTCATCATCATCGCCACCAGCGCGGCGCTCCTGTGGGGCCTGTACCAGGGCACGCAGGCCGTGCTCGCCGGCCGCATTACCGCCGGCCACCTGGGCGAGACGATCGTCTTCGTCATCATCCTGGCGGGCGCGGTGGCGGTGCTGGGCGAGGTCTATGGCGACCTGCTGCGCGCCGCGGGCGCGACCGAGCGGCTGATGGAACTGCTGGACAGCCGCTCTCCGGTGACCTCGCCCATCAGTCCCGTGGCCTGCGGCGCGCCGCAGGGCGGCAGCGCGATCGCGCTGGAGGGCATCACGTTCCACTATCCATCGCGGCCCGCGACGCCGGCCCTCAGGAGTTTCAGCCTCGCGATCGCACCCGGCGAGACCGTGGCGCTGGTCGGGCCGAGCGGCGCCGGCAAGAGCACGGTGTTCCAGCTGCTGCTGCGCTATTACGACCCGGGCGAGGGCCGCATCCTGCTGGATGGCGTGCCCACCCGGGAGCTGGCACTGCACGACTTGCGCCGGCGCATCGGCATCGTGCCTCAGGACGCGGTGATCTTTTCCAGCAGCGCGATGGAGAACATCCGCTACGGGCGGCCGGACGCGAGCGATGCGGACGTGATCGCGGCGGCCAAGGCGGCTTTCGCGCACGACTTCATCCTGGCTTTGCCGGAGGGCTACGGGACGTTTCTCGGCGAGCGCGGGGTGCGCCTGTCGGGCGGCCAGCGCCAGCGCATCGCGATCGCCCGCGCGATGCTCAAGGACCCGCCGCTCTTGCTGCTGGACGAAGCGACGAGCGCGCTGGACGCGGAGAGCGAGCGGATGGTGCAGGCGGCGCTGGAATCGGCGATGCGGGATCGCACCACCCTGGTCATCGCGCACCGGCTGGCGACCGTGCAGCAAGCCGACCGGATCGTGGTGCTGGACCACGGCCGCATCATCGAGCAAGGCACGCACGAATCGCTGATGGCCGCCAACGGCGTCTATGCGCGGCTGGCGGCCTTGCAGTTCATGGACTGAAAGCCGGCATCCGGCTCTCTCTCTCTCTGCTTACTGGAGCGGGCCCTTCATGGCCTTCGGGATCGGCAAGGGCAGCACGCCGATGCCCTCTTCCAGCAAAGCCTCGGTTTCTTCCACCGACGCCTGGCCGCGGATGCCGCGCTGCTCGGTCTCGCCGTAGTGGATGCGCCGCGCCTCCTCGGCGAAGCGCTCGCCGACGTCGTCGGTGTTCGCCATGACATGCCGCACCATCTTCAGCCAGGCGGCCTGCAGCTCGTTGTGCGGCACGCTGACGACCTCTTGCCGGGATTCGGCCGGCGCGGCTGCGCCCAGGTTCAGCCGCGGAGCGCTCAGCATCTTGCTGACGGCGGTGTCGCCGCACATCGGGCATTCCACCAGGCCACGCGCCAGCTGCCCCTGGAAATCATCCTCGGAGGCGAACCAGCCCTCGAAATCGTGGCTGTGCGAGCACTGCAGGTTCAGGACCTTCATGGCGCCGACGGGCCGCCCCCAGGCGACAGCGCCCCCTGCGGGGGCAGCGATGGCACGTAGTGGCGAGCGTGGGGGGTCAACATACCTGCAATTATGGACGCCAGTCCAAATCCCAAGCCCCCGAGAGGACGTTCTGGATCCAGAAGGCTCCGATCAAGGTCTTGGAGTCGGTCACGGTGCCGTCCCGGCACCACCCGATCAGCTCCTCGGGTGTGGCGAGCAGAACGTCGAGGAACTCGTCCTTGTCGAGCTGCCGCTCCTGCAGCGCGAGGCCGCGCGCGAACCAGATGTCGACGAATTCGGTCGAATAGGAAATGACGGGATGGAGCAAGCCGGCGCGGGCCCACTCGCGGGCGGTGTAGCCCGTCTCCTCCAGCAGCTCGCGCCGGGCGCAGGCGAGCGGATCTTCGCCGTGATCGAGCTTGCCCGCCGGGAACTCGATCATGACTTTGCCCATCGGGTAGCGGTATTGCCGCTCCAGCACAAGGCGGCCGTCGTCGAGCAGGGGGATCATCATCACGGCGCCGGGATGCACGATGTATTCGCGCGTCGCCTGCGAGCCGTTCGGCAGGCGCACGGTGTCGCGGAAGGCATGCAGCAGGCGGCCTTTGAAGACCTCGGCGCTGCCCGTCTTGCGTTCGATCAGGTGGTCATCGTCGGACATGGTCGATGGATCCCTTCATGTGGCCGGCGGCGCATCACGATCGCGATCGGCGGCGCATCCCGCCGTGCCGCCGCCTCAGGTGGCGAGCGTCTTGATGATGGCGTCGGCACAGAGCGTCATGAGCCCGCCGGGCAGGATGCCCAGGATCAGCACGAGCGCGCCGTTCAGCGAAAGGATCACACGCACGTCCATCGGCGCCGACACCGTGGTGGCGGTGATCGGGGCGTCGAAGTACATCACCTTGACCACGCGCAGGTAGTAGAACGAGCCGATCAGCGACATGACGACCGCGTACACGGCCAATACGATGTACAGGGCCTGGCCCGAGGCCACGAGCGCCTGGAGCACCGCGAGCTTGGCGTAGAAGCCGACCAGCGGCGGCACGCCCGCCAGGGAGAACAGGCACACGGCCATGACACCGGCGTACAGCGGGCTGCGCTGGTTCAGGCCGGCCAGGTCGACAATCTCTTCGCTCTCGAAGCCTTCGCGGGCCAGCAGCAGGATGATGCCGAAGGTCGCGAGCGTCGTCAGCACGTAGCTGATGACGTAGAACATGGCCGAGCTGTAGGCGTTGGCGGCCGACAGCGTGTTGCCGTTCACCACCCCCGCCATCAGGCCCAGCATCACGAAGCCCATCTGGCCGATGGTCGAATAGGCCAGCATCCGCTTCAAATTGGTCTGGGCGATGGCCGCGAGGTTGCCGATCGCGAGCGAGGCGATCGCCATGACGGCGAGCATCTGCTGCCAGTCGATGGCCAGCGGCAACAGCCCTTCGACGAGCAGCCGGATGGCGATGGCGAAGGCGGCCAGTTCGGGAGCGCTGCCGATCATGACCGTGATCGCGGTCGGCGCGCCCTGGTACACGTCGGGAATCCACATGTGGAACGGCGCGGCGCCCAGCTTGAAGCCCAGGCCGGCGACGATGAACACGAGGCCGAACACCAGCACCTGGTGCTTGACCTGGCCGGAATTGACGACCTTGAACACGGTGGGGATGTCCAGCGAGCCGGTCGCGCCGTAGAGCATCGACAACCCGTACAGCAGGAAGCCGCTCGCCATCGCGCCGAGAACGAAGTACTTCATGGCTGCTTCGGTGGACTGCGCGTGGTCCCGCCGCAATGCGACCAGCGCATAGCTCGACAGCGTGAGCAGTTCCAGCCCGAGGTAGATCACCAGGAAGTTGCTGCCCGAGATCATCACGAAGATGCCGAGCAGCGCGAAGATCGCGAGCGTGAACAGTTCGCCGCCGCGCAGCATGTCGCGATCGGCGGCGTACGGGCGGCCGTACACCAGGCACACCATCATGGCAATGGCGGAGAAGCACTTGAGCCAGTTCCCCATCGGGTCGCTGACTACCATGTTGTTGAAGCCGTACAGCGTGGCGCCGCCCGTCGCATACAGCGCTTCCATCACGGCGACGACACCGAGCGTGAGCAGCGTGAGAACGTAGGTGAAGGTGCGGCGGTGGCTGGTCACCCCGAGGTCGACGATGGCGATGAGGCAGCCCATGACGAGCAGCACCAGCTCCGGGTAGACGGTCATCCAGCTGAGTTTGTCGATCATTATTGTGCTTTGTCCGGATCAGAGTTTGGAGGCCGTGACGTGCTTGAGGAGGTCTGTCACCGAAGCGTTCATGATGTCGGTGAAAGGCTTCGGATGCAGGCCCATATACAGCACCGCGACCGCCAGCAGGCCGAGCATCAGGAACTCGCGGCTGTTGATGTCCGTGAGATGCTTGACCTTGTCGTTCGCGACCGGCCCGAGGTACACGCGCTTGTACATCCACAACGTGTAGGCGGCGCCCAGGATCAGCGAGGTGCTGGCGCCCACAGCCAGCGCGAAGTTGGCCTTGACGGCGCCCAGGATGACCATCCACTCGCCGACGAACCCGGCGGTGGCCGGCAGGCCGCAATTGGCCATCGCGAACAGCATCGCGAACGCCGAGAAGTTGGGCATCGTGTTCACCACGCCGCCGTACGCGGCGATCTGCCGCGAGTGAACGCGATCGTAGAGCACGCCGATGCACAGGAACATGGCGGCCGACGTGAAGCCGTGCGCGATCATCTGGATGAGGCCGCCGGCGACGCCGATCTCGTTGAAGATGAAGAAGCCGAGCGTGACGAAACCCATGTGCGCCACCGACGAATAGGCGACCAGCTTCTTCATGTCCTGCTGGACCATCGCCACCAGCCCCACATAGACCACGGCGATCAGCGACAGGCCGATGATCAGCCACGCCCACTCGCGTGATGCGTCCGGCGCGATCGGCATCGAGAAACGCAGGAAACCGTACGCGCCCAGCTTCAGCATGATGGCCGCCAGCACCGCGGAGCCGCCCGTCGGCGCCTCCACGTGCACGTCGGGCAGCCAGGTGTGGACCGGCCACATCGGCACCTTGACGGCGAACGCGGCGAAGAAGGCGAAGAACAGGAGGCTCTGGGCCGTCAGGCTCAAGGGCAACTTGTGCCAGGTGGCGATGTCGAAGCTGCCGCCCGACTTGGTGTACAGGTACACCAGGGCGATCAGCATCAACAGCGAACCGAGCAGCGTGTACAGGAAGAACTTGAACGCCGCGTAGATCTTGTTCGGTCCGCCCCAGATGCCGATGATCAGGTACATCGGGATCAGCGTAGCCTCGAAGAAGACGTAGAACAGGATGCCGTCCAGCGCGCAGAAGACGCCGATCATCAGCCCCGACAGGATCAGGAATGCGCCCATGTACTGGTTGACGCGTTCGGTGATGGATTCCCAGGCGGAAATGATCACCACCACGTTGATGAACGCGGTGAGCAGCACGAACCAGAACGAGATGCCGTCGATGCCCAGGTGGTAGCTGACGTTGAAGCGGTCGATCCAGGGCGCCTTCTCGACGAATTGCATCGCCGACGACGTGGTGTCGAAGGCCGGGTACAGCGGCAGCGTGACCAACAGGCCGGCGATGGCGCCGATCAGAGCGAACCAGCGCACGGCGCGCGCGTGTTCGTCGCGCCCGAGCGCGAGCAGCACGGCGCCGAAGAAGATCGGCGTCCAGATGGCGAGGCTCAAAAGTCCCATTTTTCTTCTACTCCTGCCTTATCGTTTGAGCCAGTCGAC
>JAGRPN010000120.1 GCA_019449555.1 Ramlibacter sp.
AACAGGCCCGCGGTCCAGCTCCAGTTCAACAGGGTGCCGATGAACACCTGCTCGGGCGCGAGTCGCAATTGTTCGCGTCCAGGGAAAGCCAGCGCGAAGGCGACCACCGAAGCGATGAGCCAGCCGGCCGTGATCTCACCCTCGAAAAACCAGACCAGCAGCCACAGCGACAGCACCGTGACGGCCGGCTCGAGGATCGCCTCGAGCCCGTGCAGCAGGCGACTCTCCCCGAGCTCCGCGGCTCGAAGCGCGGGCGCCGCCGGCGGCGCCGGAACCCTCAACAACGGATCCGCCTCACGCATAGGTGCTGTTCCGCGTCATCTTCGCCACGGCCTGGGCGCGGTTGGTGACGTCCAGCTTGCCGAAGATGCTTTTCATGTGGTTCTTGACCGTGAATTCGCTGATGCGCAGGATGCAGCCGATCTCGGGATTGGTCTTGCCCATCGCCACCCACACCATGATCTGGCGCTCTCGCTCGCTCAACGCCGCCAGCCGCGCGACGTGCGATTCGACAGGGACGCGCTCGCCACCCGGATGCCGCTCGGGCGCGGGCGGGATCTGCCGCAGCGCCGTGTCGATGAACGGAACCAGCAGCTTCAGGGCCGTGCCGCCGGCCGGCGGCGGATACGCTTCGGCACTGAGCGCCGCGAAGATCCGCTCCGGGCAATGCTTGCCGTCGCCGATGCCGTGCACGAAAGCCGAACGCATGCCGCCGATCGCGGGACCGGGCGCCCAGCCCGGGTCGCCGCGCGCGAACAGTTCCGCGCAGCCCTTGATATCGAGCTGGCACGGCAGGTGTTGCGCCGCTACCCAGCAGTCCCTGAAGTAGCTGATCAAGGGTGCGACGCTGGCCGGCTTGCACGCATGCGAGCGCACGCCCGGCAGGCTCGATACGACGTCGAAGCGCAGGTCGCCGGTGCGGAAGTCGCCCCATCCGACGAGCATCACTTCATGCGCCAGCCATTTCTGCACGTCGCCTTGCAACCACCGCCAAAGGTCGGCGTGAGTCTGCAAACTGGCGCCCTGCCCGGCGATCTTGAGGAATTGCGCCGGATCGATTTCGGGCGCGGCAACGTAAGGGTTCATGGAGAAAATTGGACGTTGTGATGGACTGCTAAGCAACCTGAGCAAAATGCTAGGCAAGCGTGCCAGAGCGCACTGTGCGGTGGCGAACATCTAGGCGATGGTGCAGGTGAGGAATAGCCGCCAGAACCCGTAAGGGCGCTCCTACACCTGGGAAGGAATGCGCGCCGTGCCGCATGGCAGAGCACTGGCGAGCCGCATTCGAGCGGCAACCGGCGCGCCGCGCGCAGCCAAAAAAATCGCGGCTCCGTGCTCTGTGCACGGGCCGCGACGGGGAATTTTTTGCGGCAGGCGGTAAAAGCTGCCGGACGGGAACGGATGCTAGATGACGATGCCCGCGGTGGATGCCAGATAACGCTCGAGCACCGCGAGCTCGCTCGTCGTCGGGGCGCCCTTGCCGGCGATCACCGAGTAGACATTGCCCATGAAACCGTCGCGCGGATAGTAGTTCAGGTAGCCCCAGCCGATCATCATCTGCGTGAACTGGCTCGCGGCCAGCGTCGCGGCGGCGCTGCCCACGACCGCCGAGTTCACCCGCAGCCGCTGCGCGCCGGCCACCGACGTGAGTGCGACGACGGCGGGCGTGTTGGCCACGAGGCGCGTCGCGCTTGTCAACAGCACGGCCTGCCCGTTGGTGTCGGTCCACTTCGCCTGCGGCTGGCTGTTGGTGAAGCGCAGCTCCGACGTATAGGCCGCTTCCGTCTTCGACGCCTGGAAAGCAACGCCGGTGTTGGCCGTGCCGGGCACGCTCACCGCGGCGATGGCGAAGTGCGGGTCCGCCATGTTGTACGGAATGCGGTTCCTCGGGTTGGGCTGGATGCCGGCGATGCTCTCTGACTTCTTGCACCAGAAGCCCCACGTGTTGTACACGGTGTGGTCGGTATTCTGCCTGCCGTTGGTGGTGCGCATGACGGGCAGGCCGATGCTCGCGCTGTCGCCGCTGTCCTTGTTGATCCAGTTGATCATCTCCATCGCGTTGCCGGGACTCGAGCCGTAGCCCGAATCCGCGATCGCGCGCACCGGTTGGCCGTCCAGCGCCGGCAGGCCTTGCAGGTAATCGGTGTAGCCGTCGGCCATCTCCCACTTGCACGCGCCGAACTTCGCGATGATCGCCATCGCCGCGTCGGTGAGGCTGGTGGCGGCATACGCGACCGGGTCCGTCAGCGAATAGACCTTGCGCGGCGGCGGCACCTGCGCGTTGCCGCTGTACGCGAGCGTCGTGACCGCGTTCGACGCCGAGGTGAAGGTGTAGCTGTCCTGCCCGTTCGCACCCGCGGGGATCACCAGGGTCGATTTGCTCAGCGTGCCGCCGTTGCTGGAGGTGACGGTGAGGTACACCGGGCTGGCCAGGAAACCGCGCGCATACACGGTGATCGTGATCGACGTGCCCGAGGGGGCGTAGCCGGGGCCGTCGTCGAACAGCGTGGCCTGGCTGAAACCGGCCGTGGCTTTCAGCGGACCGGAGACGCACGGTTCCAGCGTCCGGTTCTGGTGCCAGCCCGGCGCGTGATTGATCGCGTAGTTGTGCAGCGGCCAATGGCTGCCGCCCATCCACGTGTAGATCTCCACGCCCTGCTGGCGGGCGTAGTTGACGGCGCGCCTGAACATCTCTTCCCAGCGCGAGTCGTCCAGCGGCATGCCGACTTCCGTCAGCGCCAGTTTCACGCCGTGCGCCGCCGCCCAGTCGGTCGCCAGCTTGATGCGATTCATGCCGGTGTCGAGGTTGATCGACCCGGTGCCGAACCCCGCGCTGTAGTTCTTCGCGACCTCGGTGTCGTAGTCGAACGCGTAGCCGTTGCTGAAGGCATCGAGGTACATGTGCACCTCGTAGACGAGGTTCGCGCCGGCGAGCGGCCAGGCGGGATTGCGCGTGCCGATCGTCATGGCCGCATCCCACTCGTTGCCCGACAGGTAGATCGGGTTGAGCGTGTCGAGCGCGCGGATGGCGTTGATGGCGGCCTGCGCGAAGGTCGGCCAGATCGTCAGGTCCTCCCCGCCGTTGGAGGCCACCGTGCTGCCGGAGGCCGGCAAGTCATGCGGCTCGTTCATGAGGCCGTAGCCACCGAAGCCGGGATGATTCATCCATTGGCTCGCGACGCGGGTCCAGAAATCGGCGAAGTTGGACGGCTTGAGCGTGGCGCCGGCGGCGAGCGCGAAGATGCGCACCTGCACCTGGCTCGCGTCCGTGGTGTACGGCCGGATCAGCGGATTGGAGGGCACCGCCAGGCCGATCACCGAGCCGTCGGCCTGGAACCTGAAGTCCTGGTAACGGCAGTAGTTGTGGCAGTCGATGATGCACTTGATGCCGGCGGCGGCGTGCGCGTCGAGCACACCGGTGATGTACGCGGCATAGCCGGCGTGCAGTTCGCCCGGGTTGCCGATCGCGGCCTTGGCCGCCGCGTTCGCATAGGTGTCGTGCAGCATGGGCTGCAGCAGTTCCCATTGGATCGGCAGCCGGTTCCTGCTGTAGCCGGTCGCGGCCATGTAAGCCACGTCGGCCTTGCGCGGTACCGTGAAATTCAGGTTCGGCATCGTGCTCTGCCCATAGCGCAGGCCCGGTTTGGCCCATTCCATGCCCGACAGGTTGGTTCCCATCGGCACACCAGTAACCGGCACGGGGCTGGGCGCCGGGGTGGGCGCGGGCGTCGGGGCCGGCGTTGGCGCCAGTGTCGGGGCGGGCGTGGCGGTCGGCGCGGGGGTCGTCCAGTGTTTGTTCTTCGCGAACCCGGCGCCCGCGGCGGCGGCGGCAGCGGCTGCTGCGACCTTCGAAAAATCACGTCTCTGCATGGGGTACTGCTTTGTCGAGATGTAAGGAACAGCGCGTGGTTTCAGCGGTCGCACACCCCTTCAATTTGTCTCCGCACGCGGTCCGGCGGAGCGCGAACTGATGAGTTGCCGGCGGAGTGGCCCGGCTCCGAACGCGCCGTCGAAGCGGGGACCAACTCAGCCGTTCGCGACGATGTTAGTAGGACACCGCTGACAAGTCAGTAGGACGCGCCCCACAGGAAGTAGGAAAACGACCTAGCTTTTTTTACAACTGCTGAGCCAGCCGCCCACAAAGCTCGGGCCCGAGCTCTAGTGTTGGAACGTCGTGGCTCAGCAGGAGAAGGACCGGCCAGGACGTTCACCGCACGGTCGGCGCGAAGGGCACGAACGTGGGCTCCACGCGGCTGATGCCCCGCGAGCACAAGTTACGCGTTGGATGCACGCGCAAGGTTTGTTTACGGTGGATGCGTGAATTCGTCACGGTGCGGAGCGCCAGCCCGCCTGTGCGTGTGCCACTGCCTCTTGCCTTGCACGCGCAGGGAATGTAGGACGCAGCCGCAAGTTGCGCGCAACGCCTCACGGCCCGCGAGGTGCCGGACAGAATTCGCACGATGTTCTCAGCGAAATCGAATCTTTTCGCCGTCCTGTCGCTGGCCCTCGGCTTGGCCGCCGCAGCCGCGCAAGCCGCGCCCGCGAGCGCCGCCGGCCGGCCGCCGCAGGCTTGCGCCAACGTCACCCCCCGGACCTGCGACCTGGCGCACGCGCTCGGGCGCGGCATCAACATGGGCAACATGCTGGACGCGCCGCGCGAAGGCGATTGGGGCGTGCGGCTGGATCCGGCGTACGTCGACAAGGTGGCCGGCAGCTTCACGACGGTGCGGCTGCCGGTGCGCTGGAGCAACCATGCGGCGCCCACGGCGGACGCGACGCTCGACGAGGCTTTCGCGGCCCGGGTCGATCGCGCGGTCGATGCGTTCCTGGCCAAGGGGATGTACGTCATCCTCGACATGCACCACTACACGCAGCTGTCGGGCGACAAGCCCCATCCGAACGAGATCACCGTCGACGCGGCCGTGGTGGAGACACGCATGGTCAACATGTGGCGGCAGATCGCGCACCGCTACCGGAATCGCTCGCCGAAACTGCTGTTCGAACTGCTCAACGAGCCGCACGACCGGCTCGACGGCGAAGCCTGGAACGCGTTGGCCGCCCGCGCCCTGGTCGCCGTGCGCGCCAGCAACCCCACCCGTGCGGTGCTGATCGGGCCGGGCCAGTGGAACAGCGTGCGCGAGCTGCCCAGATTGCGCCTGCCGCCCGACCGCAACCTGATCGTGTCCATCCATAACTACGATCCGTTCGACTTCACGCACCAGGGCATCACGTACCTGCCCAAGCCCTTCCCCACCGGCAAGACATGCTGCGACGCGGCCCAGCGCAAGGCGGTGACGGACGCGCTCGATGCGGCGCGCCGCTGGAGCCAGGACAACGGCTATCCGCTGCACCTGGGCGAATTCGGCGCGTACAAGGCCGCCGACATGGAATCGAGGGAGGCCTACACGCGGCTGGTGCGCGATGAAGCGGAGCGGCGCGGCATCGGCTGGGCGTACTGGGAATTCGCTTCGTCCTTCGGCGTCTTCTCGCCGGAAACGGGCCAGTGGGTGGAGCCGATCCGGCGCGCCCTGCTGGACGACTGAGGCCGGCATGGCGGGATCCTCTCGAAAACTCTCCATCGACACGCTGCGCGGGCTGGCCTGCATCCTGCTGGTCGGCTTCCACGTGATCGGCCACGACTCGACGGCAGGCCTGCGGCTGCCCCACGAGCACGTGCTGCCGCAAATCAACGACGCGCTGGCGCTACTGCGCATGCCGCTGTTCTCGTTCCTCTCGGGCTTCGTGTACGCGTGGCGGCCCTACAGCGGGCAACCGGATGTGTTCCTGAAGGCCAAGGTGCGCCGCCTGATCGTGCCGCTGCTCCTGGTGGGCACCTTCTTCGCAGTGCTGCAGTCGTACACGCCCGGCGCCAATGCCGGCCAGTACGACTGGCGGCTGCTCCACATCGTGCCGGTCGCCCACTACTGGTTCCTGGAGTCGCTCTTCATCATCTTCATGCTCATTGTCGGGCTCGAGCACTTCGGGCTGATCGCGACACCGCGCCGCTTCGCGCTGGTGTGGCTGGCGTCGGCGGGCATCTTCCTGGTCAACCCGATGCCGATCTACCTGGGCCTGCAGGGCGCCACCTACCTGTTGCCGTTTTTCCTGCTGGGCCTGGGCAGCAACCGGTTCGGGGAAAAACTGCCGCGCGCCGCGGTGATGCTCTCGACCGGCGCCGTCCTGGTCGCGCTCGTGCTGTACCTTGGACTGGTCGCGAGGACGCTGCCCAACCGAGCGGAGTTCGTCGCGCTGGTGATCAGCGTCTGCGCCTGCGTGTTCCTGCTGCGGTGCCACTTCGAGGTGCGCTGGCTGGCGTGGATCGGCGTGTATTCGTTCGCCATCTACCTCTTCCACAGCATGTTCTCCGCGGCGTCGCGGATCGCGCTACTGCACCTTGACGTGCATTCGGTCCCACTGCTCTTCGTGCTCGGCCTGTTGGCGGGCGTGTCGGGGCCGATCGTGGTGGCGATGGTGCTGAAGCGGGTGCCGGGCGGCCATTTGCCGCTCGGCGAATCGAAGCCGAAGCGGGCGCGGCCCGCGGTGGCGGTGGCGCCTTACGCTGAGACCGGTGTCCCGAAACAGAACTGAAGTCGTTGGCGCACCGGCTGTTTACTGCGTCCGCACGCACGCGCCGGAGTCGATGACGCTTTCCACCTTGGACGCGATCACGGCGTGGCCGGCGTCGTTGGGGTGCTCGCCGTCGCCCGAATCGTAGATCGGATTGAGCTTGCCGTCCGGGCCGGCGAGCGCCTCGCGCACGGCAACGAAGCAGGGCGCCACGGCGGCGGACACGCGCGCATCGATCTGCGGCAACAAGGCCAGTTGCGCCGTCGTCAGCGCCGCCGGCTGCGTGGACAGGATGATCACCGACGCGCCGCCCGCCTGCGCCGCGGAGCGGATAGCCAGCAGGTTGCGCACGGTCTCGTCCACGGTGTAGCCGAACGCGGTGTCGTTGGTCGGGTACGAAACCAGCAGCAGCTTGGGCGAGCGGGCGATGGCCGCATCGACGTTGGCGGTGGGGTCCGGCGCCGGCCGCCCCGCCACGGGCGTACTCGACGTGGGCAACCCGGCATAAGTCGTCGTGGCGCCCTTCGCGATGTTCACGAGGCTCACCGAACGGGCTGCGTAGTTGAGTCTCACGGCATCAGCCCACGCGAGCGTCTTGGCGCCGGCACCCGAAGCGGTGGACGATCCCATCACGACCCAGGTTCCCGGCGCAACCAGCGCCACGGGTCCCGGCGCCGGAGCGGGTGCGGGTGCGGGTGCGGGTGCCGGAGCGGGTGCAGGTGCCGGCGTCCCGCTATCGCCGCCGCCACCGCCGCACGCGGCGAGCAGCGCGAGGCAGCTGCATGCGAGAAAGTGTCTTCGGAGGCGCGCCGTGATGGGGAGCGTCACCGGGGCGGGTCGTTCGCCGCACTGGGCGGGCATGGAGCGGATCTGGCGTTGCGGCATTGTCACCTCAGTTGCGGGAGCCGCCAGCTTAGGACGGTTGAGGCAGAGCCGATGTCGGACACAGCCATGCGCTGTGTCGGACATAGCCGCAATACGGTTCAGCAGGCGACGCGGCAAGGGTCAACCCGACAATAGCCACAGCGTTGCCGCACCGACGAGCAGGGACAGTAGCGGCACGATGGCGAGCCGCACCGTGCGCCCTGGCGAGCGGACGAGCAACAGCCCGAGCGTGGTCAGTGCCGTCGGTTCCGGCATCAAGCCGAACACCTCCGCCTGGGCCAAGGGACGTCCCGCCGCTGCCCCGGCCCATGGATAGAGCAGCACACCGAAAACGGCCAACGTCCAGCCGATCGCGCGCAGCGCCGGGCCGCATTCCCGCGCTCCCCCGCCGGCATGCCCCAGCGCGGCCCAGCCGAGCAGGCCCGCCTCGATCCACCAGGCGACCGCGAACTCGCTGGCCGCCCAGTTGATCGTGACGTAGCGCTGCCAGTGGAACGCCCACCCGACCCACCACCAGGCCAGGGCCAGCGTGGCGGGGATCACCCGGTTCGCCGCGGCCGGGCGCAGCCCGGCGAGCACGAGCAGCGTCACGCCGGCGGCGAGCGCGGCCACCTGCGCCGGCCAGACCTCCCGGTTATATAGCTCCACCAGGCGCCAGTACGTCCCGGGCGAGAACATCAGGAAATCGGAAAGCCGGTAGGTCCACCACTCGGACATCACAGGTTCCGGACGTGGGCGGCCATGCGCTCGCGAAACGCCGCGTCCGGCATGCGGCCCCACGACGCCGCCATGTTCTCCCGCACGTGCGCGACGCTGCTGGTGGCGGGAATCGCGCAAGTGAGCGCCGGATGCGAGACGATGAATTTCAGCGCGAATTGCGCCCAGCTGGTGCACTCGATCTCCGCGGCCCACGCCGGCAATGGATGCCGCTGCAGCCGCCGCAGCAGCTCGCCCTCGCGGAACGGGCGGTTCGCCAGCACGGCAATGCCGCGCTCCTGCGCGAGCGGCAGCAGCCGCTGCTCGGGCTCGCGGTCCACCAGGTTGTACGTGAGCTGGATGAAATCGATGCGATGCTCCCGCATGATGCGGTCCATCTCGCCGTGCCGCCTCCCCTCGGAAGTGGTGATCCCGACGTAGCGCAAGCGGCCCGCGTTCTTCATGGTCTGCAACAGCGGCAATTGCTCCCGCCACGCGAGCAGGTTATGGACTTGCAGCAGGTCGAAACGAGGCACGCGCCAGAGCTGCCGGGACGATTCAATCTGCCGCGCGCCGTCCGATGCGGTCCACACCTTGTCGGCCGAGAGGACCTGCTCGCGCGCACCGAGTTGCTCCAATGCCTCGCCGATCACG
>JAGRPN010000121.1 GCA_019449555.1 Ramlibacter sp.
ACAGGGCAGCGCGAAATTCGTCGAGTTCATCACGCTGGCCGATCCCAAGACGATGCCGTTCGTGGGTTCACGCGTGCTCGACTGGCCATATGTGGAAGGGCTGCGGATCGACGAAGCCATGCACCCGCTCACGCTGCTCGCGTTCGGCATGTACGGCGAAGTGCTGCCCAACCAGAACGGCGCGCCGGTCCGGCTGGTCGTGCCATGGAAGTACGGCTTCAAGAGCGCCAAGAGCCTGGTGCGCATCCACTTCACCGACCGCGAACCGCGCACGGCCTGGAACAAGGCGGCCGCCAACGAATACGGCTTCTATTCGAACGTGAACCCGAACGTGGATCACCCGCGCTGGAGCCAGGCGACAGAGCGGCGCATCGGCGAGGATGGCCTGTTCGCCAAGAGGCGCAAGACCTTGATGTTCAACGGCTACGAGGCGCAGGTCGGGCAGCTGTACGCCGGCATGGACCTGAAGAAGAACTACTGATGGTCGCGCGCGCCATCCCATCTCGCAGTCCGGTCGCGGGTGCATTGCTTCACCCAGGCGCCAAACCGCTGTTGTTCGTCCTCGCGCTGCTGCCTTTCGCGTGGCTGATGTACGGCGCGATCACGAACAACCTCGGCGCCAATCCGGCGGAATACCTGAGCCGCGCCACCGGCGACTGGACCCTGCGCTTCCTGTGCATCACGCTGGCGGCGACGCCGTTGCGCGTGATCACCGGCATGCCGGCGATCGCGCGCTTCCGGCGCATGCTGGGCCTGTTCGTCTACTTCTATGCCGTGCTGCATTTCCTCGCCTACAGCTGGTTCGACATGGGATTCGACCTGTCCGAAATCACGAAGGACATCGCCAAGCGGCCCTTCATCCTGGTGGGCTTCAGCGGCTTGTTGCTGCTGACGCCGCTGGCCGCGACGTCGTTCAACCGCGCCGTGAAGGCGCTGGGCGCCGCCCGCTGGCAAGCCTTGCACAAGGCGGTGTATGCGATCGCCGCGTTGGCCGTCCTGCACTTTTTCTGGATGCGCGCCGCCAAGCACAATTTCGCGGAGGTCGCCGTTTATGCAGCGATTCTCGCGACGCTGCTCGGCTGGCGATTGGCGCAGTACCTGAAGAAGAGGCGGTTCCAGGCGCCGTTGGGCATGTCCGCGGCGCCGTCGCGCCACAGCGCGCGCTAGGGAAGAAAAACTCAGCGCAGCAGGCGTTCGCAGCGCATCAGGTCGGCGGCGGTTTCCCGCTCGCGGATCAGGTAGGCCTGGTGGCCATCCACGAGGACTTCCGCGGCCCGGCCGCGGGCGTTGTAGTTGCTTGCCATGCTCATGCAATACGCACCCGCCGACATCACGGCCAGCAGGTCGCCCGGGTGCACCGCGAGTGCCCGGTCGCGGCCGATCCAGTCGCCGCTCTCGCAGACTGGGCCCACGACGTCGTAGGTCTGCGGCGCGGCTTCGCGCCGCGTGACCGGCACGATCGCGTGATACGCCTGGTACATGGCCGGCCGCGGCAGGTCGTTCATCGCCGCATCGACGATGCAGAAGTTCTTCTGTTCGCCCGGCTTGAGGTACAGCACTTCGGTGAGACAGACCCCCGCGTTGCCGACCAGCGAACGGCCCGGCTCGATCATGAACTGCCTGCCGCCGTAGCCTCGTGCATCGAGCTTGGTGAACAGTTTCGCCCATAGGCCGTCCGCTGGCGGCGGCCGCTCGGAGTCGTAGGCGATGCCGAGCCCGCCGCCGAAGTCGATGTGCCGGACCGCGATTCCCGCGGCTTCAATGGCCTCCACGAGGTCGAGCACCCGGTCCATCGCATCGAGGTAAGGGGACTCGTGCGTGATCTGAGAGCCGATGTGGCAATCGATCCCCACCAGCTCCAGGTTCGGCAAGGCGGCGGCGCGCCGGTAGGCCGCCAGCGTGCGCTTGTGCGCGATCCCGAACTTGTTGCCCTTCAGCCCGGTCGAGATGTAGGGATGGGTTTTGGGATCCACATCGGGATTGACGCGGATGCTGACGGGCGCGGTCTTGCCGCACGCCACCGCGACTTCGCTGAGCACGTCCAGCTCCGCTTCGCTCTCCACGTTGAAACAGCCGACACCCACTTCGAGGGCCCGCCGCATCTCGGCCCGGGTCTTGCCCACGCCCGAGAAAATGATGTCGCCCGGCGCACCGCCCGCGGCGAGCACGCGCTCGAGTTCGCCGCCTGACACGATGTCGAAGCCGCAGCCGGCCTGCGCGAACACCTGCAGCACGCCGAGCGAGGAATTCGCCTTCATGGCATAGCAGATCTTCGCGTTGCGGCCGGCGAAGCCGCGCCGGTAGGCTGCCAGGGCCGAGAGCATGGATTGCTTCGAATAGACGAACAGGGGCGTGCCGTACCGCTGCGCGAGTCCGCGCAGCGGTACGCGCTCGGCGAACAGCTCGCCGCCCCGGAATTCGAAATGCGGATGGCCGGGCAAGGCGGTAGCGGTCATGGCGTGGGAAGCGGCGAGGCGGTGCCGGTGGTAGGCGGCGCCGAAGCGGGCCGGGCGGGAATCAGGGTCTGCGGCAGAGTGGCGCGAGCGGCGGCTGCTTCGCCCGTGGGAAGGAACAGCGGTCCTTTTTGGCCGCAGCCGGCCAGCGCACCGACCACGCTTGCGGCGAGGGCAAGCCGCCGGGCAGTGGCACTGACTAGAATTTGGTAAACGTACGACATTGGGGAAATTGTAATGACCGACCCCGAATTCATGGACCGAGCCGAGGCGCTGCTGCGCCGGATCGAGGCTTGCTGCGACCGCATCAACGACCAAACCGATGCGGACATCGACAACCAGCGCGTCGGGGGAATGGTCACGCTCACGTTTCCGAATGGCAGCCAGATCGTGGTGAACCTGCAAAAGCCGCTGCATGAAATCTGGATGGCGGCCAAGGCCGGCGGCTTCCACTACAAGTTCGACGGCGCGCACTGGATGGACACCAAAGGCAACGGCGAGTTCTTCGCCAACCTCACGCGCCTGGCCGGCGAGCAGGCCGGACAGCCGTTGGTTTTCGGCTAAAGGGAGCGCTAACGCCGCCTGTGCACCCGTCAATTCCGGAACAGGTCCAGGATGCTCCTGCGTTCGTCGGCCGGCGCCGTCGGTGCGCGATTCGGCGGCAGGCCGTCCGAATTCAAGAGGCTCCTGTCTTCCGGCACCCGCAGCGCATTCGGCGCGCCCGGCGCGGAGGAGCTGTCGTGCGGCGCTCCGCCTCCGAGGTTGGCGACGCCGCCGCCGCGTGCGTACTCTTCGTAATACCATTCGCCGCCGACGTTGACCACACCTTCGGGCGCCGTGGGCTCCATCACCGGCACGCCCTTCAAGGCGGTCTCCATGAAGTTGATCCAGACGGGCAGGCTCAAGCCGCCGCCGGTTTCGCGGTCGCCCAGCGAACGCGGCGTGTCATAGCCCATCCACACGATCGCGACCAGCGTCGGCTGGAAGCCGCTGAACCAGGTATCGATCGAATCGTTGGTGGTCCCGGTCTTGCCGTACAGGTCGGGCCGCTTGAGCTCCCGCTGCGAGCGCGCCGCGGTGCCGATTCGCGCGACTTCCTGCAGCAGCCGCTCCATGATGAACGCGTTGCGGGCATCGATGGCTCGCACGGATTCATTGGGCAGGGGCGGCTGGCTCTCCACCAGCGACTTGCCGCGCTGGTCGGTGATCTTGGTGATCAGCCACGGATTGATTCGATAACCCCCGTTCGCGAATACCGAATACGCGGTCGCCATCTGCATCGGCGTGACCGAGCCGGCGCCCAGGGCCATGGTGAGATAGGGCGGGTGCTTTTCGGCGTCGAATCCGAAGCGGGCGATCCAGTCCTGCGCGTTCTGCGTGCCCACGGCTTGCAGGATGCGGATCGAGACCATGTTCTTCGACTTGGCCAGCGCCGTGTGCAAAGGCATCGGGCCCTCGAACTTGCCGTCGTAGTTCCTCGGCTCCCATGGTTGCCCGCCGGTCACGCCGGCATCGAAGAAGAGCGGCGCGTCGTTGATGATGGTCGATGGGGTGAAGCCCTTTTCCAGCGCTGCCGAGTAGATGAACGGCTTGAAGCCGGAGCCGGGCTGCCGCCACGCCTGCGTGACATGGTTGAACTTGTTCTTGTTGAAATCGAAGCCTCCCACCAGGGCGTGGATCGCGCCGTCACGCGGATCGATCGCGACGAATGCGCCTTCGACTTCCGGCAATTGAGTGATCTCCCACGTGTGCTTCGGCGTCTTGGCCACGCGGATCACGGCGCCGCGCCGGATCTTGATCTTGGGGGGTGCCTTGTCCGAGAGGCCCGACTGCGCCGGCCGCAACCCGTCGCCGATGATCTCGAGCTTTTCGCCGTTCTGGCGCACGGCGACGATCTTCTTGGGGTTCGCTTCCAGCACGACCGCGGACATCACGTCGCCGTTGTCGGGGTGATCGCCCAGCGCGTCGTCGATGGCGTCCTCCGCGTCCTGCGGATCGGCCGGCAGGTCGATGAACTCCTCGGGGCCGCGATAGATCTGGCGGCGCTCGTAATCCATGATGCCCTTGCGCAGCGCCTTGTAGGCGGTGTCCTGTTGCGCCGCAATCACCGTCGTGAACACATTCAGGCCGCGCGTGTAGGCCTCGTCGCCGTACTGCGCGTACACGAGCTGGCGCACAGTCTCGGCGATGAACTCCGCATGCACGCGGCCGCTGTCGTCGCCGCTGCGGAATTTCAGCTCCTGCCGCTTGGCCGCCTCGGCCTCCTCGGCGGTGATGAACCCGTTCTCCTGCATCCGGTCGATGATGTAGAGCTGGCGAGTGCGCGCGCGGGTGGGGTTGCTGATGGGGTTGTTGCCCGAGGGCGACTTGGGCAGCCCGGCCAGCATCGCCGCCTCGGCGATGGTCAGGTCCTTCATCGGTTTGCCGAAGTAAGTGTCCGCTGCGGACGCGAATCCATACGCGCGATTCCCCAGGAATATCTGGTTCATATAGATCTCGAGGATCTGGTCCTTGCTCAACAGGTGTTCGAGCTTGAACGTGAGCAGCACCTCGTAGAGCTTGCGGGTGAAGGTCTTTTCCGAGGACAGGTACACGTTGCGCGCGACCTGCATGGTGATCGTGGAAGCGCCCTGGCTCTTGACGCGCCCGAGGTTCGCCAGGGCCGCGCGGACCAGGCCGCGGTAATCCACCCCGCCATGGGAATAGAACCGCGCGTCCTCGATGGCCAGCACGGCATCCTTCATGACCTTCGGAATCTCGGCGATCGGGGTCAGGTTGCGCCGCTCCTCCCCGAATTCCCCGATCAGCACGCCATCGGCGGAGTAAACGCGTAGCGGCAGCTTCGGCCGGTAATCCGACAGGTCCGAAATGTCCGGCAGGTTCGGGTATGCCACCGCCAGTGCGACCGCACCGATGATGACGGCGGAGGCGACGCCGGCCAGCGCCAAGCCCACCATCCACAGCACCACCCGCAGGATCGCGCGCTGCCAGCCGAGCGGGCGCCTCGATGGGGGCGCGCCGCGCTCGTCCGGAGATGATTCAGAAGGCATAAAGATCCAGGTGGCGTCCCATCAAAGAGAGAGGCGATTATAAAAAATGGCGCCCGCGCGCGGCTCGGAGCGACGCAGGGCCACCCGCTCCATTGGGTCGAAAGACCTGCATCGAGGCGCCCGTCAGTATGGCAGGTTCTGCCGTCGGGTTTTGGCAACGGTCTGCATGGCCTGAAACCGGAAAATCCTTTACGTGACAAGGATGTTACGGTTAGCATTGAAGTGAAATCTTAAGTTTGTTACGCCTGGAGACAGGGCGTTTCAGGAGACCGAAATTGAGCTCTTTGGGGTCGTTGTTCAGCCGCCAACCCGCGCCGCTACTAGGCCTGGATATCAGCTCATCCAGCGTCAAGCTGGTCGAGCTCGGGCGTGACAAGTCCGGGAACTTTGTGCTCGAGCGTTGCGCCATCGAGCCGCTGGAGCGCGGCTGGATCACGGACGGCAATGTCGAGAAATTCGATGAAGTGGCGGAAGCCATGCGCCGGGTCGTCAAGAAAAGCGGTACCCGGGCCAAGAACGTGGCGATGGCATTGCCGCCTTCGGCCGTGATCACCAAGAAGATCATCCTGCCCGGCGGCTTGACCGAGCAGGACCTGGAAGCCCAGGTCGAGGCCGAAGCCAACCAATACATCCCTTTCTCCCTGGATGAGGTGAGCCTTGACTTCTGCGTGATCGGGCCCAGTTCGACCTCGGCCGGAGACGTGGAAGTCCTCATCGCCGCATCGCGCAAGGAAAAAGTGCAGGACCGCCAGGGGCTGGCCGAAGCCGTCGGGCTCAAGCCGATGATCATCGACGTCGAGTCCTACTCCTCGCGTCTCGCGGCCGGGCGGTTGATCCAGGCCTTGCCCAACCAGGGCGTGGACACCATGGTGGCGCTGTTCGAAGTGGGCGCTTTCACCACCAGCATGCAGGTGATCCGCAACGACGAAGTGCTCTATGACCGCGACCAGGCTTTCGGGGGCGCCCAGCTCACCCAGCTCATCGTGCGGCAGTACGGTTTCTCGCCCGAAGAGGCCGAGAACAAGAAGCGCAACGGCGACCTGCCGGAGGACTACGAGGCCGGCGTGCTCAAGCCGTTCGTGGAGAGCATGGCGCAGGAATTGGCGCGTGCCATGCAGTTCTTCTTCACCAGCACGCCCCACAACCGGGTCGATTACGTGATGCTGGCCGGCGGTTCGGCGGCGCTGCCGGGGCTCGCCGACGCGGTCACGATGCAGACTTCTTTCCCCTGCAACCTCGCCAACCCGTTCGAGGGGATGCAGATGGGCGCCGGAGTGCGCGAGAAGAAGATGCGCCGGGAGGCGCCCTCGTATCTCACGTCCTGCGGCCTTGCCATGCGGAGGTTCCTGCAGTGATCCTCATCAACCTGCTCCCGCACCGTGAAGCCGCCCGCAAGCGCAGGCGCGATGCCTTCTATGCTGCTCTCGTGGTCTCGGCGCTGGGTGGCGTGCTCGTCGCCGGCGGGATTTACGTGTGGTATGCGGCCCAGATCTCGGAACAGCAGGCAAAGAACACGGTCCTGCAAACCGAAATCAAGCGCCTCGAAGGCCAGATCAAGGACATCGCGACGCTACAGGCAGAGATCGCCGCGCTGCGCGCCCGCCAGCAGGCGGTCGAGGACCTGCAGGCGGACCGCAACATGCCAGTGCACCTGCTGAACGAACTGGTCAAGCAGTTGCCCGATGGCGTCTATGTCACCAGCCTGAAGCAGGAAAACCAGGTGGTGTCCATCATCGGCATCGCGCAGTCCAACGAGCGCGTGTCGGAGTTGCTGCGCAACCTCGGAAACAACAGTCCATGGCTGTCCAAGCCCGAACTGGTTGAAATCACCGCAACCAACGTGGCGCTGAGCCCGCGCGAACAGCGCCGGGTGTCGAACTTCACGATGCGCGTCAAGCTGCTGCGTGCGAGTGAATTGCAGAAAACCACCGCGGCTGCCAGCGCGGCCAGCGCCGCCGGAACTGCGGCCGCCGCCGCGTCGGCGCCCCTGGCCAACGCCTCCGCCCCCGCTAAAACCTGATCGCCATGGCCAGCAAAACCCCGAAAATCAATGTCGCGGCGCTCCAGCAGGCGCTGCTCGGCCAATTCCGCGGGCTCAATCCGCGCGACCCGGCATCCTGGCCGGGGGCACCTCGAGCACTGCTGTGCCTGTTCTTGATGGCCGGCATCATCGTCGCCCTGTGGTTCGTCTGGCTCAATGCCTCGGATGCGGAGCTCGAGGCCGAACAGAAAAAGGAAGTGGCCCTGAAAGAGGACTACCGAAAGAAGCTGTCGCAGGCGGTGAACCTGGACGCCCTCAAGAAACAGCGCGAACAGGTGCAGCTGTACGTGACGCAGCTCGAGAAGCAGCTGCCCAGCAAGGCGGAGATGGATGCGTTGCTGTCGGACATCAACCAGGCGGGACTCGGCCGCAGCCTGAGCTTCGAGCTGTTTCGACCCGGGCAAGTCAGCGTCAAGGACTATTACGCGGAGCTGCCGATCGCCTTGCGCGTGATCGGACGTTTCCACGACGTGGGCGCTTTTGCCTCGGACGTGGCCAACCTGTCCCGGATCGTCACCCTGAACAACATGGCGATCTCGCCGAACAAGGACGGCGCGCTGGTCATGGACGCAACGGCCAAGACGTTCCGATACCTCGACAGCGAGGAGGTCGCCGCGCAGCGCAAGGCCGCGCCGGGAGCCAAGAAGAAATGAACGTCAAAACAATAGCCACGGCGTTGTCGGTCGGCTTCTTGGTCGCCGCCTGCGGATCCTCGGGCCAGGAGGAACTCCAGGCCTGGATGAACGAGCAACGGGCCCAGACTCGCCCGAACGTGCAGCCGATCCCCGAGCCCAAGAAGTTCACGCCCCAGGCCTACAACCAGGAGAGCGCGACCGACCCGTTCAGCAACCAGAAGCTGACGCAGGCCCTGAAACGGGAGTCGAGCCAGTCCACCTCGAACGCGGCGCTCGTCGCCCCCGAACTCGCCCGCCGCAAGGAGCCGCTGGAGAGCCAGCCGCTAGACGCGATGAAGATGGTCGGCAGCATGGTCAAGCAGGGCGCACCGGTCGCGCTGGTGCGCGTCGACAACCTGATCTACCAGGTGCGCCCCGGGAATTACCTGGGGCAGAACTTCGGGAAGATCGTGAAGGTGAGCGAAACGGAACTCGTGCTGCGCGAAATCGTGCAGGACGCAGCCGGTGAGTGGATCGAGCGTCAAGCCACATTGCAATTGCAAGAGAGGTCAAAGTGAACAAGAACCGTACAAGTTGGCGAAGGGCATGGGCCTTCGCGTGCCTCTTCCTCGTCGCGTGCTGGCCGTTCACGTTGCGCGCCCAGACAGTGGTCGAATCCGTCACCAGTTCCATCCAGGGCGGCGCGGAGGTGGTTCGCATCGACTTCTCGCAGCCGCTGAACGCGATCCCGGCCGGTTTTGCCATCCAGGCGCCGGCGCGCATCGCGCTCGACATTCCGGGTGCCACCAACGGCCTGGGCCGTTCCACCGTCGAAATCAACCAGGGCAACCTGCGTTCCGTGAACGTGGTGCAGGCAGGTCAGCGGACCCGCCTCGTCCTGAACCTGAAGACTGCGGCGGCTTACAAGGCCCAATTGCAGGGCAAGTCGCTGCTGGTGGTGCTCGAGCCGACTGTGGCGGGGGGCCTCGCGGCCGCGCCTGCGCCCGTGTTCGCGGAGAGCCGCAATGCGGAAACACAGCCCATCCGCGACGTCGATTTCCGGCGCGGCAGCGACAGCGCAGGCCGGGTCATCGTCGATCTGCCCAGCAACCAGGTCGGCGTCGACATCCGGCAGCAGGGCCAGAACCTCGTGGTCGAATTCCTGAAGTCGTCGCTGCCCGAAGGGCTGCGCCGGCGCCTCGACGTCTCCGACTTCGGCACGCCCGTGCAAAGCGTGACGACATTCCAGACCGGCGACCGCGTGCGGGTCGTGATCGAGCCGAGGGGCGTCTGGGAACACAGCGCCTACCAGAGCGACAACCAGTTCGTCGTCGAGGTGCGCCAGGTGAAGGTCGATCCCACCAAGCTCACGCAGGGTCCCGGCTTCACCGGCGAAAAACTGTCGCTGAACTTCCAGAACATCGAGGTCAGGTCGCTGCTGCAGGTGATTGCCGACTTCACCAATTTCAACATCGTCACCTCGGATTCCGTCACGGGCGCGGTGACCTTGCGCCTGAAGGACGTCCCCTGGGACCAGGCGCTGGACATCGTGTTGCAGGCCAAAGGCCTGGGCATGCGCAAGAACGGCAACGTGATCTGGATCGCTCCGAAGGACGAGATCGCCACGAAGGAGAAACTCGACCTGGAATCGCGCGTCGCGATCCAGAGCCTGGAGCCGCTCCGGACGCAATCCTTCCAGCTGAATTACACGAAGGCCGTGGACATCGCGGCGCAGCTCACCACGGGCACGGGCCCGGCCCGCATCCTCAGCACGCGCGGCAGCGTCATCGCCGAGCCGCGCACGAACCAGCTGTTCGTCACCGACATCTCCTCGCGGCTCGAGGCCGTGCAGCAGCTGATCGGCAAGCTCGACATCGCGGTGCGGCAGGTCCTGATCGAAGCGCGCATCGTGGAAGCCTCGGACACATTCGGGAGGTCACTGGGTGTGCGGCTTGGCGGCAGCGACCTGCGCGGCGTGCGCGGCGGCGATCCCGGTTACGCTCTGAGCGGATCCAACCGGGTCGCATTCGGCGGCACCTACAACGCCGTTTCGGGAACGACCGGCGAGACGAACACGACGCTGGATACGAACAACACGACCTTCGTGAACCTTCCCGCGATCGCCCAGGCCGGTTTCGCGCCGTCGACTTTCGCGATCTCTCTTTTCAGCGCGGCGGCGAACCGGTTCCTCAATCTCGAACTGTCGGCGCTCGAGGCCGACGGCAAGGGCAAACTCGTCTCCAGCCCCCGGATCGTCACGGCCGACCAGACGAAAGCGATGATCGAGCAGGGCACCGAGTTCCCCTACCAGCAAGCGTCGTCGAGCGGTGCCACGGCAATTGCATTCCGGAAGGCGACGCTCAAGCTGGAGGTCACGCCGCAAATCACGCCGGAAGGCAACATCATCCTCGACCTGGACATCAACAAGGACAGCC
>JAGRPN010000122.1 GCA_019449555.1 Ramlibacter sp.
ACAGGGCAGCGACGACGATCGCGGCGGGGATGCCGAGCGCAAGCGGAACGCGCCAGTAGAAATCGAGCAGGGCCGTCGTGTAGGCGCCGATCATCGCGAAGGCCGCCGGCGCGAGCGAGAACTGGCCGGTGTATCCCGCCAGCAGGTTCCAGCCGAGCGCGAGCATCGCGAAGTAGACGCTGACGAGAACGATGCCGAGCGCGTAGGGGCCATGCACGACCAGCGGGACCAGAGCGATCACCGCGACGATGGCCAGCGCCGCGCGCATGTCGAAGCGCAGCCGGTGCTGCCACAGGTTGGCGACGGGCTTCACGCAGCGGGCCTCACAGTTCGCGGCCCTTCTCGCCGAACAGGCCTTGCGGCCGCAGCAACAGCACCAGCACGAGGATGATCAGCCCGAACGCATCGCGGTAGTCGTACGAGATGTAGACCGAGAAAAAAGCCTCGCTCACGCCCAGGATCAGGCTCGCGAGCATCGCGCCCCAGATCGAGCCCATGCCGCCCAGCACGACGATCACATAGGACTTGATGGCGGGGAACGCGCCGACATCGGGGGACGGATTGATCAACGGCGCCAACAGCGCGCCCGAGATCGCCGCCAGCATGCCGGAGATGACGAAGATCAGGCTGGTGGTGCGCGTCGCGTCGATCCCCGCCAGCGAGGCGCCGAGGCGGTTTTGCGCGACGGCCTGGATCTGCTTGCCCCAGACCGAACGCTTGATGAACAGGGCCAGGCCGATCATCAACAGCACCGACACCGCGGCTGCGATCGCCTTTTGCCCCGTCAGCATGATCGGGCCGAGCGCGAACCGGCTCACGTCCACGAGCGCCGGGCCGCGGAACGAATATGGCCCGACGATCTTGTCCACCAGGTTGATGAGCAGCAGCGACAGCCCGAAGGTCACCACGACGGCGTATTCGTCCTTCATGAAGCCCCAGCTGGCATAGCCCTGGTACAGCGGGCGGATCAGCACGCGCTCGACCACCCAGCCGAGCAACGCGCCGGCGAGAGCGGCCCCCGGCAGCGCGAGCCAGGGCGACACCCCGAGCTTGAGCGCGACCAGCACATACGTGTAGGCGCCGATCATGAAGAACTCGCCATGCGCGAAGTTCACGATCTTGAGCACGCCGAAGATCATTGCCAGCCCCACCGCCATCAGCGCGTAGAAGCAGCCGTAGATCAGGCCGTTCGCCAACAGGTCGAAAGCTAGCATGCTGGATCGCTGCGCAGGAAAATGTCCGGCATCACAGGCTGCTGCGATGCCGGACGCGCATGCGGTCGTTGTTCAGCGCGGGACCCGCCTCATTTCGCGGGCCGCGCGATCTTGGCCGGATCGAACTTCTGGCCGGGCGCCTGGATCAGCACGGTCTGCCCGATCGGCTGCTTCTCGGCGGTGAGTTCGTAGTTCACGAACGGGATGTCCAGCCATTGCTGGTAGCTGTAGCCGGGCTGCGTGGAGAAATTCGAGATGCCGCGAAGGCTGTCGAACTTCATCGTCTGCATCGCCTTGATCAATTTGTCCGAATCGGTGCTCTTGGCGGCCTGGATGCCCTGGATCAGCAGTTCCAGCGAATCGGAGGCCTGCAGCACCAGCCGGTTGATGTCGTTGCCGGTGCGCTTCTTGTATTCGGCAGCGATGTCGGTCGCCAATCTGGCCTGCTTCATCTGCGGGTGGTACAGCGCGAACGACAGCAGGTACTTGCCGCCCTCCTTCACGTTCTGCCAGAAGTCGGGATAGTCGGCCAGGCCGCCGCCGTCGTACATCAGCGTCTTGGCGCTCGGGGCGACGCCCTGCTCGTACACCTGGTTCATCAGCAGATACGCCGCGGGCGGCAGCATCGACATCACGATCACATCCGGCGGATTGGCGCGCATCGGCAGCACCGCCGCCGTGAAGTCCTTGCTGGCGCGGTCCAGCGTCTCGTACTTGTATTCGATCTGCGGGGCCTTGGCCTTGAGCAGTTCACCCGTGAGCTTGGCCTGGCCGATGCCGTAGTCGGTGTTCTCCGCGAACGCCATCACGCGCTTGACGTTCATCGCGGCCAGGGTCGTGGCCATCGAAGAGGATACGAGCGTGTTGTAGGGCGAAGTATTGAACACCTCGGGATAGCCGCGCTTGCGCACGTCGTCCGACCAGCAGTTGGTGTTGATGTACGGCACCTTGTAGCGGTGGGCGACCTCGATCTCGGCCAGGCACACCGAACTCTGGTGCCCGCCCGCGATGGCGACGACCTTGTCGCTCGAGATCAGTTTCTCGGTGGCGGCACGGCCCTTTTCCGGAATGCCCTGGTTGTCCTCGTACAGCAGCTTGATCGGCCGGCCCAGCACGCCGCCCTTGGCATTGACCATGTCCTTGAGGATCTCCATGCCGTCCTTGACCTGCGTGCCCTGCACGACGGACCCGGGCGGCGACTGCGTCAGGCTCACGCCGATGAGGATCGGGTCCGCCGCCGATGCCGGTGACAACATGAATGCAAAGCCCATCAAGCCCGTCAGATAACGCAAGCACCTG
>JAGRPN010000123.1 GCA_019449555.1 Ramlibacter sp.
AGCAGCCAGCCCAGCCAGATGAATTCCACGAACGGCTTGTAGTAGATGCGCACGGCCCAGGTCCTCGGGTCCAGCGGTTCGCCGAACGACACGTACAGGTCGCGCACGAACCCCCAGTCGATCGCCGCCTCGGTCATCGGGCTCTTCTGGTTGTCGTAGGTCCGCTTTTCCGGGTACATCGTCGCGACCGCGCGACCATTGCGCGAAACGGCAACGTCCCCGCGCACGGCGCTGTAGTTGGGGCCCGCCACTTGGGAAATGCGATCCAGCCGGAAGTCGTAGCCGCCGACTTCGACGGTGTCGCCGATGCTCATGCGCACGTCCTTCTCGACTTCGTAGCCTTTGACGAGCGTCGCGCCGGCGATGAAGACCGCGACGCCGATATGCGCGAGCAGCATGCCGTAGTAGCTGCGCGGGTTCGATGCCAGTTTGGCGAGAAGGCCCGGCGCGCGGGACTGGCGCAGGCGCTCGACGAGACCGGTGAGGCTGCTCGCGACGATCCAGGCCGCCAGCAGGATGGCCAGGCTCACGGTGGTCTTCCATGCGCCCATCGCGAACGGCACGAGCAGCGCCGCCACCACCCCCACGGCGAAGGCCCAGCGCAGCCGCGTCGCGAGATCCGGCAGGCTGGCTTTCTTCCAGCGCGCCATCGGGCCGACGCCGATCAGGAACATCGCCGGCACCATCAGCGGGATGAACACGGTGTCGAAATACGGCGCTCCCACCGAGATCTTGCCGGTCCCCAGCGCATCGAGCACCAGCGGATAGAGCGTGCCGAGCAGCACCGAGCCGGCGGCGACCGCCAGCATCACGTTGTTCAGGAGCAGCATGGACTCGCGCGAGACCGGCTCGAAGCTGCCGCCGAGGCCGATGCGGTGGGCGCGCGAGGCGAACAGCAGCAAGGCGCCGCCGATCACGATTCCGAGGAACACGAGCACGAAAGTGCCGCGCGCGGGATCGGTGGCGAAAGCATGCACGGAGGTGAGCACGCCCGATCGCACCAGGAACGTGCCGACCAGGCTCAAGGAGAACGCGAAGATCGCCAGGAGCACGGTCCAGCCCTTGAACGCGCCGCGCCGCTCGGTCACCGCGAGCGAATGGATCAATGCGGTGACTACCAGCCAGTGGATGAACGAGGCGTTCTCCACCGGGTCCCAGAACCACCAGCCGCCCCAGCCCAGTTCATAGTAGGCCCACAGGCTGCCGAGCGCCACGCCGAGGGTGAGGAAGACCCAGGCGAGCGTGGTCCAGGGCCGCGACCAGCGGGCGCAAGCCGCGTCGAGCCGCCCGCCGAGCAGCGCGGCCAGCGCGAATGCGAACGCGACCGAAAACCCGACGTACCCCATGTAGAGCATGGGCGGATGCAGCACCATCCCGAAGTCCTGCAGCAGCGGGTTGAGGCTGCGCCCGTCCGCCGGTGCCGGCAACAGCCGCAGGAACGGGTTGGACGTGAACAGCAGGAATGCCAGGAAGCCCGTGCTCACCAGCCCCATGATGCCGAGCACCCGGGCGACGAACTCCTGCGGCAGGTGCCGGCTGAAGCCGGTGATGGCCACCGCCCAGCCGCCCAGGATCAGCACCCACAGCAGCATCGAGCCCTCGTGCCCGCCCCACGTCGCGGCAATGCGGTATGGCAGCGGCAGCGACGTGTTGGAGTTCGATGCGATGTAGTGCACCGAGAAATCGTTCGCGACGAAGCCGTACAGCAGCAGGCCGAACGCAGCGAGGATGAACAGGAATTGCCCCAACGCGGCGCCACGCCCGACGCGCATCAGCACCGAGTCGCCGCGCGCGGCGCCCAGCAGCGGGAGCACGCCTTGCGCCAGCGCGAGCGCGAGCGCCAGGATCAGCGCGAGGTGTCCGATTTCCGGGATCATGCCTGCGGCTCCCTAGTGCTGATGCTCCACGGTTGGGGCCGCGTTTTGCGGCGCCTCGGCCTTCGAATCTTTTTCGTGTGGGTGATCCCCGCCGCCACAGCAGCCGCCCGCGGCGGCGCTCTTCGTTGCCGCGCCATCGGTTTCGGCACGCTTGTCGGGCGCCTGGTGCATGCTGCCGCAGCAGCCCCCCGCACCGCCGCGGCGCATCATCAGCAGCATGCCCACGCCGAATGCCAGCCAGATCCAGTTTTGCGATAGCCATTCCATGATGTTTCCCAGTTGATAAAGGTCATTCGCGGGGGGCAATCGCCGATTGCCCTGGCTCATCCAACGGTTGAATGATGCGAGCGCGTCACCGACGGCAATCTGACGCGGTGATTACATGTCTGTCATGTTCGTTCGGGCGCCAGGTGATTCATGCAGAATGCAAACTGACGCAATGGAAAGGCGACGATGAAAATCCTGATCGTCGAGGACGAGGAGAAGACGGGCGCGTACCTGAAGCAGGGCCTCTCGGAAGCCGGCTTCGTGGTGGATCTCGCACGCGACGGCCTGGACGGGATGCACCTCGCCCTCACCGGGGACTACGACCTGCTGGTGCTGGACGTGATGCTCCCGGGGCTGGACGGGTGGGGCGTGTTGCGGGCGATCCGCGCGGCCGGCAAGAACATGCCGGTGCTGTTCCTCACCGCGCGCGACCAGGTCGAAGATCGCGTGAAAGGCCTGGAGCTGGGCGCCGACGATTACCTGGTGAAGCCCTTCGCGTTTTCCGAACTGCTCGCCCGCGTCCGCTCGCTGCTGCGGCGGGGGAAATCGATCGAACCGGAGGTGCTCAGGGCCGCCGACCTGGAGCTGGACCTCTTGCGACGCCGCGTCACCCGCGCGGGCCGCCGGATCGAACTCACGTCCAAGGAATTCGCGTTGATGGAACTGCTGCTGCGCCGCCGCGGCGAGGTGCTGCCGCGTTCGCTGATCGCCTCGCAGGTCTGGGACATGAATTTCGACAGCGACACCAACGTGATCGAAGTCGCGGTGCGGCGGCTGCGGGCGAAGGTGGACGACGACTTCGAGCCCAAGCTCATCGTCACGGTGCGTGGCATGGGTTACGTTCTCGAAGTCCCGGAACCGGCGTGATGCGGACGAAATCGGTCACTTTTCGCCTCACGCTCTTCTTTTCCACGGTTTCCACTCTGGTCCTGCTCGCGGTCGGCTACCTGGTCGGCGCGCTGGTGGAGAGTCACTTCATCCGGCAGGACATGAACGAGATCGAAGGCACGACCGAGCTCGTGCGCAACGTGCTGGGCAAGGTCGGCTACCACAGCGACCTGGACCTGGTGCCGCAGTTGCTGGAGGACGCGCTGGTCGGGCATGCCGGTGTGTTCATCAAGATCGTCGGGCCCGATGGCCGGGTGCTGTTCGCCTCTTCGGACGCCGCCTCGCCGCACGACCACCCCGGCACGCTTTCGATGCCGGTTGCGCGCAGTCGCGGCGGGCCGACGGTGCGCGAATATGGCGGTCACGCGTACCGGCAGCGCGTCATGGCGGTGCCCCTGGGGATCCCCGGAATCTCGCCGGCCGAAGTGCTCGTCGCCGTGAATGTCGACCACGAACGCGATTTCATGGCGGAGTTCGGCCGGATTCTGTGGCTCTCCATCGCCGCCGGCATCTTGCTGACGGGCGTACTGGCGTGGACGGCGGCGCGCCGGGGGCTCGAACCGATCCGCCGCATCGCCGCGCTGGCCCGCGGGATTTCCGCCAGCCGGCTGGGCGAGCGGCTGCCGCTCGAAGGCGTTCCGCCCGAGCTCTCGGACCTCGTCTCCGCATTGAACGCGATGCTGGCGCGCCTGGAGGGCTCGTTCCGGCGCCTGTCGGATTTTTCCTCCGATCTCGCGCACGAGTTGCGCACGCCGGTCGCGAACCTGGTCACCGAAACGGAAGTGGCGCTGTCGCGGACCCGGTCGGCCGACGAATACCGCGAGGTCCTCTACTCGAACCTGGAGGAATACAGCCGGCTCGCCCGCATGATCGGTGACATGCTGTTCCTGGCCAAGGCAGACCATGGCCTGATCGTGCCCCGGCAGGAAGCGGTGGATCTGGCCGCCGAAACGCAGGGCCTGTTCGCGTTCTATGAAGCGCTCGCCGAGGAAAAGGAGGTCGGGCTCGTGCTCGACGGCGCCGGATCGGTCGCGGGCGACCGGCTGATGATCCGCCGCGCATTGAGCAACCTGCTGTCCAATGCCTTGCGCTACACCGCGCGCGGCAAATCGGTCACCGTGCGGATCGAGCCGCTGGATACTGGCGAAACGCGGCTGGCAATCGAAAATCCAGGCGAGGACATCCCGCCGGAGCAGCTGCCGCGGCTGTTCGACCGCTTTTACCGGCTGGATGCTTCCCGGCAGAAAACCAGCGAGGGAACGGGCCTCGGGCTGCCTATCACCCGGTCCATCATCGAAGCGCACCACGGCGCGATCACGGCTTTCTCCGCGAACGGCACGATCCGCTTCGAGATCCGGTTTCCGGCTGCGCCGCCGGACCAGGCCACGCCGTCCGCCACATTGTCCGGCCATTGATCCGCCTCGGGCCGGCGCGCGCCGCCGGCCGGGAGCCCTCAGGACGGGTGCATCTTCGGGTCATTGCACGGGCAGTCGAGGTCCCAGCGGAACAGTCGCGGCGCTTTCTCGCCCACGCGCTGGATGCGCAGTTCGATCGCGGTGGGCGGCGGCGTCATGGCGTTGAAACCGAGAACGCCTTCGCGATGCCGGCCTCCTGCGGCATCCCCTTTCCAGGCGACGGGCACTTCGTTTTTCTTTGCCCCGCGGTTCACGAGATAGGCGGTGTGCATCAGGTCATCCTTCAAGTCCTGCTTGACGCTGTCGAGCGAAACCTTGAATGACCAATGGCCGGCTGCGGCTGAAACATCCACCGGCTTGACGGAAATCATGATGCCGCCGCTTTCGCTCGTTTGCGGCGCCAGCTCGCCGGCGAACGCGGCGGCGCCAAAAAGCATCGCGAAGCCGATCGCATGGGCAAGAAGGGGCCTGATCGGGTGGCGAGAATCCATGTTGCTTGCTCCTTTGTTCGTGTCCGGGTCTTTAAGCGCTGCACTGGCTGCCGCTTTGCGCGGGCACGAGGCCGCGGCGCTGCAACGGCCGCGACACGTTCGCCTGCATGCCGCTCGCGCTGGAGAAGTTCGCGCTCAGGGCCGTCCTGGCGTCAACCTTGCGCCAGTCGATTCCGTCGACGACCTTGAAGTACAGGGCGATGTGGGTGTAGTGCTCGGGGAACCAGAAGGCGTTGAACGCGAGTGCCTCCCGGTACAGATCGTCCTCGCCCAGCCCCTGCGATGCGCCCAGTGCAAGCAGGCCGAGCAGCGCCGAGCCATGGTTGCAGTCCTGGAAGAAACTCGAATTGTTGCAGCAGGGCCGGAACGTGTGCTGCGCAACCCTAATCACGAGCGCCTCCTGCTCGGAACTGAGTGGGACGATGGGCAGTGCATTGAAATAGGCGGCGCCGTTGCGCTGCCTGCCCAGTGTCCAGCCGCCGGTCGAGGCGTAATTGGGGAGATCCGGCCCGTTGAGCGGGCTGGCCTTGTTGCCTGCCATCCGGTTTGCGAGGCCGAGCGGCCACAGCAGGTTCACATAGAGACGCGCGTTCGTGGCGCTGAGGAGAATCGGCCTGAACGACGGCTGGCCCAGCAGCTGCGCCAGGTCCCGCGGGTCTCCTCCGCCCTCTGCGTAGAGGGTCTCGAGCTTCTTGCGGTCGATCACGCCGGTACGCGTCAGCGCGACCACGCTGCCGCCGAGCGCCACCTTGCTCTGGTACCCGTTGGCCGGGAGCACCTGCGCCGCCATTTCATGGTGCATTCGCGCCGCGTCCGTGTTCGGTTCCGCCAGCGCAAACCAGGGCAGCGCGAGCATGGCGAGAGCAGCGCACCTGATCGCGCTCGCCCCGATGGCCTTCCGACGATTCATATCCATCGGGGTGCCAGGCTCGTTCACACCTTCCCGAGATCCTGGATCGGGTAGGGCGGCTTGCCGTCTCCTGGCGGCACGACGAGCGCCGGCTGCGCATCGCTGGCTGCCTGCGCTGGCGCGGGCTGCTGCGGCTGGGCTTTTTTCCCATGCATGCCCTTCATCAGCTTCATGTCGGCCAGGAACCCGATGCCGAATCCCGCGGCCGGCGCGATCACCGTCCACGGTCCACCCAAGGACTGGCCTACGGCCATACCGCCAAACAGACCTACGCAACAGAGCATGCTCGCATCTCCTGTCTCGACTGTTCGTCGAACATTGAAAGCGTTTCGGGGGGCTTGATACGGCCGGGTATCGGCACGTGAGAAAAGCTTAGGGGCCCGCCGCTGTCCTGGTCATGACCACCACATTACATCCATGAAAGGAATCAAGCGCCGGGACTCCTGCGCGCCAGGTCGTTTCTTTCAGACTTGTAATCAACGCGTCATCCTGGAGATAGCGACCGGCCGGCAGACTCCGCTGCACCTTCCGAGGACCGAGACTGCCTCATGAGAAAACTGTTCGAGCTGGCGCTCGCCGCGCTGGCCCTGGCGGTCACCGCCGCGAGCGCGGTGAGCATCGCGGTTTTCAGGCCCCACCAACGTCCATCAGCAAAGGAAACACATGAACTCCCACTCGAATCTTTCCCCCGCGCGGCGCTCGTTGCTTGGCGTTCTTGCACTCGGCGCGGCGATGTATGCCGGGTCCGTCCAGGCGCAAGCCGGCGGCCAGCCACCGATTCCGGCCGGCTTGGGGATGAAGTCATGGCAGGACAACGGCGCGGAAGGCCGCTATCTCCTGCAAGTGATCAAGGGGCAGCTTCCGAAAACGGTCAAGCCGATCACGGGCACGGTGACCAGCGATACCGATTGCGACGCCGATGCCCAGGGGCTGAGCCATTGCCACAACACCTTGAAGCTCGCGGACGGCACCGAACTCACGGTGATCGACACCCACAACATGCACCGCAATCGTTGCCTGGGATCGGGCGACCAGCTGGCACTCACGGGCCTGGGCAAGCCCTGGATCGTGGGCACGCTGTTCAAGCGGTGACGTGCGTTGAAAAATTGGTCGGAATCGACGCAAAAAAAGAGGGCCATAGCGGCCCTCTTTCCTGCGGTGTGCGCAGCGGCCGGTACGCCGCTGCGGTGATCACGCCGGATACTGTTCGATGAACGCACGCGCCTCGGCGCCGCTCTTGATCGGGTTGGGTTTCGGGTTGTGGGCGATCTTGTCGGTGCAGACCCACTCGCCGTTGACCCGGGCATAGGTGTGCTGCGGGAACACGTAGCCGGCTTCGCCGCCTACGAACTGGCCACCGTCAGAGGCAACCCGGTTAACGCGGAACGCGACGTACTGCTGGCGGACCGCTTCACTCGTGAGGGTGCTCTGCACCGGGACATCGACCCAGCCCTTTTCACCGCCGACGAAAATGGTATCGGCGTGGACAGCGGACCATCCGCCGGTGGCGGCCAATGCGAGGACGAGAGCGGTTTTGCGGAAAGACATGAGGGAACTCCTAACTTGTTGTGGTTGCCGTTCCCCTGGGGGATCGGCCGGATGCAACCCTTGCATCACGGTTCCAACTGTAGGAAAGCAGCCCCCACGCCGCGCTGACGGGAACGTTACAAACTCGTTATCTCTTGATGTTCATCGCGTGCGTGCCGGCGCATCGCTTGCGGCCGCGTAGCTGTCCGTTTTCCTGGCCGGCTTGACCGTGACCGTTCCGACCATGCCCGCCTGGTAGTGCCCGGGCACGAGGCATGCAAACTGGAACTCGCCGGCGCGATTGAAGTTCCAGACGATCTGGGCCTCCTGGCCGGGATCGACATGCGCCATGAACGCCTCGTCGTGTTCCATGCCGGGGAACTTCGCCATCAGCGCGGCGTGCTCGTCCAGTGCCTGCTTGGTTCCGATCACCATCTCGTGCAGCATGCGGCCCTCGTTGCGAACGACCAAGCGAATGGTTTCGCCCTGCCTCACCTCGATGCGGCCGGGACGAAAGCGCATGTCATCGGTCATGCGCACCTGCACGGTGCGGGCGCTTCTGGCGTCGCCGGCGATGCCCCAGGGTTTCTGCTCCCTCACAGTGGAGGCTTTCGTGCCGTGCGTGTCACCGTGCGCCATCGCCCAGGGGGCGGCGGCGGCCCACGCCAGTGCCGCGAAAATTGGAAACAACCTTGCCGTCATGCTCGAGACCTTTTTCGAAAAAGATTCAGTGGTGGCCTTCATGGCCGGAGGGTTTGCGCACCTTCAGGTCGGCGCCCGCGTCGCCGGCGGGCTGCGCCGCGCGGGTGGCGTCGGGCACGGACCCGGTGAACTCGTAGGCGACCGTGCGGGCCGGATGCTTGAACCAGCCGGGATCGCGGTAGTCGCCCCGGGGCTGGTCCCGCCGCACCTTCAGCAGCGTGAACATGCCGCCCATCTCCGCCGGGCCGAACGGCCCCTGGCCGCCCATCATCGGCAACGTATTGTCAGGCAGCGGCATTTCCATCGCGCCCATGTCGGCCATTCCGCGTTCGCCCATCACCATGTAGTCAGGCACCAGCTTCTGCATCTTCCTCACGAGGCCGCGATGGTCCACGCCGATCATCGTCGGCACGTTGTGCCCCATCGCGTTCATCGTGTGGTGGCTCTTGTGGCAATGCAGCGACCAGTCTCCTTCCTCGTCCGCGACGAATTCCACCTGCCGCATCTGCCCCACTGCGACGTCGGCGGTCACTTCGGGCCAGCGCGCCGACAACGGCGTGGGGCCGCCATCGGTGCCGGTCACGGTGAACTCATGCCCGTGCAGATGGATGGGGTGATTCGTCATGGTGAGATTACCCACCCGGATGCGCACCCTGTCGCCCTTGCGCACGTTCAACGAATCGATGCCCGGGAAGACGCGGCTGTTGAACGTGAACAGGTTGAAGTCCAGCATCGTGTTGACCCTGGGCGTGCGGCTGCCGGGTTCGATGTCGTACGAGGCGAGCAGGAAGCAGAAGTCGCGGTCCACGGGCGCGATCAGCGGATGCCGGCCGCGCGGATGGGTGACCCATAGCCCCATCATGCCCATCGCCATCTGCGCCATTTCGTCGGCATGCGGGTGGTACATGAACGTGCCCGGGCGCCGCGCCTCGAATTCGTACACGAACGTCCTGCCGGCGGGAATGTGCGGCTGCGTGATGCCGCCGACGCCGTCCATGCCGTTGGGGATCCGCTGCCCGTGCCAATGGATGGTGGTGTGCTCGGGCAGCTTGTTGGTCACGAAGATGCGTACCCGGTCGCCTTCGACCACCTCGATCGTGGGCCCGGGGCTCTGGCCGTTGTAGCCCCACAGCTGCGCCTTCATGCCCGGCGCGAGCTCGCGCACGACCGGTTCCGCCACGAGGTGGAACTCCTTGACCCCATTGTTCATGCGCCAGGGCAGTGTCCAGCCGTTGAGCGTGGCGACCGGGTTGTAGGGGCGGCCGCTCGCCGGCGCCAGCGGCGGCGCCGTGAGCGGCTTGTCCATCAGCACCGGCTCCGGCAGGGCTGCCAGGGCGGCCTTCGCGACCGAGGCCGCAGCGACGGCTCCGGCCGCCGCACCGCCGAAGAATCTCCTTCTGTCCATGTTCATTTCAATGCCCCTGCGCAGTGGCGGAGGACTCGCCTGCCGCGGTGTTCAGCAGGCCCAGCGCGCCGGGCGACGTACCGGTCAGCGCGGTCTGCAAATCGGTGTCGGCGATCCAGAAGTCGCGCTGCGCGGCGATCGCGCCGTTCACGGCGGCGACATGGTTGCGCGTTTCGGCCAGCAGCTCCCACACACTCGCGAGCATGCCGTTGTAGCGCAGCACCGTTTCGTCATTGATGAACTTGCGCAGCGGCACGATCTCGTCGCGGTAATGCCGCGCGAGGTCATAGGCGGTGCGCCAGCCGTGCCATGCTTCGCGCGCTTCGCTGCGCGCCTGGATCGCCACCGCGCCGGCCTTCGCCAGCGATTGCCGGTACACGGCCTCGGCCCGGGCGCCGCGCGCCTGGCCCCAGTCGAACAGCGGCAGCCGCAGTTCCAGCTCCGCGCCGCGACCTGTTTCCCGCTGCCTGGTGGCATTGTCGAAAGTGGTGTTGCGCTTGACTCCGAGCTCCAGCACGTCGATGACACCGGTTGCCCGCACATAACCGAGCGAGTCCGCCACGTAACGAGCCTCGTCCTGCGCGGCGCGCACGTCCAGCCGCTCGCGCAAGGCCTGCGCCTCGATGCGCTCACGCTCGGCCAGTTGCGCCGGTACGTCCGGCAGGCGCTCGGGCAACGCATATTGCGCTTGCGGGCCGGACAAGCCCATCAGGCGGGTCAGCTTCTCGCGCTCGGCCACCGATTGCTGCCGGGCGCGCGCGAGCTGCGCCGCGAGTTCCGCGAGCGTCGCCTGTTCACGGGCCTGCTGCAGCTGGCTCCAGTTTCCCACGCGCGCCATGCGCCGCGCGAGTTCGGCGCCGGCTTCGGCGGCTTCCGTCGCATCCTGCAGGTACGCGGCCGTCTGGCGGGCGGCCACGGCGTTGAACCAGGCCTTGCGCGTGTCCGCGGCCAGGCGGATGACGTCTTGCGCCGCCTGCAGTTTCGCCAATTCGGTCTGGCGACCGGCATACTTCGCGCGCCACGGAAGCGTGAGCAGGTTGATCACGTTGAAGCTGAGCAGGCGCTCGATCTCCAGCTTGTCCGACTCGCGCAGCCGATCCAGCGTCAGCAAGGGGTTGGGCAGCCGGCCCGCCTGCACGCGATCGGCCTCGCTGATCGACAGCACGGCGAGGCTGGCGTCGAGGAAAGGATTGTTCAGCAGTGCCATGCGCACCGCGGTGGGCGCATCGACGGGGCCGGCGAGCAGGGCCGCGACGGCTTGCGCCGGAGTCACGTCGCTCGGCGCGGGCGCGACGTCGCCGACCCTCTCCTGCGTGAGCCGCTGCACGTCCTCGCGCAGCGCTTGCGGCGACGTAGCGGCGCAGCCGGCAAGCACCGCCAACGCCAGCGGGGCGATGATCGTCGTGGGATTCGTCATTGCGTCGCTCCTACGGCTTCGCACCGGGCGGAAGCTGCGAGCCCGCGGCCGGCGACGACGCAGCGGACGCTGGCGGGCGCGCTGCGGACGCCGCGCCGGCGGGCGCGTCCGGCCGCTGCTGCGCTTCCCATTTCAACAGGTCGGCGTGGCCGCGCGGGAACTGCGCCACCGCGGCATTGGCCTTCTTCCAGTCCTCGGCGCCCTGCTCAACGCCGGTG
>JAGRPN010000014.1 GCA_019449555.1 Ramlibacter sp.
CATTCATGAATGTCACGCTCAAACAGGTTCGCGCGTTTCTCGCCGTCGCGCAGGTGGGCAGCTTCACGGGTGCGGCCAACCGGCTGCACCTGACCCAATCGGCGGTGAGTGTCCTGATCAGCGAGCTGGAAATCGTTTTCGGGTTGCGCCTGTTCGACCGCACCACGCGGCGGGTGCAGCTCACGGAAGCGGGTCGCGAATTCCTTCCGGTGGCGCAGAAGGTGTTGTCGGAGCTGCAGGGCGCGATCTCCAGCTCGCGCGAGCTGGCGGCGCAAAAGCGCGGGCGCGTGGCGATCGCCGCCACGCCGCTGATGTCCTCGCTGCTATTGCCCGGCGCCATCGCGCGCTACGCGCAGCTGCAGCCGGGCGTCAGCGTCGTGCTGCACGACGCCCTGGCCGGGCAGATCCAGCCGAAGGTGCGCGACGGCGAGGTCGATTTCGGCATCGGGACGTTCGAGCGCTCTGGGCGCGAACTCTCAGCCGAACCACTGATGGTGGACAAATTGGTGCTGGCCTGCCCGCTCGGGCACGCGTTGGCCGCACGGCCGCAGGTGGCCTGGCGCGAGGTTTCCGGGCATCCGTTCATCGCCCTGACGCGCGACAACTCCGTCGGCCAGTTGATCAATGAAACCCTCGGCAGCGCCGGTGTCGACATTCATCCGGCGTACGAAGTGGCGCACCTGTGGACGGTGGTCGGCATGGTCGACGCCGGGCTGGGCGTGGCGGTGCTGCCGTCCTACGCGCACCCGATCACGCAGCTGTACCGCATCCGCACCGTGCGGCTGGTGGAACCGTCGATCCGCCGTGAAACTTCGTTCCTGACCCGGCGCGGCGTGATGCTCTCGCCGGCCGCGAAGGGGTTCCAGGCTTTCCTCAAAGGCTATGTGAGCGAGTGGGGAAGCCGTACTCGCCCTCCTGCCAACGCGGCGAAGGCGCGCTGAACGCCGAACCGCAGACTGCTAGACGGCCGCCACGGCCGCTTCATGCGCCAGCGCCATCACGTCGCGCGGGGCCAGGTCTTTCAGGCGGTGGTCGCTCCAGACCTGCCGCCATCGGCGCGCGCCCGGCAGCCCATTGCGCAGGCCCAGCATGTGGCGGGCGACAGAACTCCAGGGCGTGCCGTGCGCCGCCGCTTCACGCTCCATGTACGCGGTCATCTGCGTCTCGACCGACTCGCGGGTGCGCTCGTCGCGTTGCGTTTCCCCGAAGAACTGCGCATCCCACTGCGCCAGCCACCAGGGGTTGTGATACGCCTCACGGCCGATCATCACGCCATCCACCTGCTCGAGCTCCTGCGCGACCTGCGCGTCGGTGGTGATGCCGCCATTGATGGCGATCGTCAGCCGCGGGAATTCGCGCTTGAGGCGGTGCACCAGCTCGTAGCGCAGCGGCGGGACTTCGCGGTTCTCCTTCGGCGACAGGCCCTTGAGCCACGCATTGCGCGCGTGCACCAGGAACACGTTGCACCCTGCTTCGCTGACGGCGCCGACGAAATCGCGCACGAATTCGAAGCTCTCGGATTTGTCGATGCCGATCCGGTGCTTCACCGTCACCGGCACGGCAACCGCATCGGCCATCGCCTTGACGCAGTCCGCCACGAGCCCGGGCTCGGCCATGAGGCACGCTCCGAACGAGCCGCGCTGCACCCGCTCGCTGGGACAGCCGCAGTTGAGGTTGATCTCGTCGTACCCCCAGCGTTCGCCCAGTTTCGCCACCTGCGCAAGTTCGGCCGGGTCGCTGCCACCCAGCTGCAGGGCCACCGGATGTTCCTCGGCATTGAAGTCCAGATGCCGCGGCACGTCGCCGTGGATCAGCGCGCCAGTGGTCATCATCTCGGTGTAGAGCAGCGCGTGCCGGCTCAGCAGGCGGTGGAAGTAGCGGCAATGCCGATCGGTCCAATCCATCATCGGCGCGACGCTCATCCGCCACCGCCCAGCCATGTTTCTTGCGTTCACATCACGACTTTAACGCGGGATTTTCGATACCCCGGTTTGACAAGGCACGGGCGGAGGCGGTGGCAGTGCGCGTCCTACAAGGCGTTGGCCGAGCCGCTGACAGCGCAGTGTTGAGGTCCGCGCGCTAATTTGACGCCAGGATCATTGGAAGGAGCCGACATGAAGCCTTTTGCGCTTGAGCCGAATATGTTGACGGTACGCGGCGTGTTCTACCCGACGGGTCACATGTTCGTCATGTTCCCCACTGAAAAGGACGCCCGCGATGCCGAACGCGCGCTCGAGAACGACGGCTACACGGGTGAGTCGATCTGCTTCCTCACGCCGCGGGAAATCCAGGAAAAGATCGCGCGCACGGTGGGCAACGCCGACATCCCGCTGCCGTCGGCGGGCACCGAAGCCGACACCGTGCGGCACTTCGCCGAGCTGGCCGGCCGGGGGCATTACGCTTTGATGATCCATGCCCCGACGGCGGCGCAGAGCGACCGCGTGATGAACGTGCTGAAGAACTTCCCGGTGTCGTACGGGCAGAAGTACCGGCACCTGGTGATCGAGGATTTGGTGGAATAGGCGCGGCGCGAAGGCGCGAGCTCCCGGAACTCAGGAGCAAGAAGAAGGAACAAAGGCCCGCTTTGGGCGGGCCTGGGGTGGCGTTTCTGCGCGCCTGCTGCTTCAACGGGCCATCGAGGCCCGATGAAGCTGTAAGTCAATTCGGGGGTCGATCCCCGCGAGCGGGGCCCCTCGCCCTACCCGAATTGACTTACCCCATATGCAGCCCGCCGTTCACCGAGAAATCGGCGCCGGTCGAATAGCCGCCTTCTTCCGACGCCAGCCACGCGATGATCGAGGCGATCTCGCTCGGTTGACCCAGGCGCTTCACGGGGATCGTGGCGACGATCTTGTCCAGCACGTCGGCGCGGATCGCCTTGACCATGTCGGTGCCGATGTAGCCCGGGCTCACCGTGTTGACCGTCACGCCCTTGGTGGCGAGCTCCTGCGCGAGCGCCATCGTGAAGCCGTGCATGCCCGCCTTGGCGGCCGAGTAGTTGGTCTGGCCGGCCTGGCCCTTCTCGCCGTTGACGGAACTGATGTTAACGATGCGGCCCCAGCCCTTTTCCACCATGTCGCCCACCACCTGCTTGGTGACGTTGAACATGGAATTGAGGTTGGTCTCGATCACCGCGTCCCAGTCCTCGCGCGTCATCTTCAGGAACATACGGTCGCGCGTGATGCCGGCGTTGTTCACGAGCACGTTGATCGGCCCGTGTTCGGCCTTGGCCTTGCTGAAGGCGTTCACGGTCGAATTCCAGTCGCCGACGTTCCCGACCGAGGCGTAGAACGTGTAGCCCTGGGCTTTCTGCTCGTCCAGCCACTTGCCGAAGTCGCGCGTCGGGCCGCAGCCCGCGATGACCTTGAATCCTTCATGGTGCAGACGCTGGCAGATCGCCGTACCGATGCCGCCCATGCCACCGGTCACGTATGCAATTTTCTGGCTCATTGTTCTCTCCTTGCAGTTTGGTACAAATTCAGCAGCGCCCCGACCCCGCCGCGGGGCTGGGCGCGCTTGTCATGCGTCACGGACGCTCCACCGCGAGGGAAACGCCCATGCCGCCGCCGATGCACAGCGCGGCCAGGCCCTTCTTGGCTTCGCGGCGCCGCATTTCGTGCAGCAGCGTCACGAGAACGCGGCAGCCCGACGCGCCGATCGGGTGACCGATCGCGATCGCGCCGCCGTTCACGTTGACCTTCGACGGATCGAGCGCGAGTTCCTTGTTGACCGCGCAAGCTTGCGCCGCGAAAGCTTCGTTCAGCTCGAACAGGTTCACGTCCTGCACGTTCCAGCCCGCCCGCTGCAGTGCCTTGCGCGACGCCGGAACCGGGCCCATTCCCATCAGCGCGGGGTCGAGCCCGGCCGTCGCGAAGCCGGCGATGCGCGCCAGCGGTTTCAGGCCGAGCGCAGCCGCCTTCTTCGCGGTCATGACGACCACGGCCGCCGCGCCGTCGTTGATGCCCGAGGCGTTCCCGGCGGTGACCGTGCCGGCCTTGTCGAAGGCCGGACGCAATCCGGCCAGCGCTTCGGCGCCGGTCTTGCGGTTGACGTATTCGTCGGTATCGAAGACGAGCGGCTCGCCCTTGCGCTGCGGAATCGAGACCGGGACGATCTCGTCCTTGAAACGCCCGGCATCCTGCGCCGCCGCCGCCTTCTGCTGGCTCGCGAGCGCGAGCGCATCCTGCGCCGCTCGATCGATCCCGTACTGCTTCGCGACGTTCTCGGCGGTCACGCCCATGTGGTACTGGTTATAGACGTCCCAGAGGCCATCGACGATCATCGAATCGATCATCTTCCAGTCGCCCATGCGCTGGCCGTCGCGCGAACCCATCAGCAGGTGCGGCGCTGCGCTCATGTTTTCCTGGCCACCCGCGACCACGATCTCGCTGTCGCCCCAGGCGATCGCCTGCGCCGCCAGCATCACCGCCTTCAGCCCCGAGCCGCAGACCGCGTTGATGGTCATGCCCGGCACTTCCTTGGGAATGCCCGCCTTGATCGACGCCTGGCGCGCGGGGTTCTGGCCGGCCCCGGCGGCAAGCACCTGGCCCATGATGACTTCGCCCACTTGCGCCGGGTCGAGCTTCGCACGAGCCAGGGCTTCCCTGATTGCGATCGCGCCGAGTTCCATCGCCGAAATCTTCGCGAGCGATCCGCCGAACTTGCCGACCGCGGTGCGTGCGGCCGAGACAATGACAATGTCTTCCATGTGAGTTCTCCTGGGGTAGGTGTTGGAATGAGGTCTTGCTCTGTGTTCAGGCCCGGGCCTTCACGTAGCGGCCGGGCGCCGGTTCGATCGGCTGGTACTTGCCCTTGCCGTAGCTCTTGGGCGCAGCAACCTGCTTGCCCGCGTGACCCTTGAGCCAGCCGGCCCAATCGGGCCACCAGCTGCCGGGATGTTCCTGCGCGCCCTTCAACCATTCGCCGAAGGTCTTGGGCAGCTTCTCGTTCGTCCAGTACGATCGCTTCTTGTTGGCCGGCGGATTGATCACTCCGGCAATGTGCCCCGAGGCGCCCATGACGAAGCGTTTCTTGCCCGTCAGGTGCCGTGTGGAAGCATACGCGCCCGCGATCGGCACGATGTGGTCTTCCCGCGATCCATAGATATAGGCCGGCAGGTCCAGCTTGCGCAAATCGACCCTTTCGCCGCAGACCGTGCACTTTCCGGGCTTGATGAGATTGTTCTCGAAATAGGTGTTGCGCAGGTACCAGGTGAACATCGGTCCGGGCAGGTTGGTCGAGTCGCTGTTCCAGTACAGCAGGTCGAACGGCGGGGGCGTTTCTCCCTTGAGGTAGTTGCCCACCACATAGTTCCACACGAGATCGTTGGGCCGCAGGAAGCTGAAAGTGGAAGCCAGCTCCTGCCCCTTCAAGATGCCGCCCCGGCCGAGTTGCATTTCGCGGAACCTGACGAACGCCTCGTCGATGAACACGTCGAGCACGCCGGTCTCGCTGAAGTCCAGGAACGCGGTCAGGAACGTGGCGGAGGCCAGCGGCTTTTTCCCGCGCGCGGCCAGCACGCCCAGCGCGGTGCCCAGGATCGTTCCGCCGACGCAAAAGCCGAGCGCGTTGATCTGCCTGGCGGCGCTGATCTCCTGGACCACTTCGATCGCCTTGATCGCGCCATCGGCGATGTAGTCGTCCCAGGTCTTGTCCTTGAGCGATTCGTCTGGATTGCGCCAGCTGACCACGAAAGTCCGATGGCCCTGCTCCACCAGGTAGCGGATCACGGAATTCCCCGGCTGCAGGTCGAGGATGTAGAACTTGTTGATGCAAGGGGGGATGACAAGGAAAGGCCGCTCGTACACCTGCCTGGTCAGCGGCTTGTATTCGATCAGCTGGAACAGCTCGTTCTCGAACACCACCGCGCCTTCGGTCGTCGCGACGTTCCGGCCGACCTCGAACACGCTCTCGTCGGTCATCGACACGTGACCCTGCTGGATGTCCTTGAGCAGGTTCTGCAGGCCTTTGGCGATGCTCTCGCCGTGGGTTTCGAGCGCTTTCTTCTGCGCCTCGGCGTTCAGCGCCATGAAGTTGCTCGGCGCCGACGCCGCCATCCATTGCTCGACCGCGAAGCGCAGGCGCGCCCTGGTTTTCGGATCGGTCTCGGCGGCGTCCGCCAAGCCAAGCAGCGCCCGGGCATTGAGCAGGTAGAGCGCGGCGGCGAACGCCGACACCGGATTGGCCGACCACGCTTCGGCCGCAAAACGCTTGTCAGCGGGACGTGACTGCAGGCCCAGGCCCTGGTTCCAGAGTTCGGCGCTTTCCTTGAGATAGGCCTGCTGCAGCGCCTGCAGCTTGTCGGGCGCAAATCTCAGCTGCGGCGGCGCGCCGACCGGGGGCATCGAATGAAGCGCCTTGCCCCAACTTTCGGCAAGGGTGTGCTGGAACTGCTGGGTTGCCTCGACCCAGTCTGGTTCAGAATTCATCCTGTCTCCTGATCTTGTTCGGGTTAACCCGAAGTATCTCATCTTCCATGTTGCATCGCAACAAAACTCGCCTGATCTGCCGATGTACCTGGTCGTGATCGCGTGGCTCTACGTCGCCTTGATGATGGCGGTAGCCGAAGCCACCAGCCCCATCGGCACGGTCGTCGGCGCGTTCTTCACGTTTGTACTCTATGGCGCGGGTCCCGTGGCGCTCGTCGTGTACGTAATGGACACGCCGCGCCGACGAAGGGCGATCAAGGCGCGCGAAGCGGCCGAGCGCAGCGCCGCCGCCTCAAGTGAGCCAGATGCTCGCGGCGAAGCGCCCGCTGATCCGGTCGCGCCGGTGCGAGAAGAACCTTGAAACGCTCGTGACCGTACACCAACCGCTGCCGCCGTCGTTGCCATAGACGTTCGTGATCCCGAGCGCGCGCAGCCGTTGCCGTGCCAGTCCCGGCAGGTCGGCCAGCCACTTGCCCGGCCCGTGCGGCTTGAACAGCGCGCCGGCGGCGGGGTCCCGGGCCTCGAACACCGCTTTCACCTCGGGCCCCACCTCGAATGCATCCGGTCCGATGCACGGGCCCAGCCACGCCAGCATCTGTTCGTCCGAGGCGCCGGACACAGCGCGAAAGCGGACCCGCACCGAGGAGAGGATGTCGCGTCCGCCCTCGCCCGCCAGGCCGCGCCAACCCGCGTGCGCGGCGCCCACCGCGCGGCCTTGCTTGCAGGTGAAAAGCACCGGCAGGCAATCGGCGACCATGATCGTGCATGCGACGCGCGGCGCCATCGACACACATCCGTCCGCTTCGATTCCGTCCGCGGTGTCGGTATTCAGCGCCGCGGTGTGCTGACCGTGCACTTGCTTCAGAAACACCGGCCGCGCCTGCAGCGCGCGCGCGAACCGCGCACGATTGGCCGCGACGGCCGCGGCCGCGTCCCCGACATGGTCGCCCAGGTTCAGGCTGTCGAACGGCGGCAGCGATTCGCCACCGAAGCGTGTCGTGCACACCGCGCGCACCCGGTCGGGCGCCGGCCAGTCGGGCGTCAACCAGTCCGCCGGGAATGCCATTCAGGCCTCGTTGTCCGGGCAGCTCGAAGGCTGGGCCTGCTGGAACGCGGGCAGGGCCATGCAGGCGTCGAAGACAGCCATGGTGCGGGGCAGTCCGCTGAAGTCCGTGTTGACACGCCTGCCGTTGAAGATCTGCGGGACCAGGCAGCAATCCGCGAAGGTGGGCAAATCGCCATAGCAATAGGTTGAAGTGGGCAGCAGCGCGAGCTGCCGCTCGAAGGCTTCCAGCCCGTCGCGCACCCAGTACCGATACCACGCGTTCTTCGCCTCTTCCTGCACCTTCAGCTCGCGCACCAGGTACCTGAGCACGCGCAGGTTGTTGAGCGGGTGGATTTCGCACGCGATCAGTTGCGCCAGGGCGCGCACGCGCGCGCGGCCGAGCGGGTCTTTCGGCAGCAGCGGCGGCTGGGGATGGGTCTCGTCCAGGTATTCGATGATGGCCATCGACTGGCCCAGGTAGTCGCCGCTGTCGGTCTGCAGCGTGGGCACCAGCATGGCGGGAGAGATCGCCGCGTAGCCGGGTTGTTTCTGCTCGCCCTTGACGAGGTGCACCGGCGCGTACTCATACGGCATGCCTTTCAGCGCCAGCGCGATGCGCACGCGAAACGATGCCGAAGATCTGAAATAGTTGAACAGTTTCATGCGGCGAGGATAAACCGATACCGAAGCGCCGGCACGTCCCGGTCGGCGCCGATCACGTGCAGCTCGGCAGTACACGCGCGGGCCGCGACGACTCGCGCTAGACTGGCGCGCCATTCCAGGAAAACGACCATGATTCTCGAGATCGCCAACATCCGCATCGCTCCCGGCCAGCAGGCCGCGTTCGAGGAAGCCCTCCAGCGCGGACTGACGACCGTCGTGCCGCAGGCCAAAGGCATGCGCGGCTACAAGGTCAACCGGGGGATCGAGTCGCCCGAGCGCTACGTGTTGCAGATCTTCTGGGAGACGCTGGAAGACCACACGGTCGGCTTCCGCGAAAGCCCGCTGTTCAAGCAGTGGCGCGCCATCGTCGGCCCGTTCTTCGCGGCGCCGCCGGTGGTCGAGCACTTCACGCTGGTCGCAAAAAGCTGAAAAATCCTAGAGGAACAATGGGCCTCAGAGGACAAGGGGCCGGTCAGAGCCATGAGCTTGCTCGGGTGCCCCTTGGGCCCCCTGTTTTGTCCGTTATCCCCGCTCGCCGAGATAGATCTCCACCCGGCGATTGCGCGCCCGCCCGGCTTCGGTGCTGTTGTCGGCGATCGGTTCGCGCTCGCCCCGGCCGGCGATGACGACGCGGTTGGGATCCACGCCGCGCGCGGCAAGGTACTGCTTCGCCGCTTCGGCGCGCTGCACCGATAGCCGGTCGTTCAGCGCGTCGGACCCGGTGCTGTCGGTGTGGCCGATGATGCGCACTTCCGTGTTCGGCTGGGTGGACAAGCCGCTGGCGAACTGGTCGAGGATCGGGCGCAGGTTGGGTTTGATGTCGGCGCGGCCGGTGTCGAACGAGATGTCGCTCGGGATGTTCAGTTTGAGCTGGTTGTCGGGTGTCTGGCTGACCTGCACGCCCGAGCCCGCAGTCGCGCGCTCCATCGCCACCTTCTTGTCCTGCATATGCCTGGACCAGACGTATCCGCCGGCGGCCCCGAGCAGGCCGCCGACGACGGCGCCCCGGGTATCGCCCCCGATGGCAGCGCCCGCCAGCGCACCGACACCGGCGCCGATCGCCGTGCCCTTCTGGGTTTGCGACATGTTCCCCATGTTCATGTCCGCGCAACCCGCGACCATGATTGCTGCCGCGCCGATGGCAAGGACCAGCGGCCGTCCGAGGGTTTGTTTGTTGCTCATACGCTTTCCCTTTCGACAGTGAAGCACCCTCCATTGCACAGCCTCGCGAACGGGAATGTCGAGCGGCGCGCGCCCGAATCGCATGTAGGACAACGGCGCGACTGCCGGGTTCAGCGCGTCTCGAGACCGGCTACCAGCTTGCCAAGCAGCTCGATCAGCCGGCGTCGCTCGTCGGCCTCGAGCGGGCCGAGGATGCGCCCCTGGGCTTTGCGCACCGCCTCCTTCATCCGGCGTGCCGCCCGCTCGCCTTCAGGCGTGATCCACAGGAGCTTGCGGCGGCGGTCGCTGTCATCGGGCTCACGCCGCACCCAGCCCTTGGCCTCGAGGCGGCCGACCACCGAACCGAAGGTGGCGGCGTCGAACGCCACTTTGCCCGCCAGGGTCACCTGGTCTTCGCCCGGGTCGTCGATCAGCGCGTTCAAGATCGCGAACTGCACGGGAGTCACGTCGAACACATGCATCTCTTCCATGAAGATGCCCACGGCCAGTTGGTGCGCCCGGCGGATGAGGTGACCCGGCGC
>JAGRPN010000015.1 GCA_019449555.1 Ramlibacter sp.
AGGTGCGAGAACGCGCGCACCGGAATGGCCGCGCCCACCGACACGGCGAACTCGTAATTGTTGACGTGGGACACGGGAACGAAGTCGCGCTGCGGGTCGTAGCCGTTGTCCTTGAAGACGAGCGGCGCCACCGTCATCACCGCCGGATTCGCGAGCATCAGCACGTTCTGTCCGGCCGGCGCCGCCTTCACCTGCTGGGCTGCCAGGCGGCCGCCGGCGCCGGTCTTGTTCTCCACCAGCACGGGCACGCCGAGCTTCGCCTGCAGCTTTTCGCCGACGATGCGCGCGACCCGGTCCGAGGAGCCGCCCGGCGCGTAGCCCACCACGATGCGCAGGGGCCCGTCGAGCGGCTGCGCCTGCAGGCTGAATGCGACGGTGGCCAGCGCCGGCGCAAGCCAGCGCCCGAAACGTTTGAACATGGACTTCTCCGAAGGCGAACAGCGAGCGATTGCCGCGGGGCGGATTTGAAACCGCACTTTATTCCCTGACAATCGATTGATCCAATCCATCTTCCTCCGTGTAAACCCGTGGCTGCTGCTTCCCGCCTGGCACATCCCACATCGCCGCGGGCCGAAGCATGGTTCGCCGCGCGCGGCTGGCAACCTTTCGAGTTCCAGCGCGAGGTGTGGCGCGCGGTGGCGCAAGGCCGCAGCGGCATGCTGCATGCGACCACCGGTTCGGGCAAGACGTACGCCGTGTGGCTGGGCATGCTCGGCGAATTGCTGGAGCGCCATCCGCCCGCGCGTGGCGCCGAGCCGTTGCGTGTCGTCTGGCTCACGCCGATGCGCGCGCTCGCATCGGACACGACCCGCGCGCTCGCACAGCCGCTACGCGACCTGGCGGCCGAATGGACGATCGGCCAGCGCACCGGCGACACGCCCAGCGCCGAACGGGCGCGCCAGGACCGGCGTTTCCCCACGGTACTCGTGACCACGCCGGAGTCGCTGAGCCTCATGCTCACGCGCGAGCATGCGCGCGAGGAATTGCAGACCGTGGAGTATGTGATCGTGGACGAGTGGCACGAACTGATCGGCAGCAAGCGCGGCGTGCAGGCGCAATTGGCGATCGCGCGGCTGTGGCGCTTCAATCCGCGGCTGGTGGTGTGGGGCCTGAGTGCGACGCTGGGAAATCTGCACGAGGCGATGGAGGTGTTGTGCCATGCCGGGATCGAACAGGATTCCACGTCGGCAAGCGAGGATGGAGTGCAGGCTGCGCCCGCAATGGCACCGTGCCTCGTGCGCGGACGCATCGACAAGAACCTCGTGATCGACACCTTGATCCCACCGGACCCGGGCAAGTATTCGTGGGCCGGGCACCTGGGCGCGCGCATGCAGCAGCCGGTGGTCGAGGAGATCGCCCGCTCGGGCACGACGCTGGTGTTCACGAATGTCCGCTCGCAGGCCGAGATCTGGTACCAATTGCTGCTGGAAGCCAGGCCCGAATGGGCCGGCGAGATCGCGCTGCATCACGGCTCGATCGACAAGGGGACCCGCGAGTGGGTGGAGCAGGGGTTGAAGGAAGGCACCTTGCGCGCCGTCGTGGCCACATCCTCGCTCGACCTGGGCGTTGACTTCCTGCCGGTCGAGCGCGTGCTGCAGATCGGCTCGGCCAAGGGCGTCGCGCGGATGATGCAGCGTGCCGGGCGCAGCGGCCATGCGCCGGGCCGCGCCAGCCGCGTCACGCTGGTGCCGACCAACACGATGGAGATCATCGAGGCGGCAGCCGCGCGCCGCGCCGCCCAGGCAGGCCGGGTCGAACAGCGCGAGTCGCCCGACAAGCCGCTGGACGTGCTGGTGCAGCATCTCGTCACGATCGCCCTGGGCGGCGGCTTCCGGCCGGACGAGCTGTTCGACGAGGTCCGCAGCGCCTGGGCGTACCGCGCGCTCACGCGCGAGGAGTTCGACTGGGCGCTGGCGTTTTGCGAACGCGGGGGAGAGAGCCTCACGGCCTATCCGGACTACCACCGCATCGTGCGCGACGAGGAGGGCATCTACCGGGTGCGCGACCGCGGCATCGCCAAACGCCATCGCCTGGGCATCGGGACCATCGTGAGCGACGCGTCCATGCAGGTGAAATACATGAGCGGCGCCAACATCGGCAGCATCGAGGAGGGTTTCATCGCCCGATTGCGCAAGGGCGATTGCTTCTTCTTCGCGGGCAAGCTGCTGGAGTTCGTGCGGGTGCAGGACATGGCCGCTTACGTGCGCAAGGCGACGCGTACCAAGGGCACGGTCCCGACCTGGCAGGGCAGCAAGATGGCGCTGTCCGCCGAGCTGGGTGATGCGGTGCTGGAGATGATGCAGCGCGCCGCGCAAGGCGACTTCTTCGAGCCCGAGCTCTCCGCCGCCCGGCCGATGCTCCAAACGCAGGCGCGCCTGTCGCATCTACCCACGCCCGCGACCGTGCTCGTCGAGACCTTCCGCTCGCGCGAAGGGTGGCACCTCTATGTGTACCCGTTCGCGGGGCGGCACGTGCACCTCGGACTGGCAAGCCTGCTGGCCTGGCGGCTGGCGCGCGAACATCCCAACACGTTCAGCATGTCGGTCAACGACTATGGCTTCGAGCTGCTTGCGGCGGTCGAATTCGACCTGAGGCCCGTGATGGACAAGCGCGTGTTCTCGGACGAGGACCTGTTGCACGACGTGCTGGCATCGCTCAACTCCACCGAGCTGGCGCAGCGGCGCTTTCGGGAGATCGCGCGCGTGGCCGGGCTGGTGTTCTCCGGCTATCCCGGCCAGCCCAAGAGCACCAAGCAGCTGCAGGCGTCGAGTGGCCTGTTCTTCGAGGTATTCCGCAAGTATGACAAGGGCAACCTCCTGCTCGGTCAGGCCGAGCGCGAAGTGCTGAGCCAGGAACTCGAAATCTCGCGGCTGCGCGAGACACTGGCACGCATCAGGCGCAAGACATTGCAGTGGGCCGAACTGCGGCACCCGAGTCCCATGAGCCTGCCCCTGATGGTGGAGCGGTTCCGCGAGCAGCTCACGACCGAGCAGTTGTCCAGCCGCCTCGATCGCATCATCGCCGACATGGAACGCGACGTCGGCCTCTGACCTACACGGCGTTGGCTGCTGTCCGACCGCGGAGCCGCGCGGCTGATCCTATAAATGAAAGTGCAAGGCCGAGGCAAGTGCCGGCCGATTACATCCGTGGAAAGGACAGGACCATGAAGACTTCGCACCACAAAGGCCTGATGCTCGCCACCTCGGTGGCGATGCTGCTTGCGCTCGGTGCATGCGACAGGGGGGGCGACCAGCGCACCGCCGGCCAGCAGCTCGATTCGGCCAGCGCGAACGCCAAGGAGAAAAGCCTGGACGCGGCGGCCCGCGCCCGCGCCGCGGGCAAGAAGGCGGGCGACGAGACGAAGGCCATGGGCGCCGACGCGGCGAGCAAAGTGGACGATGGCGCGATCACTTCCAAGGTGAATGCGGCGCTCGCAGCCGACAAGGACCTGTCGGCGACGAAGATCGACGTGGACACCAAGAATGGCGTCGTGACGCTGACCGGTCCCGCACCGTCGGCCGCCGCGCGCGACCGCGCCACGGACATCGCGCGCAACGTCAAGGGCGTGAGCTCGGTGGACAACAAGTTGACGGTCAAGGCTGGTTGAATCCAGCGGCGGGCCATCTTGCTCACCGCACGGCCCGCCCCCGACCGGACCAGGGGCCGCCTTCGGGGCGCCCCTGTTTTCTATTGTTCCGGCGTGTAGATCACGTCGTGCGCGAAGCGCAATTTGTCGAGCGCGGCGGCGCTGAGCGCGAACGGGTAAGCGTCGTCCTGGCCGAGGCTGCGGTTCAAGCTGTTGAGGAGCAGCGTCAGCGGAATCCACTGCTCCACCAGCCGGTCGAAATCGCGCGCCCCGCTGTCGAATGGATTGGCGACCTCGTTGACGCCGTCTTCGCTGCCCGGCACCGTCATACGCGTGTTGAACGAGGAGGCGGTCTCCAGCAGGTCCACCATGTGCAGGTAATGGGCCCAGGTCTCGGCCCAGTCCTCCCACGGGTGGGCGGTGGCGTAGCCGCTGACATGGCGCGCCTGCCAATTGGCCGGGGCCGCGCCGGCGGCGTAGTACGCCTGAAGCGCCCGGCTGTAATCCGTGCGTTCGTCGCCGAACATGTCCCGGAACGCGTCGATGCGGCCGCGGTCGTGGACCAGGCGGTCCCAGTAATAGTGGCCGGACTCGTGCCTGAGGTGCCCCAATAGCGTGCGGTAGGGTTCGTGCAGCGAGATGCGCCGGCGCACGCGTTCGGCGTCATCGGCCTCCGCGATGTTCAACGTGATCACGCCCTCGCAATGCCCGGTCAGCACCGGCTGGCCCGGCAGATCTGCGAGAAATTCGAACACCGGCCCGTCGTTGGCGCCGGCGGCGGGCTCGGGCGACACGAGTGCGAGCTTCGCCAGCGTATAGAAGAGCCTGCGTTTGGCGACCTCGACGCGGTACCAGCGCTCGCGGTTGTCGGCTACCGACAGGTCCGGCAGAACCCGGGTCTGGCGACACGACACGCACAACACGTTCGGATCGGTCGCGGGCACCGTGAAATTGCAGGCCTGGTACTCGACGTGGTTGTGGCACAGCCGGTACTGGCGGGATTCGCCACGCGGCGGATCGCGGGTCCTGCGGCGCCACAGGCCCGCGTCGTTGCCGGGCACGGGCTCGACCGCGCAGAGCGCCAGGCGTTCGGGCAGGAACGCCAGCGCGCTGCCGCATTGCAGGCACTGCACGTTCTCGAAGAACAACGGGTGGCCGCAGTTGTCGCAGCGGAAGGTTCTCACGCGCTTTCCACGAGAAAAGGCAGCCCCGGCCCGCCGCGCCCCTGCCGCTTCGCCCGTGAAACGGCAACCACGCGCCTGGCCGGCCCGCCTGCCTTGTCACGCCGGCGCCGCCGCCGGCCGCGGCCGCTGCGCCGCGTCAGGGCCGCACTGTGAGGTTGTTCCTGACCTCCCGCACGCCCTTGGTGTTGCGGGCCAGGTATTCGGCCTTCGCTTTTTCGGCGTTCGACTTGGCAAACCCGGAAAGCGCCACGGTGCCGTTCAGCGTCTCGACCTTGATCGCGCCGGCGTCCACCGTCTTGTCTTCCACGAACTTGGCCTTGATCGCGGTCGTGATCGAGGCGTCGTCCACATAGGCGCCCACGCCTTCCTGGCCGCGGATGACCGAGCAGCCGGTAGTGGCGATGGTGGCACCCGCCACCAGGGCGAATGCGAGGGCTCGGGCGTATTTCATGGCTTTCTCCTTTAGTTGATTGCTTCGTCTAACGGTGCCGAGGCTTCCCAAATGCCCGCCGGGCGGCCGCACCCCGCTGCCCGGCTTGCGTTCATTCAATCGAGATCTTCGTGGTCCTTCTGGAAGTCGGCGGCCGAGAGCGCCGACAGCAGCAGCCCGGATACCTGCGAGGATTTCGCGATGCCGACCAGCAGGCCGGTGACGGAGATCAGCCGCCACGGCCGCGCGATCATGATCACGGCGCCGAGCGCGGCCGCGATGCCGAGGTATTGCAGCGGCTTGCGCTCCGCATAGGCCGACAGCGCCGGCGTGGCCAGCTCGAGGCCCAAGTGCGCCGGGTGGTAACGCCACCAGGTCTTGATGGCGTGCCTCAGCTGGCCGAACCGCCCGCCGCCGTTTTCTTCGGGCTCATGCTCGCGCGCCTCGTCGCTCCCCGTGTCGCGCCCGCGCCGGCCGCGCGCTTCGCGGCCTTCCTGGCGGTGATCGCGGCTCTGGATCTGGTTGATGATGGCCAGGCGGGTTTGCGCGAGCCGGTCGGCGGCATCGCTCATGTCTGCGCCCCGACGGCGCGCAGTGCCTGGGCGTCGGCATCGAGCTGGGCTTTCAGTTCGGTGAATGCCTTGGAGGGCAGCCGCTGGCGCGCGATCATGAAAGCCAGCAGCGAGAGCAGCAGCGCGGCCCCCGGCGTCGCCACCAGGGCCCAGTGGAATTGGCCCTGCAGCGCGCCCAGCATCACGGCCACGCCCGCGAGCAGCAGGAATACGACGAAGCCGAGGACGGCGACGCCCCACGCGACTGCCCGGCGCGCGACTTGCAAACCGACCGTGGAAGCTTCTTCCTGCACCAGCGCCGCATAGCCGGCGACATGGTCCATGACCAGTTCCGGGCGTGTGACCAGCACCGAAAAAATAGGATGAACCATGCCGGGCTCCGGGGCGCTTGCGCGGGTTAGTAGTAGCGCTGGCGGTTGCGGCGCATCGCCAGCACAAGCGCCGCGACGGCGGCGCCGACGGCCGCGGCGATCAGCGCCGATTTCACGGGCTGTTCGGAGACGTAGCGGCCCGTCGCCTGCGCGTATTGGCCGAGCTGGCGCTGCGCCGCCGCCGTGGCGTCGCTCACGCTGGCCGCGCTCTTGCGCGCGAGGTCGGTGGCGCCGTAGCGCAGGTCGCGCACCTTCTCGCCCGCCTTCTCCATCGCCTGCGACGCGAGCTGTTTCGTGCTCTCGAGCGCCTGCCCGGTCAGGCCGGCGGCGTCGTCGGCGTAGCCGGCAGCTCCTGTGCGGAGCGATCTGCTGCTGTGGGAAATCATGTGTGGATCCTCTCTTTGGGTGGTTGGTGCAGGGCGCGCCTCGCGAGTCGGTGGGTTGCGGCCGCTAGCCTTTGCGCGCGATGCTGATGATGAAAGCGACGACGGCCATGATCACGAAGATGAAGAACAGGATCTTCGCGATCTCCACGGCGCCCGCGGCGATCCCGCCAAACCCGAAGAGGGCCGCAATCAGCGCGATCACCAGGAACACTATGGCGTAATGCAACATGTCGATCTCCTTGCGGGACGCGCCCGGATGCCGGCGCTTCGCGACTGCGCGAACGCCTTGCGCAAGGTTAGGCTGCCACGTCAACCGCGAGTGATCAGCGGCAGGCGTGAGTGTTTGTCGGTAGGGGGGATGGCTGACTGTAGGACTGCGCCGACGGCCGCAGGGGATCTTTCGGAAGTCGCCGCGCCGCCGCTCACGCCGCCCGTGTGCCCTTGGGCAGGACCGCCGAAATACGCGTCCCCTGGCCGGGCGCGGAGATTACCGTCAGGCGCCCGCCCGCCGCCTCGACCCGGTGCCGCATGCCCGCCAGACCGTGCGTGGACGCGCGGATTTCGGCGACGTTGAAGCCCTTGCCGTCGTCCTTGATGTCCACTTCCACGTGGTTGCCGTAGTTGCGCACGCTGATGTCCACCTGCTTGGCTTCCGCGTACTTGCCCACGTTCGTGAGCGACTCCTGGATCAGGCGATAGACCGTGAGCTGGCGCGATTCGTCCAGTTCGGTCTGCTCCACGCTGGTGATCACCTCCACCCCCGAGCGCTCCGAAAATTCGCGGGCGAGGATTTCCAGCGACGCCGTCAGACCGAGGTTGGCGAGCGACGACGGGCGCAGGTCCTCGATGATCCGCCGCTTCAGCGCGATGCCGCTGTTCAGGGCTTCGGTCAGGTGCTGCAGTCGCTGCGTGATCTCGGGCGAGGGCTGGGCGCCCAGGCGCGACTTGAGCCGCGCAACGTCGAGCTTGGCGGCCGTCAGCAACGCGCCGAGTTCGTCGTGCAGTTCGCGGGCTAGGTGGCCGCGCTCTTCCTCGCGAACCTGCTGCAAATGGGTGGCGAGTTCCGCCAGCGTCGCGGTGCGCTCGCGCACCTGGCGCTCCAGCAGGTCGCGCTCCTGCTGCAGCACCTCCTGCTGGCGCTCGCCGGCCAATTTGAGCGCCGTGGTCTGGCGCAGGTACAGGTAGAAGGCCAGCAAACCCGCCATGGTCACTGTCGCGATGCCGATGCGAGACAGCAGCAACGACCGGCGCACCTGCACCTGACTTACCTCCATCCTGGCCGAGGACGTATTGATGAGTTTGGTCGCCTCCTCGCGGATCGCGTCCATGTGCTCCTTGCCGACGTCCGTCATGAGGACGAATTTCCACGCGTCCTCGTTGCCCTGTTTGCGCATGCGCACCGACAGGTCCATCTC
>JAGRPN010000124.1 GCA_019449555.1 Ramlibacter sp.
ATCCCGTCAGAGAGGTAGGGGAAGTTCACGGCGCCATCGTTGTAGAACTTCATGTGGTTGGGGTCGTCCCAGGTCTTGCCGAGGCCATTCTGGTAACGGCCCAGGATGCGCTGGTTGATCGCGTCGACGCTGGTGTTGATGTACGACTTCTGCGCCACCGTCTCGACCATCCTGTTCTTGTTCTGCAGGCCGGCGTCGATCCACTTGCCCGCTTCCAGCACCGCGGCAGTGACGGCCCGCGCGGTGTTCGGATACTTCTTCACGAACTCGGCCGTCGTGCCCAGCGTCTTTTCCGGGTGGTCACGCCAGATGTCCTGCGTCGTCACTGCGGTGATGCCGATGCCATCCATGATCGCGCGGTGGCCCCACGGCTCGCCCACGCAGAAGCCATCCATGTTGCCCACGCGCATGTTGGCCACCATCTGCGGCGGCGGCACCACGATCGCCTTGGCGTCCTTGAACGGGTCGATCCCGGCGCTCGCGAGCCAGTAGTACAGCCACATGGCGTGGGTCCCGGTGGGAAAGGTCTGGGCGAAGGTGTATTCGCGCTTTTCCTTGGCCATCAGCTTCGCGAGCGTCGGGCCGTCCACGGCGCCCTTCTCCGCGATCTTTTTCGAAAGGGTAATGGCCTGCCCGTTGTGGTTCAGGCTCATCAGCACCGCCATGTCTTTCTTCGGGCCCGACGTTCCCATGTGCACGCCGTAGATCAGGCCATAGAGCACATGGGCGAAATCCAGCTCGCCGTTCACCAGCTTGTCGCGCACGCCGGCCCAGCTGGCTTCCTTGCTGGGAGTGATCTTGACGCCGTACTTGCGGTCGATGCCCAGAACCGAGGCCATGACCACACTGGCGCAGTCGGTCAGCGGAATGAAGCCGATCTTCACTTCCTCTTTCTCGGGCTTGTCGGAGCCAGCGGCCCAGACCGCGCTGCGCAGGGTGGGCGAGATGCCCAGCGCGCCGGCCGCGGCGGCTTGCAGCACAGTGCGGCGCGGCAGTTGGGTCTTCAGCAGGTCCGTCATCTTTCTTCTCCAGGTAGGGCAAAACGAAAAACAAAAAGGCGTCCGCACGCGGGCACGCAACCGTGCCGGTGGGGACGCCTTCGTCCGGTGAGCCGCGCAGTGCCTCGCCCTTGAAGCGCGCGGATCAGTGAACCTTCATTGGTTCATGCGAGAGTCATGCAACAGGCGTGCCAACGCAGCCCGCCCCGGACCCGAGCCCCAGGGCATCCAGCCGCACCAACGTGGATTGCGGGACAAGCCCGCGTTGACAGCCGAGGGGTGTGGCGCACCGTAATGGTTCAGGCCAGGAGGTCGGCGACGTCGAGGATGCGCTGCGCGACATCGGCAAGCCTCAGGCCGCGGTCCATCGCGGTCTTGCGCAGTTTTTCATACGCTTCCTGCTCGGTGAGGCCCTGCCGCTGCATCAACAGGCCCTTGGCGCGGTCGAGGGTCTTGCGTTCACGCAGCTCCGATCTCGCGTCGGCCAACTCGCGTCGCAGCGCCTGCTCGTGCTGGAACCGCGCCATTGCCACCTCCAGGATCGGCCGGATGCGTTCGGGCGCGAGGCCGGCGACGACATAGGCCGACACTCCCGCAGCCACCGCGTCCTTGACGTGCGTCGTGTCCTCGTCGTTGGTGAACATCACGATCGGCCGGCGTGCATCGCGCGTCGCGCTGACGACATGCTCCAGGGCATCGCGCGCCGCGCTTTCCGCGTCCACCACGATCATGTCGGGCTGCAACTGCGTGAGCCGTTCGCCCAGGAAGCTGTCGGTGGGCAGCACGGCGATGATGTTGTAACCATTCTCCAGCAGGCTGATGCGCAACAGTCGCGAGCGCTCGGCCTGTTCGACGGCGTGCTGGTCGGACGCGTCGGGGTGGAGCGAATCCGGCGCGATGACCACGAGGCGGAGGGACTGGGAAGAGGTCATGCGGGCAGTGCGCAAGAATCGCGCCAAGGAGCCGCTACGCTCCTCTAAACTCGCCGCATGCTTGTCCTTGGTATCGAGTCCTCCTGCGATGAAACGGGCGTTGCGCTGGTCGAATCGCAAGGCGCGGGCCTGCCGGTGCTGCGCGCGCAGGCGCTGCACAGCCAGATCGACATGCACCAGGCCTACGGCGGCGTGGTGCCCGAGCTCGCCAGCCGCGACCATATCCGGCGCGTGCTGCCGCTGGCGGAAACCGTGCTGGCGCAGGCCGGTGTCGGGTTGCCCCAGCTGGATGTGGTCGCCTACACGCGCGGACCGGGCCTCGCGGGCGCGCTGCTGGTGGGCGCGGGTGTCGCCTGCGCCTTGGGCGCGGCGCTGGACAAGCCGGTGCTCGGCGTGCACCACCTGGAGGGGCACCTGCTGTCGCCGTTCCTGGGTGCCGATCCGCCGCAATTCCCCTTTGTCGCCCTGCTGGTGTCCGGCGGGCACACGCAATTGATGCGGGTCGAAGGCGTGGGCCGCTATGAACTGCTGGGCGAAAGCATCGACGACGCGGCGGGCGAGGCGTTCGACAAGTCGGCGAAATTGATGGGGCTGCCCTACCCGGGCGGGCCGGCGCTGTCGCGGCTGGCCGAGCAGGGCGATCCGCGGGCGTTCAAATTGCCGCGGCCGCTGCTGCATAGCGGCGACCTGGATTTTTCGTTCGCGGGGCTGAAGACCGCAGTGCTCACGCAGGCGAAAAAACTCGGTCCCGAACTCGACGCGCGCAAGGCCGACCTCGCAGCCTCGACGCAGGCGGCGATCGTGGAGGTGCTGGTCAGGAAGTCGGTGGCGGCCTTGGAGCAGTGCGCGCTCGACCGGCTCGTCGTCGCGGGCGGGGTGGGCGCGAACAGGGAACTCAGGTCGCAGCTCGGCGCAGCGGCGGCCCAGCGCGGGCTGCACGTGCACTACCCGGAACCGGCGCTGTGCACCGACAACGGCGCCATGATTGCGATGGCGGCGGCGATGCGGCTCGAGGCCGGCGTGCAAGCCGCAACGCGTGACTACGCTTTCGATGTGAAGCCGCGCTGGCCTTTGAGCGAGATCGGCTCGCGCTAGCGCGTTCTCACGGCGAGCCGATGAACTCCGTCACGACCCGCACGTACTCGGCGGGATGGCTCAGGTGCGGCACGTGGCCGGACTGCGGGAACAGGTGCTTGCGCGCGTGAGGCAGCGCCGCCGCGATGCGTTCGACGACAGCCGGGAAGAACGGCGGGCTCTCGCCCCCCATGCTCAGCATGGCGGGCGCGGTAAACACGGAAAGTTCCCTCAGGTCGAGCGTATCCCAGGCCGGCTCCTGCAGCTCATCCAGCCAGGTCGGTGCATTGAAGATGAACATGTCGCGCATGGCCTGCGGCAATTGCTCCCATGCGCCGGGTCCGAACGCAATGGTTTCGACGAAGCGTCGCGCGCCGGCTTCGAAGTCACCGGCCTGCAACAGCGGGACCACGGCCCCGATCCGCTGTTGGACCGCCTGCAGCGCCGGCTGCACCGTCGGCTGGCCTTCCAGCAGCCCGAACAGCGGCGGCTCGTGCGCGACGAGCGTGCGGATCAGTTCGGGCCGGCGCGCGGCGAGATTCACGCCGATGGCCGCGCCGAAGGAGTTGCCGATGACATGCGCGGGTCCGTCGAACAGGTGCTCGATGAGCGCCGCCAGGTCGTCGACGTCTTCCTGGATGCTGCCCTGGCCCGGCGGGCGTTCGCTGCGGCTGTGACCACGCCGGTCATAGGTCGCCAGGTTGAACGAACTGGAAAGCGCGGAAACCACCGGCGCCCAGTTGCTGTGGTCACCCCAGGAGCCGTGCACGAGGATCGCGGGTTCGCCGCTCCCGTTGAGCTCCCAGTAGAGCTGGACACCGTTGATCGCGCTGGTGGGCATGGCAGCCTCCGCGTTTGGGATGGGGCTGCGTAGTCTAGAGAAATGGCGCGGCCGTTCAAGGCCTCTGTTACAAAGTGCAAGCTCGACGTGGAAAGCCCGCCGGCCCGGGCATCGAAAAAAAAACCCACCTGTGTTTCGGCGGGCTTTCTTTGGCTTGTTTACTTGACTTCGATCTGGCGCGCGGTGCTCGGCGGAACCAGCTTGGCGAGCGTGAGCGTGAGCACGCCGTTTTCGAGCTTGGCGCTGCTGGCGGCAGCGTCGATGTCCTGCGGCAGCTCGTAGGCGGCCTTGAACGGGCGCTTGGCTTCGGCCTGGGTCTCGATGCGCACGATGCTGCCTTCGATGTTCACCGACAGTTCCTCGCGGGCGATGCCGGGCATGTCGAGCGACACCGTCCAGGCCTTGTCATCGCGCTCGACCTTGAAGCCGCGGGCGGCATTGGTGAAGAAAGCGTCGTTGACGAACCGCTCGAAGCTGCGGTCGAAGGAACGGAAGGCCGGCGAAACGGCGCGGGTGCGGACGACGGGGGCGAAAAACATGGCGAACTCCTTGTCATGAAGAGGGAGGGAAACGGCGCTATTTGTTCCGGGCCGTCCCGTACACTGCGCGGCTCTCGACCGTGATCGCCGCATGACCTCCATGTGCGAACGCAGCGGTTTTTTTCAAGGGAACATTCGAAGTGAAAAATCAGCGCCGCCGACTCTTGAAATCGATCGCCGCATCGCTATTTGCTCCGGCCGCCGCGTGGGCGCAAGGGCCGCGGGCGCCGGTGGTCAAGCTGGCCATGATCGAGGGCTTGAGCGGGGGCAACGCGAACGGCGGGGAGGCGGTGTTCCGCAATCTCGTATGGGCCGTCGAGCGGGTGAACGAGCGCGGCGGCGTGCGCCTGCCGGGCGGCGCGCGGCGACTCGCGCTCGAGCGCTACGACAGCAAAGGGCAGATCGAGGAGGCGCTGTCGGCGCTGCGCTCGGCGATCGACGACGGCGCGCAATTCATCCTGCAGGGCAATTCGTCCGCCGTCGCCGCGGCGCTGATCGAGGCCGTCAACAAGCACAACGAGCGCGAACCGGGACGGCGCGTGGTGTTCCTGAACTACTCTGCGGTCGATCCGATCCTGACCAACGAGAAATGCAGCTTCTGGCATTTCCGCTTCGACGCGCACGCGGACATGCGCATGGCCGCCCTGATGGAAGTGCTCAAGGACGACAAGGCCGTGAAGTCGGTCTATCTGCTGGGGCAGGACTACAGCTTCGGGCAGGCGGTGCTGCGCGAAGCCCGGCGCCAGCTCGGTGTGCAGCGGCCGGACGTGCGCATCGTCGGCGACGAATTGCACCCGCTACTGCGCATCAAGGATTTCGCGCCGTACGCGACCAAGATCAAGGCGAGCGGCGCCGACGCCGTCATCACCGGCAACTTCAGCAACGACCTCACGCTGTTGGTGAAGGCGGCGCGCGAGGTGGGCTTCGACGGCAAGTTCTACACGTTCTACGGCAACGCCCTGGGGGCGCCCGCCGCCATCGGCGACGCGGGCGTCGGCCGCGTGCTGGCGGTGGCCGACTGGCTGCCGAACGTGGCGACGGCGCGAAGCGAGGACTTCTACCGCGCCTTTCGCCGGCGCTACCCGAAACCGGCCGACGACTATGTCCACATGCGCATGCAACTGATGATCGAAGCGCTGGCGCAGGCGATCGAGCAGGCGGGCAGCGTGGATGCGGCGGCCGTCGCCGGCGCCCTGGAACAGGCGAGCGTGAACCTGCAAGGGCAGCGCGGGTTCATGCGCGCCGCGGATCACCAGTTCCAGCAGCAATTGGTGGTGGGCGTGATGGACCGCCAGGGCGCGCCCGGCGTGAAGTTCGACGTCGAGGGCTCGGGCTACGGCTTTCGCGTGATCAAGACCATCCAGCCGGCCCAGGCGGAAATGCCCACGACCTGCAGGATGGCGCATCCTGCCTGATACTTAGGGCTTGATCTTTTTCGCGTCGGCAGCCGCCTCCCCGTAGAGGGGCAGCTTGCTGCCCACCGTGCATCCATGCGCCAAGCCATCCAGAACCTCGAAGAATCCAAGATCCGCGAAGTCGCCAACGCCGGCTTCGGGCGCAACGACGTGCTGGCGTTCTGGTTCGGCGAAAGCGACGAGGTCACGCCCGACTTCATTCGCGAGGCCGCGATCGAATCGCTGCGCAAGGGCGAAACCTTCTACGCGCACAACCTGGGGCTGGCGGAGTTGCGCGAAGCGGTGGCGAACTACACCGGCGGTTTGCACGGCACGATGGCCCCCGGGCGCATCGCGATCACCTCGGGCGGCGTCAACGCGCTGATGCTCGCGGTCCAGGCGCTGGTGGACGCGGGCGACGAAGTGGTGGTGGTCACGCCGGTCTGGCCCAACCTGACGGCTCAGCCGGTCATCATGGGCGCCAAGCTCAAGCGCGTATCGCTCAAGCCCGCCGGCGGCGCCTGGGCCCTCGACCTGCAGGCCTTGCTGGACGCCGTCACGCCGGCCACCCGCCTGCTGGTCCTCAACGCGCCCAACAACCCGACCGGCTGGACCCTGAGCCCGGCCGAACAGCAGGCCATCCTCGATCATTGCCGCAAGACCGGCACGTGGATCCTGGCTGATGAGGTGTATGAGCGGCTTTATTACGAACCGACACCCAACCGCTGTGCTCCGAGTTTCCTGGACATCGCCTCGCCCGATGACCGGCTCGTGGTGGCGCACAGCTTTTCCAAGAGCTTCCTGATGACGGGCTGGCGGCTGGGCTGGCTGGTGATGCCGGCGGCCATGACCCATCACATGGGCAAACTGATCGAGTTCAACACTTCCTGCGCCAGCGTCTTTACCCAGCGCGCGGCGCTGGCCGCTTTGCAGCGCACCGACGACGTCACCCCACGGGTCGTCGCGCACCTGAAAACCTGCCGCGACACGCTGGTGCCGCTATTGCGCGCCGTCCCCAGGGTCGAGCTGCAGGCTGCCAAGGGTGGGATGTACGCGTTCTTCAAGCTCGACGGTTTCGGCGACTCGCTGGCCCTGGCCAAGCGGCTGGTGGCCGAGGCCGGGCTGGGCCTGGCGCCCGGCAACGCCTTCGCGCCCGAGGCCCAGGGGTGGCTGCGCTGGTGCTTTGCGTCCAAGGATGTGTCCAGGCTGCAGGAGGGCGTCGGGCGCCTGAGCTCCTGGTTGTCCTCGCAGGGCTGATCCGTAAAGCCGCCGGGGAGATTCCCCGGTCAAGCCCGGGATGACGGCACCAGCTATAATTTCAAGGCTTTGCGTTTCGCAAGGCGCACGTTGGGCCGCAATTCCAGCACCCAACGCAAGTTAAAACACCCAAGGAAACCAGAATGACCGCTTTGAACAAGGCCGAAGTCGTAAAGGCCAACGCGCGCAGCGCCAACGACACGGGCAGCCCGGAAGTGCAGGTCGCACTGCTGACGGCTCGCATCAACGAACTCGCCCCGCACTTCAAGACGCACGCCAAGGACCACCACGGCCGCCGCGGCCTGCTGCGCATGGTGAATCGCCGCAAGAGCCTGCTGGCCTACCTGAAGGACAAGGACGCCGGCCGTTACACGGCGCTGATCGGCAAACTGGGCTTGCGCAAGTAAGGCGGCGGAAATAACGCGAGCGCCTGAGTTAGTGCATCGCTAGCTCAGGCGCTTTGTACTTCGGAGACGGCAAGACGAATACGCGCTGTGTCATTCCAAAAGCCCGGGCGAGGGGACAAGCCCCCGGCTTCTGGAATGGCATCGTGTTCGACACCGCCTCTCCGGGCACCACGGCGCAGCCAGATGCGCCGGCAACAGGAGAGATAGCCATGAGTATTTTCAACAAGGTCACCAAGAGCTTCCAGTGGGGCTCGCACACGGTCACGCTCGAAACCGGCGAGATCGCCCGCCAGTCGGGCGGCGCCGTGATCGTCAACATCGACGACACCGTGGTGCTGGCGACGGTCGCCGCTTCCAAGAGCTCGAAGCCGGGCCAGGACTTCTTCCCCCTCACGGTGGATTACATCGAGAAGACCTACGCCGCCGGCAAGATCCCGGGCAGCTTCTTCAAGCGTGAAGCCAAGCCCAGCGAACACGAGACGCTGACCAGCCGCCTGATCGACCGCCCGATCCGCCCGCTGTTCCCCGAAGGCTTCTTCAACGAAGTGCATGTGGTGATCCACACGCTCTCGCTCAACCCCGAAGTCGATGCCGACATCGCCGCCATGATCGGCGTCAGCGCCGCCCTGTCGATCTCCGGTATCCCGTTCGCCGGCCCGATCGGCGCCGCGCGCGTGGGCTACGTCAACGGCGAATACGTGCTGAACCCCGGCCAGACCGCCCGCAAGATGTCGGACCTGGACCTGATCGTCGCCGGCACCGAGGCCGCCGTGCTGATGGTCGAATCCGAGGCGCAGCAGCTGTCCGAGGAAGTCATGCTCGGCGCCGTGGTGTTCGGCCACGAGCAGGGCAAGATCGCGATCAACGCGATCCACGAACTCGTGCGTGATGCCGGCAAGCCGGTGTGGGACTGGCAGGCGCCCACGAGGGACGAGCACTTCATCGCGAAGGTGAATGCCCTGGCCGAGGAAAAGATCCGCGCGGCGTACCAGATCCGCAGCAAGCAGGCCCGCACGCAGGCCCTGCGCGAAGCCAACGCCGCCGTGATGGCCGACCTGCAGGCCGAAGGCCTCGAATTCGACCCGATCAAGGTCGAAGGCCTGTTGTTCGACATCGAAGCGAAGATCGTGCGCAGCCAGATCCTGGCCGGCGAGCCGCGCATCGACGGGCGCGACACCCGCACCGTGCGTCCGATCGAGATCCGCCACGGCGTGCTGCCGCGCACCCACGGCTCGGCGCTGTTCACGCGCGGCGAGACGCAGGCCCTGGTGGTCACGACGCTGGGCACCGAGCGCGACGCGCAACGCATCGACGCGCTGATGGGCGAGTACGAAGACCGCTTCATGTTCCACTACAACATGCCTCCCTTCGCCACCGGCGAAGTGGGCCGCATGGGCTCGACCAAGCGCCGTGAAATCGGCCACGGCCGCCTCGCCAAGCGGGCGCTCCTGGCTTGCCTGCCGAGCAAGGACGAATTCCCCTACACGATGCGCGTGGTGTCCGAGATCACCGAATCCAACGGCTCCTCGTCGATGGCGTCGGTGTGCGGCGGCTGCCTGTCGCTGATGGACGCGGGCGTGCCGATGAAGGCCCACGTGGCCGGCATCGCCATGGGCCTGATCAAGGAAGGCAACCGGTTCGCCGTGCTGACCGACATCCTGGGCGACGAGGACCACCTCGGCGACATGGATTTCAAGGTGGCCGGCACGACCAACGGCATCACCGCGCTGCAGATGGACATCAAGATCCAGGGCATCACCAAGGAGATCATGCAGGTCGCCCTGGCGCAGGCCAAGGAAGCGCGCATGCACATCCTGGGCAAGATGCAGGAGACGATGGCACAGGCCAACGCCGAGGTGAGCAACTTCGCGCCGCGCCTGTACACGATGAAGATCAACCCGGAGAAGATCCGCGACGTGATCGGCAAGGGCGGCGCCACCATCCGCGCGCTGACCGAGGAAACCGGCTGCACCATCGACATCGCCGAGGACGGCACCATCACGATCGCATCGACCGAAGCCGAGAAGGCCGAGTTCGCCAAGAAGCGCATCGAGCAGATCACCGCGGAAGTGGAGATCGGCAAGGTCTACGAAGGCCCGATCACCAAGCTGCTGGACTTCGGCGCGCTGGTGAACCTGCTGCCCGGCAAGGACGGCCTGTTGCATATCAGCCAGATCGCCCACGAGCGCGTGGAGAAGGTTTCCGACTACCTGAGCGAAGGCCAGATCGTGCGCGTGAAGGTCCTCGAGACCGACGAGAAGGGCCGCGTCAAGCTGTCGATGAAGGCGTTGCTGGATCGCCCGGCGGGTGAATTCCAGGATCGGCCGCCGCGCGAACCGCGTGGCGACCGGGGCGACCGTCCCCCGCGCGAGGACCGTCAACCGCGGGGCGAGTACCGCGACCAGCCCCCGCGCGAGCAGCGCGAGCCGCAGCAGCGCGACCAGCGCGAATACCAGCCGCGCGACCAGCAGCCACGCGAGCAGCAGCCGCGCGACCAGCAGCCGCGCGACCAGAACGAGCCGCAGGCCGTTCCGCAGCAGGCGCCGGTCGACGACCAGGCCTGACCCCTCTTTTTGATCGCGGCCCGCCGGTCATGCGGCGGACTGCCACCCGAGAAGACCATGAAAGCCGTTGAAATCAGCGCCTATGGCAAACCGGACGTCCTGCGTCTGGGCGAGCGGCCCGACCCCGTTGCCGGCGCGGGCGAACTCCTGATCCGCGTCGCAGCCAGCGGCGTGAACCGCCCGGACGTGCTCCAGCGCACGGGCAATTACCCCGTCCCGCCGGGCGCATCGGACATCCCGGGCCTGGAAGTGGCGGGCGAGATCGTGTCCGGTGACCGCGAGGCGATGGCGCAAGCCGGCTTCAGGCCCGGCGACCGCGTCTGCGCGCTGGTGGCCGGCGGCGGCTATGCGCAGCTGTGCGTTGCGCCGGTGGGCCAATGCCTGCCCGTTCCCAAGGGCCTCACCGACATCGAAGCGGCTTCGCTGCCCGAAACGTTCTTCACCGTCTGGACCAACGTGTTCGACCGCGTGCGGCTGCAGCCGGGCGAGACCTTGTTGGTCCAGGGCGGCACCAGCGGCATCGGCGTGACGGCGATCCAGATGGCCAAAGCGCTGGGAGCCAAGGTGATCGCGACGGCCGGCACCGACGAGAAGTGCGAGGCCTGCCGCAAGCTCGGTGCCGATCACGCGATCAACTACAAGACGCAGGACTTTGCGGTCGAGGCCAGGAAGCTCGCCGGCGACGGGGTCAACGTCATCCTGGACATGGTGGCCGGCGGCTACGTCGCGCGCGAGGTCGAGTGCCTGGCCGAGGACGGACGCCTCGTGATCATCGCGGTGCAGGGCGGCGTGAAGAGCGAATTCAACGCCGGCCTCGTGCTGCGCAAGCGGCTCGTGATCACCGGCTCGACGCTGCGCCCGCGACCGGTGGCGTTCAAGGCGGACATCGCCCGCTCGCTGCAGGCCAAGGTCTGGCCGCTGCTGGAAAAAGGTGCCATCAAGCCGGTGATCCACAGCGTGTTTCCGGCGGCGCAGGCCGCCAAGGCGCACGAACTCATGGAGTCCAACCAGCACATCGGCAAGATCGTGCTGACGTGGGAATGAAGCCCGCCCCCGAAGCGCCTGCGGCGATGCCCCCTCGGGCTTCGCCCTCGGCGCATGGAGAACTGAAATGAAACGCAAACTGATCGCGGGCAACTGGAAGATGAACGGCAACGCCGCCGCCAACGAATCTCTGGTGCGCGCGGTGCTCGCGGGCATGGGCGACGCGGCGTGCACCGTCGCGGTCTGCGTGCCTGCGCCCTACCTGGCACAGGTGCAGGCCTTGCGGGCCGGCACTGCGCTCGAGCTGGGCGCGCAGGATGTCTCCGAGCACGCGCAAGGCGCCTACACCGGCGAGGTGTCGGCGGACATGCTCAGGGAATTCGGTGTGCGCTACGTGATCGTCGGCCACTCGGAGCGGCGCCAGTACCACGCCGAATCCGACGCCGTCGTCGCGGAGAAAGTCAAGGCCGCGCTGGCGGCCGGCATCACCCCGATCGTGTGCGTCGGCGAAACACTGGCCCAGCGCGAAGAAGGGCGCACGTCGGCCATCGTCAAGCGGCAGATGGCCGCGGTGATCCACACCAACGGCCACTGCATCAGCGAAATCGCGGTGGCGTACGAACCGGTCTGGGCGATCGGCACCGGCCGCACCGCCACACCGGAGCAGGCCCAGGAAGTGCACGCGGTGTTGCGAGCCCAGCTGAAGGCAGCGACCGAGCATGCGGACCGCGTCCTCATCCTGTACGGCGGCAGCATGAATGCGGCCAACGCGGTTTCGCTGCTGGCCCAGCCCGACATCGATGGCGGACTGATCGGCGGCGCCTCGCTGAAGGCCCCCGATTTCCTGCAGATCATCGCCGCGGCGCGCTAGCGGCCGCGCCAGAACAATAGGAGTAAACGGAATGAATGTCTTGCTAACGGTGGTGCTCGCCCTCCAGATGCTCACCGCACTGGGAATGATCGGGCTCATCCTGATCCAGCATGGAAAGGGTGCGGACATGGGAGCGGCGTTCGGCAGCGGCAGCTCGGGCAGCCTCTTCGGCGCGAGCGGCAGCGCGAACTTCCTGTCGCGCACGACCGCGGTGCTGGCAGCTGTGTTTTTTGCCTGTACCTTGATGCTGGCGTATTTCGGCAACCTGCGTCCGGTGGAGTCGGGCAGCGTGCTGGAGCGGGCCGCCACGACCACGGCTCCGGCGCCCGCGCAGGCGCCTGCGCCGGCGGCGTCCGGTGCGGCAGCGCAGATCCCCGGAACCACCGCGCCTGCCTCAGCCTCTACCACACCGGTGCCGGCCGCGCCACCAGCTTCTGGGGCGGGACAGATTCCGGTCAAGTGAGGCCAAGATCAGCCTTTTCTGACTGCAGAACGGTCTTCATTTACGGGTAAACTCCTACGCTGTCCGGAACGCGAACAATCGATAGATTCCTCATGCCTGTCCGGGCGAGAGCAATACCGCCGTCGTGGTGAAATTGGTAGACACGCTATCTTGAGGGGGTAGTGGCGAAAGCTGTGCGAGTTCGAGTCTCGCCGACGGCACCAAATAATGAAATCCGCCGGGCACGCATCGGCGGAAAGAAAAGCGGACTCAGGCCAAGATGAATCTCGACCAGTACCTCCCTGTCCTTCTGTTTCTGCTGGTGGGCGTCGGCGTGGGGGTCGCTCCTCTCGCGATCGGCTGGCTGCTCAGCACCGTGCTCGGCTTCCAGCGGCCGGACGCCGCGAAGAATTCCCCCTACGAATGCGGGTTCGAAGCCTTCGAGGACGCGCGCATGAAATTCGACGTGCGCTACTACCTCGTCGCCATCCTGTTCATCCTGTTCGATCTGGAAATCGCTTTCCTGTTTCCGTGGGCGGTGTCGCTCAAGGAGATCGGGGCCCTGGGCTTCTGGGCCATGATGGTCTTCCTGACCATCCTCGTGGTGGGCTTTGTGTACGAATGGAAAAAGGGCGCGCTCGACTGGGAGTGACTCCCCGCGCGTAGCCACATAGGAAGTATCGCTATGGCTAACGAAGGCATTCTCGACAGGGCCCCGGACCGGGGCCTGCTGGACAAGGGCATGGTCACCACGACCGTGGACTCCGTCATCAACTGGGCCAAGACCGGCTCGCTGTGGCCGATGACTTTCGGGCTGGCGTGCTGCGCGGTGGAGATGATGCATGCCGGCGCGGCGCGCTACGACATCGACCGCTTCGGCATGCTGTTCCGGCCGAGCCCTCGCCAGTCGGACCTGATGATCGTCGCCGGCACGCTGTGCAACAAGATGGCGCCGGCGCTGCGCAAGGTGTACGACCAGATGGCCGAGCCGCGCTGGGTGATCTCGATGGGCTCCTGCGCGAACGGCGGCGGCTACTACCACTACAGCTATTCGGTCGTGCGCGGCTGCGACCGCGTCGTGCCGGTGGACGTGTACGTGCCGGGCTGCCCGCCCACCGCGGAAGCGCTGCTGTACGGAATCATCCAGCTGCAGCAGAAGATCCGCCGCACGCAAACCATCGCACGGGCCTGAAAGGCAGAGACCAACATGACCCTGTTCGCCGTCGATCCCCAAGCCCTGAAGGAAACGCTGGCCACCACGCTCGGTGCGCGCGCCAAGAGCATCGAACTCAAGCTCGGCGAACTGACCGTGGTGGTCGGTCCCGCCGACTACCTGGAAACGGCCCGGCTGCTGCGCGATGCGCCCGGATGCCAGTTCGAGCAGCTCGTGGACCTGTGCGGCGTCGACTACTCCGAGTACCGCGACGGTGTCTGGGAAGGCCCGCGCTTTTGCGCGGTGTCGCACCTGCTCTCGGTGAG
>JAGRPN010000125.1 GCA_019449555.1 Ramlibacter sp.
CGAGGGCGATCCGACCACCCACGTGCTGCGGAAATTCAGGTTGTGGCGCTTGAGGAACCGCTCCAGGGGTTCCAGGATCTTGGCCGCTTCCTCGGCGTGGTACGAGGCGACGGCGCTCGCGCCCAGCATCGTCTTGACGCGCGGCGGAACCGCCGGCTGCACGTGCAGCAGCACGAGCTCGTCGTCCGGGCCGACGAGGTGTTCGTGCGTGACGAGGAATGCTGCGGCTTTCTTGGTGTACTTGCTGCCGTCGGCGGCCAACAGTATTTTCATGCGGGATCTCTCCTGTGGGGCGCCTCAGCGTAACACCAGCACGGGGACGGTGCTGTGCGTGAGGACCTGCTGCGTCTCACTGCCGAGCAGGACGCGCTTGAGGCCCTTGCGCCCGTGGGACGCCATCACGATCAGGTCGCACTTGTTCTTCTTCGCCGCCGCCATGATCGCTTCGGCGACGAGGTCGGACTTCGCGATCAGGGCCTTCGCGTTCACGCCGCGCGCCTCAGCCGAGTGCTGCACGGCATCGACGACGGCCTGGCCCTCGTCGGACCATTGTTTCTCGATGCGCGCGATGTCCTGCGTCGATACCGTGATCCCGCCTTCGAAATAGCTCACCGGATAACGCGGCACGACGTACAGCGCGACCAGTTCGGCGCCCACCGCCGACGCCAGGTCGACGGCGCTGCGTACCGCTTTCTTCGACAGGGCCGAGCCATCGGTCGCCACCAGGATTTTTTGATACATGGTTCTCACTCCGTTGTGTTCGCTTTCAGCTTAGGTCGAGGCTGAATCGGCCCGGTTGATCCATGTCAATCGAAGCACCGTGCCCTCCGCTAGCCTCGCAGCATGCAGCCTTCCGCCCTCGCCCTGGACGCCCGCTCCGCCAACGAGCGGGTCGCGCGCGGCTGGGCCGCGCTCGACGAGCCGGCGGAGTGGGAGGGCTTCAGCCGGCCGCTGCGCGATCGGGAGGGTTGCCTCGAATCGTTCCTTGCGATCGAGGGGATGCATTGCGCTGCCTGCTCGCTCACGGTCGAGGAGGCGCTGGCCAGGCTGCCCGGGGTGGACAGCGTGCACGTGAACGGCGCGAGCGCCAGTGCGCGCATCGTGTGGTCGCCGGTGCAAAGCCGTCCCTCGGACTGGCTGGCCGCGCTGAAGCGCGCCGGCTACGGCGGCGTGCCGGCCGGCGACCTGCTCGCGGCCGTGCCGCGCCTGCACGAGCGCCGCGTCATGTTGTGGCGCTGGCTCGTCGCGGGCTTTTGCATGATGCAGGTGATGATGTACACGGTGCCGCTGTACGTGACCGCCCCCGGCGAGATCAGCCCGGACATCGAAGCGCTGTTGCGTTGGGCATCGTGGGTCCTGACGGTCCCGGTGGTGCTGTTTTCCTGCTGGCCGTTCTTCACGGCCGCGGCGCGCGACGTGCGCAACGGGCGCATCGGAATGGACGTGCCCGTGGCCCTGGGCATCGCCATCGCATTCGGCGCCAGCACGGCCGCCACGTTCGATCCGGCCGGTCCGCTGGGCCGCGAGGTCTGGTTCGACTCGGTCACGATGTTCGTGTTCTTCCTGCTTTCGGGGCGGCTATTGGAGCAGCGGCTGCGCGATCGCACGGCCGGTGCGCTGGAGGCCCTCATGCGGCGGCTGCCGCAGACGATCGAGCGCCGCGCCGCCGATTCCACTTTCGAGCGCGTTCCGGTGCGCCGGCTCGCGGCCGGCGACGTGATCCGGGTGCTGCCCGGTGAAATTTTCCCCGCCGACGGCGTGGTGATCGCGGGCGAGAGCCGTGTCGACGAGGCCCTGTTGACCGGCGAGTCCAGGCCGTTGCCGCGCCAAACGGGCGACCGCGTGGTCGCCGGCAGCCACAACCTCACGGGCGTGGTCCAGGCGCGCGTCGAGCGCACCGGCAGCCAGACCCGGTACGCCGGCATCGTTGCCTTGATGGAGCAGGCATCGCTCGAGAAACCCCGGCTGGCGCGGATCGCCGACCGCATCGCCAGCCCGTTCCTGGTGGGCGTGGTGCTCGCCGCTGCCGCCGCGGCAGTGTGGTGGTGGCCGGCGGACCCGGCTCACGCGCTGGGCGTCGCGGTGGCCGTGCTGATCGTCACCTGCCCGTGCGCGCTGTCGCTGGCGACGCCCGCTGCGACGCTGGCGGCCGCGGGTGCCCTGGCGCGGCGCGGGGTGATGGTGCGCCGGCTGCAAGCACTGGAAAGTAGCGCCGCGATCGACACCGTCGTCTTCGACAAGACCGGCACGCTGACCGAGGACCGGATGGCGCTGGTGGCAACGCGTGTGCGTCCGGGAGCCGATCCGGCCGAAGCGCTGGCACTCGCCGCCGCACTGGCGCGGCATTCGCTTCATCCCGCGTCGCGAGCCATCGCCGAGGCGGCCGGACCGGGCGGTGGCACGGCGAGGGACGTGACGGAGCGCTCCGGCCACGGCGTGCAAGGCACGGTGACGCGAGGCGAGCGCAGTGACCCGGTCGAGGCGCGGCTGGGATCGGCGGCGTTCACGGGCGCGCCCGCCAGCGGCGGGGAGGGTGTGGGACTGGAGGCCCATCTTGCCGATGGCGACGGCTGGCTCGCGAGCTTCGAGCTGGACGAGTCGATGCGCAGCGAAGCCCCGGCTGCGGCAACGGCCCTGCGCGCGATGGGATTGCAGGTGCAACTGCTGTCCGGCGACCGGCCCGCGACCGTGCAGCGCCTGGCCGGGCGAGCCGGCATCGATGCCGCTTTCGGCGGCTGCTCACCCGAGGACAAGCTCGAGCATGTGCGGCGGGCGCAGCGGGGCGGGCACCGTGTAGCCATGGTGGGGGACGGCGTGAACGACGGGCCGGTGCTCGCGCGCGCCGACGTGTCCATCGCCATGGGCCAGAGCGTGCCGCTCGCGCAGGCCCAAGCCGATTTCGTGGTGCTGGGCGGACAGCTCGGCGCGGTGGCGTCGCTGGTGCGCACAGCGCGCCGAACGCGCGTCATCGTGCGGCAGAATCTCGCCTGGGCCGCAATCTACAATGCGGTGTCCGTACCGCTGGCCGTCATGGGCGCGATGCCGCCCTGGCTCGCAGGTCTGGGCATGGCGGCCAGCTCGCTGCTCGTCGTGGCCAATTCGGCCCGCCTGGCCGGCGGCAGGGAGAACATTTGATGGACGTCCTCTTCATCCTGATTCCGCTGTCGGTGGCGCTTGCGCTGCTGATTCTGGGTGCGCTCGGCTGGGCCGTTTGGCGGGGCCAGTTCGAAGGCGTCGATGCGGAGGCGGAGCGCATCCTCAGGTCGGATTGACCGGCGTCAGCGCTATTCCGACCGATTGATTTTTATCAATCCGGCAGGCGCATCGGAATAGAAAAATGGGAGTGTCACGACATAAGGTGCTCCCAAATGAACAACCCCACCGGAACTGCGCTCTACAACGACACGGTCGTCCGGCAGTTTTCCCTGATGGCCGTCGTCTGGGGCGTGGTTGGCATGCTTGTCGGCGTGTTCATCGCCGCCGAGCTGGCCTGGCCCGAACTCAACCTGGGCATCCCCTGGCTTAGCTACGGGCGTCTGCGGCCGCTCCACACCAACGCCGTGATCTTCGCTTTCGGCGGGTGCGCGCTGATCGGCACCAGCTATTACGTCGTCCAGCGCACCTGCCACGTGCGGCTGTTCGCGAGCCAGTTGGCGTCCTTCACGTTCTGGGGCTGGCAGGCGGTCATCGTCGCCGCCGCGATCAGCCTGCCGCTCGGATACACCACCGGCAAGGAATACGCGGAGCTCGAGTGGCCGATCGACATCCTCATCACGCTGGTGTGGGTGGCCTACGCGATTGTCTTCTTCGGCACCATCGGAATCCGCAAGGTTCGCCACATCTACGTGGCCAACTGGTTCTACGGCGCGTTCATCCTGGCGATCGCGCTGCTGCACGTGGTGAACAGCGCGGAAGTGCCCGCCGGCTGGATGAAGTCGTACTCGGCGTACGCCGGCGTGCAGGACGCGATGGTCCAGTGGTGGTACGGGCATAACGCCGTGGGCTTCTTCCTCACCGCGGGCTTCCTGGGGATGATGTATTACTTCATCCCGAAGCAGGCCGAGCGCCCGGTGTACAGCTACCGGCTGTCGATCGTGCACTTCTGGGCGCTGATCTTCACCTACATGTGGGCCGGCCCGCACCACCTGCACTACACCGCCTTGCCTGACTGGACGCAATCGGTGGGCATGGTGTTCTCGCTGATCCTGCTCGCACCGAGCTGGGGCGGGATGATCAACGGCATCATGACGCTGTCGGGCGCGTGGCACAAACTGCGCGACGACCCGGTGCTGCGGTTCCTCATCGTCTCGCTGTCCTTCTACGGCATGAGCACGTTCGAGGGCCCGATGATGTCGATCAAGACCGTGAATTCGCTGTCGCACTACACCGACTGGACGGTCGGCCACGTGCACTCCGGCGCGCTCGGCTGGGTCGGCCTGATCACGATGGGCTCGCTGTACTACCTGATCCCGCGGCTGTTCGGCCAGAAGAAAATGTACTCGGTGCCCGCCATCGAGCTGCATTTCTGGATTGCAACCATCGGCATCGTGCTGTACATCGCGGCCATGTGGATCGCCGGCGTGATGCAGGGCCTGATGTGGCGCGGCGTCAACACCGACGGCACGCTCACCTACACGTTCGTGGAATCGGTCAAGGCGACCTATCCGTTCTACGTGATCCGCGTCCTGGGCGGCCTGCTGTACCTCTGCGGGATGCTGGTCATGGCGTGGAACACCTGGATGACCGTGGCGGGGGGGCATTCGTCCCGCGTGCCCGTCGCCGCCCCGCAAGCCGCCTGATGGAGCAACGAACATGAGCGACAACCACACCACCACGGCCGGCTTCTCGCACGAGAAGATCGAGACCAGCAATTTCCTGATGATCGTGCTGATCCTGCTCGTCGTCGCCATCGGCGGCATCGTCGAGATCGTGCCGCTGTTCTTCCAGAAGACCACGACCCAGCCGATCGAAGGGGTCAAGCCCTACACGGCCCTGCAACTGGCCGGCCGCGATGTCTACCTGCGCGAGGGCTGCTACAACTGCCACTCGCAGATGATCCGGCCGTTTCGCGCCGAGACGCTGCGCTACGGGCACTATTCGGTGGCGGGCGAATTCGTCTACGACCATCCGTTCCAGTGGGGTAGCAAACGCACCGGTCCGGACCTGCACCGCGTGGGCGGGAAATACAGCGACGAATGGCACCGCATCCACCTGAACAACCCGCGCGACGTCGTGCCCGAGTCGAACATGCCCGCGTACAGCTGGCTGGAAAAAGGCACCGTCGATGCCGCCGGCATGGCGACGCGGATGAAGGCGTTGCGCTCCGTGGGCGTTCCCTATACCGACACCGAGATCGCGCAGGCGGCCGCCGACGTCAAGGACAAGACGGACATGGACGCGCTCGTGGCCTACCTGCAATCGCTGGGACGGGCCCTAAGGTAATTGCCTGGGGA
>JAGRPN010000126.1 GCA_019449555.1 Ramlibacter sp.
GTCCTCGTAGCGGATATTCACGGCGAGTCCGTCGAATTTCAGCTCGGCGACGTACTCGAGCGGCGGGTCGGATTCCGCCAGTGCCAGCTCACGCCGCACCCGCGCGTCGAAATTGCGCGCACCGCTCGCCTCGATGTCCGTCTCGGTGCGGATCGACAGCATCGGCACCTTGTGGCGCACCTTCGCGAAGCCTTCCAGCAACTTGCCGCCCACGCGCTGGGTCGGCGAGTCGGGCGTCAGCAGTTCCGGATACCTGGCTTCGAGCTCCTGCAGCTCGCGAAACAGCCTGTCGTATTCCGCGTCGGGGATTTCCGGTTCGTCCAGGACGTAATAGCGATGCGCGTGGTGATGCAGCAACTCGCGCAGCGCGTCGGCGCGTTCCTGGATCTTGGGCGGGGCGGCCATGGCCGGCACGGTGGCCAACGAAGTGCCCAGCCTACGAGAAAAGCCGGCGCGCCTGCGGGGAACCGGCGGCGAGGTCGCGCGCGTCGAGCGTGTCGTACAGCTTTTCGAGATCGGCGCCGATCACGTCGAGCGCTTCGGGGCGGATCGCCTGCCCGTTGTCGTCGGTGATCACCCCGTCCATCGATGCCGCCAGCGCAATGGCCGCATCGCGCATCCGCACGAACGGCTGCTCGGCGCGGTCCACCTGGGGCACGTCCAGGCTGAGTGTCAGCGAACGCAGGGCCGACTGCGCGGGGTCCTCCGCCATGGCCGCCAGCGGGTCGAACGACAGCCCGAGCACCGGGTGCGCGCCCGGCATTTCGGCCGGCAGCACCATGCGCCCGGGGATCGCGCCGGCCACGAAGCCCAGGCGTGCCGCGCTTTGCTGCACGTACCCCGGACTCCAGGCGGCGTTCTTCGCCCGCAGCGTGAAACTCAACTGGGCGTCGTGCCCGCCGGCGAACTGGTCGAGCTCGCGCGCGCGCGCCACCTCGTCGAGCATCTCGGGAAATTCGGGGGAACCGTTGATCGCGTCGGCGAAGGCCTGGACCTTGACGACGAACTCCGAGTATTCGATCTCGTTGAGCGCGCCGGTGCGGTTGGCCAGCTGCACGCCGGCCTGGAACGCGCTGTAGCGCTGGCCCGGGTGCGGCATTTCCCACTGCTGCGTGCCGTCGTTGAAGCCCTCGATCGCGAACGGCTTGCTGCCGGCGCGCCGTGTGGGCGGCATCACGGCCAACGCCGCATCGCCCGAGACCGGCCCCTCCAGCGCGATCGGCGTCAGCACGTCGATCAGTGCGTCCAGGCCCGGCTTCTTCTCCAGCACGGGCAACGGCGGTGCGATGCTGGGATCGAACACCGGGTCCTGGCGCTCGCTGAGCGTCCTCGGCGCGCCGCCATGCGCTGTTTGCGCCTGCCGCGGGATGCTGCGACGGGTCGTCCACGTGTTCCAGCCGACGAGGATTGCCAGCAGCAATCCGCCGATGACCGCCAGGCCGACCGTGAAGCTGCTCATGCGGCCTCGGCCATCGAAACAGCCGCTTCCATGTCCACGGCCACGATGCGCGAAACGCCCTGCTCCTGCATCGTCACGCCGATCAGCTGCTCGGCCATTTCCATGGCGATCTTGTTGTGGCTGATGAAAAGGAACTGCGTTTCCTGGCTCATGCTGGTCACCAGTTTGGCATAACGCTCCGTGTTCGCGTCGTCCAGCGGCGCGTCCACCTCGTCCAAGAGGCAGAACGGCGCCGGGTTGAGCTGGAAGATCGCGAACACCAGGGCGATGGCGGTCAGCGCCTTCTCGCCGCCCGAAAGCAGGTGGATCGTCTGGTTCTTCTTGCCCGGCGGCTGCGCCATCACCTGCACGCCCGCGTCGAGGATCTCGTCGCCCGTCATCACCAGCCGGGCGTTGCCGCCGCCGAACAGCTCCGGGAACATCTTGCCGAAATGCTCGTTGACCGTGTTGAAGGTGCCGGCCAGCAACTCGCGTGTCTCGGCGTCGATCTTGCGGATCGCGTCCTCCAGCGTGGTGATCGCCTCGTTCAGGTCGGCCGATTGCGCGTCGAGGAATTGCTTGCGCTCGCGCGCCGTGGTGAGTTCGTCCAGCGCCGCCAGGTTGACGGCGCCCAGGGCGGCGATCTCTCGGTGCAGCCGGTCGATCTCGCCTTGCATGCCCGGCAACCTGACCTTGCCGTCTTCGACCGATCGGGCGAGCGCCTCGAGGTCGGCCTGGGCGTCGGTGAGCAGCTGGCTGTACTGCTCGAAGCCGAGGCGCGCCGCCTGCTCCTTGAGCTGGAAGTCGGTGATCCGCTGGCGCAGCGGGTCGAGCTCGCGCTCCAGTTGCAGGCGCCGTTCGTCGCTGGCCCGCAATTTGGCCGTGAGGTCGTCGTATTCGCTGCGCTTCGCGCCGAGCGCCTGTTCGCGCTCCAGCTTCAGCGTCAGGGCCGATTGGAGGCCGGCCTGGGCCGCCGCGTCGGTCAGGCGCGAGAGTTCTTCGCGCGCGCGCTCTTCCTCGATGGCGATCGACCGTGCCTGCTCGGCCGCAGTTTCGATCGCCCGCTGCAGTTCGGCCTTGCGGGCCTGGACCGAGCGCTGCGAGAACTGCGCTTCCTGCGCTTGCCGCTCGAGGCTGCGCTGCTGCTCGCGGCATTCGGCCAGTTTGCGCTCGGCCTCGATCACGCGGTCGCCGATTTGCGCATGGCGTTCCTGGCTGTCGGCCAGTTGCATATCCAGCTCTTCGAACCGGCCCTCCGCCGTGACACGGCGCTCCTGCAGGTCTTCCAACAGCGCATCAACTTCGGCCAGGTCGGCATCGATCTGTTCGCTGCGGGCGCGGGTCTGTTCGGCCAGTTGCGCCAGGCGCAGGGTTTCGACCTGCAGCTCGTGGGCGCGGCTCTGGCTTTCCGCCGCCTCGCGCCGCGCCGCCACCAGCCGCTGCGACGCGTCCGTGTACGCGGCTTCGGCCCGCACCAGCGCCGACCGTGCTTCCTCCGCAATCAGGACCTGGGCGCGCAACTGCTTCTCGAGGTTCTCGATTTCCTGCTGGCGCGCGAGCAGGCCGGCCTGCTCCGAATCCTGAGCATAGAAGCACACGCTGTGCGCCGTGACGGCGTGCCCGCTCTTCACGTAGATCACTTCGCCGGAGCGCAATTTGTCGCGGCTGGCGAGCGCCTCTTCGACGCTCGCAGCCGTGTAACAGCCATGCAGCCAGTCCGCCAACAAGGCGCGCTGCCCCGCGTCGTTCAGGCGCAAGAGGTCGGCGAGCCGCGGCAGCGCCGCCGCCGGTTCGGGCGTGGCGGCCTGGGGCGGGCTGTAGAACGCCAATTTGGCCGGTGGCGCGTCGGCGGCGAAGGAGCGCACCATGTCCAGGCGCGACACTTCCAGCGAGTTCATGCGCTCGCGCAGCGCCGCCTCGAGCGCGCTTTCCCACCCGAGCTCGATGTGGATGCGGCTCCACAGGCCCTGCAGCCCGTCCAGGCCATGCTTGGCGAGCCAGGGCCTGAGCTTGCCGTCGGTCTTGACTTTTTCCTGCAGTGCCTTGAGGGCCTCCATGCGCGCCGACAGGTCGGCCTGCTTGTGCCCTTCGCTGTTGACGGCCTGCTGGCGCTCGCGCCGTTCGTCGTCGAGTTGCGGCACCTGCTCCTGCAGCTCGTGCAGCCGGGCGTCGGCGGTCTCCGCCGTTTCCTGGGCAGCGGCGAGTTGCGCCTGGAGATTCACGAGGCGCGCTTCGTCCGGCGCAGCCAATGCGTTGCGATCGGCCACGAGCCGCTCGCGTCGCTGCGTCAATTGGCGCGACTGCTCCTCGATGTTGCGCTGGTCGGCCGCCAGCACCTGGATCTGCTGCTGCACCTGCGCGACGTGGCCGCGCTGTTCGGTCGATTTCGCCTGCGCCTGCCGCAAGGCATCCTCGAGTTCCGGCAATTGCTGCGCCTGCTCCTCGACCTGGGCGGCCAGCAACGCGGCTTTTTCTTCGGCTTCGACCGCCTGCGCCGCCAGCGCCTCGGTCTCGGCGAGGGCATCGTCCCTGCGCGTCGCCCACTGCGCGGTCTGCTCCTTCAATTGGGCCAGCCGCTGCTCGACCCGCTGCCGTCCCTCGACGACGAACCGGATCTCGGCCTCCAGCCGCCCGACTTCCGCACTCGCTTCGTAGAGCAGTCCCTGCGCCTGGTTGACCTGGTCGCCGGCCGCGTAATGCGCCTGCCGGATGGTCTCCAGTTCGCTCTCGATATGCCGCAGGTCGGCGACCCGGGATTCGAGCTCGTTCACCGACTTCTCGGCATCGGCCTTGACCTTCGCCTGGTCGGTTTCGCTCTCGACGCGCTTCAGGAACCATTGCTGGTGCTGCCTGAGGGTCGCTTCGGACTGCAGCGCGTTGTACTGCTGCGCGACCTCGGCCTGCTTCTCCAATTTGTCGAGGTTGGCATTGAGCTCGCGCAGGATGTCCTCGACCCGCGTGAGGTTCTCGCGGGTGTCCGACAGGCGGTTCTCGGTTTCGCGGCGGCGCTCCTTGTATTTGGAGACCCCGGCGGCTTCCTCCAGGAACAGGCGCAGTTCCTCGGGCTTGGATTCGATGATGCGGCTGATCGTGCCCTGGCCGATGATCGCGTAGGCGCGCGGGCCCAGGCCGGTGCCCAGGAACACGTCCTGCACGTCACGCCGCCGCACCGGCTGGTTGTTGATGTAATAGCTGGACGTCCCGTCCCGGGTGAGCACGCGCTTGACCGCGATCTCGGTGAACTGGCTCCACTGCCCGCCGGCGCGATGGTCGGCGTTGTCGAACACCAGCTCGACCGACGAGCGCGAGGCGGGCTTGCGCGTGTTGGTGCCGTTGAAGATCACGTCCTGCATCGACTCGCCGCGCAGTTCGCTCGCGCGCGACTCGCCCAGCACCCAGCGGACCGCGTCCATGATGTTGGACTTGCCGCAGCCGTTGGGGCCCACCACGCCGACCAGTTGGCCCGGCAACATGAAGTTGGTGGGTTCGGCGAACGACTTGAACCCGGATAACTTGATGGAATTGAGACGCACGGCCCTGTCCGATGAAGCTGGCTGAAGACTGCCGGTCGGTCCGGCAACAGTGGCTGGGATGATACCGTGCCATGGCCGACTCCCCCAGAGCGAAACATGCTGAAAGGACGGTGTTTCGTGGCGTGGGCAGCTTGCTGCCCACCAGCCCCCGATCGCAAGCAACAAAACTGAACTCTCCGAGCTCGCGTTGCAACCAAGCGTAAAACCGGGCCCCGGCGGGTGCGCGTTTCTGGCACAAGGAACCCATGGCAGCAGGCCGCATCCGCATCGGCGTCTCGGGCTGGCGCTACATGCCCTGGCGCGGCAACTTCTACCCGCGCAAGCTCGCCCAGGCGCGCGAGCTGGAATATGCCTCGGGCATCTTTTCCTCGATCGAGCTCAATGGCTCGTTCTATTCGCTCCAGCGCCCCTCCAGCTACACCCAGTGGGCGCGGCAGACGCCGCCCGGCTTCGTGTTCGCGATCAAGGGCAGCCGCTACATCACGCATATGCTGCGCTTGCGCAATGTGGAAACGGCCCTGGCGAACTTCCTCGCCTCCGGGCTGTTCGAGCTGGGCGAGAAGCTGGGACCGTTCCTGTGGCAGTTTCCGCCCAACATGCAGTTCGATCCCGCGCTGTTCGAGGCTTTCTTCAGGCTGCTGCCGCGCACCACCGCCGCGGCGGCCGTGCTGGCCCGGCGGCGCGACGAACGGCTGGCAGGACGCGAATCGCTCGAGCCGCAAGGCAATCGCCGCCTGCGCCACGCGATCGAAGTGCGGCACGAAAGCTTCGTCGATCCCGCGTTCATCGAGCTGCTGCGCAGGTACCGCATCGCCTGGGTGGTCGCCGACACGCCGCGGCCGTGGCCGCTGTTCGAGGACGTCACCGCCGATTTCATCTACATGCGGCTGCATGGCTCCACCGAGCTGTACAACAGCCGCTACACGAGCGAGGAGCTGGATCGCTGGGCCGCGGTGATCGCCGCGTGGGCGCGTGGCGCGCAGCCGCCCGACGCGCGGCTGATCACGAAACGCCCACCGCCCGCCCGCGCCTCGCGCGACGTGTACTGCTATTTCGACAACACCGACAAATTGCACGCGCCGGACAACGCGCGCGAACTCATGCAGAAGCTGGGACTGCGAGTCCCATGGCATCCAGCCGGCGATCCATCACCGCGAACCATAGCGCAGGAACCGCCGCAAGCAGCAGGCACCCGGCGTAGCCGGTCGGCAGCCGCGGTCCCACCGTCTGCAATTCGGGATACGCCTTCCACGCGTTGAGGTGGTGGTCGGAGTGCCGCTGGAGGTTGGCCAACACGCTGTTCGAGAGCAGGTGGTCGGCGTTCCACGCGTGGCCTGGACCGAAAGGCTCCAGCCGCCCGTCGATACGGCGGCGCTCCAGCCCGTAATGCTCGATGTAGTTGACGGTTTCCAGCAGCCAGATGGCGAACATCGACTGGCCCAGCCAGAACGCCAGCATCTTCCCCTGCCCGGCCGCCGCGAGCGCCGTCACCAACGCGAGGTCCAGGCCCCAGCACCAGGCCAGCGGACTCGCGAACCAGCCGAGCCCGCGCTCACGCAAGCGCGCCGACTCCAGTTTCCACGCATGGGCGAAGCTGCCGGCCAGCGAGCGCGGCAGGAAGCGCCAGAGACTCTCGCCCCGGCGGGCGGTCGCGGGGTCGTCCCAGGTCGCGGCCCGCACATGATGCCCCCGGTAGTGTTCCACCATGAAATGGGCGTAATTCACGCTCGACATCAGCATCCACGCGAGGCACCGGTCCAGGCCTCTCTTGCTGTGCCCGAGTTCATGGGCGTAAGTGATGCCTTGGGCTCCCGTCACGAACCCGACCGCGAAAGCCAGGGCCCCTACGACGGGCCACTCGCTCGTGCCGGCCACCAGCAGCGCCGAAACCAGCAGCACGCCTTGCAAAGGCGCATAACGCCGCAACAGCCATGCGAGGAACGGCGTCGGTGCGGCGCCGCGCGGCGAATGCTGCGCGCCGGGCCAGGAGGCATCCACCAGGGCGACCCCCGCCCAGATCAGGAGCGCGCCCCAGCCGGCATTGGCTGGCGCGAGCAGCACATTCACGAGCGTCAGCGCAGGCAGCAGCAAGGCTGCCAGGAAGCGCAGATCCGAACAACGGAAGCCGGATGTCATCCCATGATTGGACGCAAGACGCCGCGCGCCGTCAATCCCGGCGCACGAGGAGCCCGATAATCGGGGCATGAATCCCCTGCTATCGCGCCTGCAGCCCTACCCTTTCGAGCGGCTGCGGCAACTTTTCGCGGGTGTGACGCCCAACCCCGCGTTGCGTCCCATCAGCCTGGGCATCGGCGAGCCCCGGCACCCGACGCCCGAGTTCATCAAACGCGCGCTGACCGCGTCCCTGGACGGACTGGCCACCTACCCGGCGACGGCGGGCGACCCCAGGTTGCGCGCCGCTTGCGCCGAGTGGCTGAAAACGCGCTACGGCCTCGACGCGGACCCGGCAACGCAGGTGCTGCCGGTGAACGGATCGCGCGAAGCCCTCTTCGCGTTTGCGCAGACGGTGATCGACCCGGCCGGCGACCCGGTGGTCGTCTGCCCCAACCCGTTCTACCAGATCTACGAAGGCGCGGCCCTGCTCGCCGGGGCGCGCCCGTACTACGCCGCAAGCGATCCGGCGCGCAATTTCGCGATCGATTGGGACGGCGTTCCGCCCGAAACCTGGTCGCGCACGCAACTCGTGTTCGTCTGCTCCCCGGGCAACCCCACGGGCGCCGTGATGCCGCTGGGCGAATGGGAAAAGCTGTTCGACCTGTCCGACCGCCATGGTTTCATCATCGCGTCGGACGAGTGTTACAGCGAAATCTACTTTCGCGACGAGCCGCCGCTCGGGGGCATGGAAGCGGCCGCGAAGCTGGGCCGGACCGACTTTCGCAGGCTCGTATCCTTCACCAGCCTGTCCAAGCGCAGCAACGTGCCCGGCATGCGCAGCGGCTTCGTGGCCGGCGACGCGGCGATCCTGAAGCAGTTCCTCCTGTACCGCACGTACCACGGCAGCGCCATGAGCCCGGTGGTGCAGCAGGCCAGCATCGCCGCCTGGCGCGACGAGCAGCACGTCATCGAGAATCGCGCGCTGTACCGCCAGAAGTTCGCGGAAGTGACCCCGATGCTGGCGCGCGTGCTGGACGTGCGGCTGCCCGACGCCGCCTTCTACCTCTGGGCGGGTGTGCGCGGAAGCGACACCGAATTCGCGCGGGAACTGCTGGCTCAATACAATGTCACCGTGCTGCCGGGCAGCTTCCTGGCGCGTGCCGGCGCCGCCGTCCCCGGAGCGGCGGCACCCGCCGTGAACCCCGGCAGCGGCCGCATCCGCCTGGCGCTGGTAGCCGATACGGCGGAGTGCGTGGAAGCCGCCGAGCGCATCGTCCAGTTCGTCCAGTCCCGTTTCCAATTGAATCAATGACCCAACAGCTGCAGCAAATCATCGACAACGCGTGGGAGAACCGCGCCCAACTTTCCCCCACCGCCGCGCCGAAGGAAGTGGCCGAGGCCGTGGAGCACGTGATCTCCGAGATGAACAACGGGCACCTGCGGGTGGCCACGCGCACCGGGGTGGGCCAGTGGAGCGTGCACCAGTGGCTCAAGAAAGCGGTGCTGCTGTCGTTCCGGCTGAAGGACAACGAGCTGATGCGCGCGGGCGAACTCGGTTTCTACGACAAGGTGCCGACCAAGTTCTCGCAGCTGTCGGCGCAGGAAATGGCCGCCAGCGGCGTGCGGGTCGTGCCCCCGGCGGTGGCGCGGCGCGGCAGCTTCATCGCCAAGGGCGCGATCCTGATGCCCAGCTACGTGAACATCGGCGCGTATGTCGATGAAGGCACGATGGTCGATACCTGGGCGACCGTGGGCAGTTGCGCGCAGGTGGGCAAGAACGTGCATCTGTCGGGCGGCGTCGGGCTGGGTGGCGTGCTGGAGCCGCTGCAGGCCAACCCGACGATCATCGAGGACAACTGCTTCATCGGCGCGCGCTCGGAGATCGTGGAAGGCGTGATCGTCGAGGAGAACTCGGTGATCTCGATGGGCGTTTACATCGGCCAGAGCACGCCGATCTACGACCGTGCGACCGGCGCCGTGAGCTACGGCCGCATCCCGGCCGGCTCGGTGGTGATCAGCGGCAGCCTGCCCAGGGACGGCGGCAGGTACAACCTGTACGCGGCGATCATCGTCAAGCACGTGGACGCGCAGACGCGCGCGAAGACGAGCCTCAACGATCTGCTGCGGGACTGAATAACACGGTTTGTAGACGGAGCAATATATGAGCACGATGGAACGCATCCTGCGCCTGATGGGCGAGAAGAAAGCCTCGGACGTGTACCTGTCGGCTCATGCGCCGGCCCTCATCAAGATCAACGGCCAGTGCCTGCCGATCAACAACCAGTTGCTGCCTGTCGATGCGCCCAAAGCCCTGCTGGCTGAAGTGCTGCCGCCCGAGCGCATCGATGAGCTGGAAAAATGCGGCGAGCTGAACATGGCCCACGCGGTTGCCGGCGTCGGCAATTTCCGCTTTTCCGCCATGCGCCAGCGCGGCACCTATGCCGCGGTGATCCGCTACATAGCGACCGAGATCCCGCCGCTGGCGTCGTTGTCGGTGCCGATGATCCTGGGCGACCTGATCATGGAGAAACGCGGCCTGCTGCTGATGGTGGGCGCCACCGGCTGCGGCAAGAGCACCACGCTCGCGTCGATGATGGACCACCGCAACGAGCGCGTGTCGGGGCACATCCTGACCATCGAGGATCCGGTGGAGTTCCTGTTCACCAACAAGAAGTGCGTGGTAAACCAGCGCGAGGTCGGCACCGACACCGAATCGATGCAGACCGCGCTTAAGAACGCGCTGCGGCAGGCGCCCGACGTGATCCTGATCGGCGAGATCCGCGACCGCGAAACCATGTCGGCGGCGATCGCCTATGCCCAGTCGGGCCACCTGTGCCTGGCCACCATGCACGCGAACAACAGCTACCAGACGCTCAACCGGATCCTCTCGTTCTACCCGGTCGAGGTCCGCCCGACGATGCTCGGCGACCTCGCCGCAGCGCTCAAGGCCGTCGTCTCGCAGCGCCTGCTGCGCACCGTGCATGGCGGCCGCACGCCCGCGGTGGAAGTGCTGCTCAATACCAAGCTCGTTTCCGAGCTGATCGAAAAAGGCGACTTCTCGGGCATCAAGGAGGCGATGGAGAAATCCATGGCCGAAGGCTCGCAGACTTTCGAGCAGGACATCGCACGGCTGATCGTCGAGGGCATCGTGGACAAGAAGGAGGGCCTGTCGTACGCCGATTCGCCGACCAACCTGCAATGGCGCCTGCAGAACGATTTCGCGGGCAAGGACATGGAGCAGGTGGAAGAAGGCGCTTCCGAAGAGGACATGGCCGACGAGCCCTCCTTCACCGAAATCACGCTGGACGTGAAGCATTGATGCGCGCATTGCGGCTCACCGAGCAATTGATCTCGCGGCGCTCCATCACGCCGGAAGACGGGCAGTGCCAGCACATCCTCGCCGACCGCCTCAAGCCGCTCGGGTTCGGCTGCGAAACCATCATGAGCGGGCCGGAGAGTTTCAGGGTCACCAATTTGTGGGCCAAGCGTGCGGGACGCAGCGAGGCCGCCCATCCGGCAAGCGGCCGCACCGTCGTATTCGCCGGGCACACGGACGTGGTGCCGACCGGGCCGCTGGACCGGTGGACCACCGACCCGTTCGTGCCCACGCATCGCGATGGGAAGCTGTACGGGCGGGGCGCCGCCGACATGAAGACGTCCATCGCCGCATTCGTCGTCGCGGTCGAGGAGTTTCTCGCGGCCCATCCCGACCCGGCATTGTCGATCGCGCTGCTCCTGACCAGCGACGAGGAAGGCCCCAGCGTGGACGGCACGGTCGTGGTCTGCGACCGCCTGAAGGAGCGTGGCGAACGGCTCGACTATTGCATCGTGGGCGAGCCGACCTCGGTGCAACGCGTGGGCGACATGATCAAGAACGGCCGGCGCGGCAGCATGAACGGGCGGCTGACGGTCAGGGGCGTACAAGGCCATATCGCCTATCCGCAGCTCGCGAAAAACCCGATCCACCTGGCGCTGCCGGCCCTGGCCGAACTGGCGACGCTCGAATGGGATTGGGGCAACGACTATTTCCAGCCCACCAGCTGGCAGATGAGCAACATCCACGCCGGCACCGGGGCGCTCAACGTGATCCCCGGCACGGTGATGATCGAATTCAATTTCCGCTATTCGACCCAGTCCACGCCCGAGGGCCTGCAAAAGCTCACGCGCGAGGTGCTCGACCGGCACGCGCTGGACTATGAACTCGACTGGGTCGTGGGCGGCCTGCCGTTCCTCACCCCGCCGGGTGATCTGGTCGGCGCGATCCAGGCCGCGATCCGGTCCGAAACGGGCATCGATGCAGAACTGTCGACCACCGGCGGCACCAGCGACGGGCGCTTCATCTCGCGCATCTGCCCGCAAGTGGTCGAATTCGGGCCCGTGAACGCGAGCATCCACAAGATCGACGAGCACATCTGCGTGGCGGACATCGAGCCGCTGAAGAACATCTATCGGCGAACCCTGGAGAACCTCGAGGCGGGCGTGGGCGCGTCATCTGCGACCCGATGACCTTGATCGAACTCGTGACGCAGAGCGCGGCGCAGCTCGAACAAGCCGGCGTCGCCTTCGGCCACGGCACCACCAACGCCTTCGACGAGGCGGCGTGGCTCGTGCTGTGGCGACTCGGGCTGCCGCTGGACGACCTGGACGGCGTCGCCGGGATGGCCGTCTCGCCGCAGCAGCAGGACAGCGTAGGCGAACTGGTCGGCGAGCGCATCCGATCGCGCAAGCCCGCGGCGTACCTCACCCGCGAAGCCTGGCTGCAAGGCGTGCCTTTCTACGTCGACGAGCGCAGCATCGTGCCGCGCAGCCTCATCGCCGAGCTGCTGGTGGACGGCAGCATCGACCCCTGGCTGGGCGAGCACACACGGCGCGTGCTGGACCTGTGCACCGGCAACGGCAGCCTGGCGGTGCTGGCCGCCATGACCTACCCGGAGGTGGTCGTGGATGCGTCGGACGTGTCGCCCGACGCGCTCGCCGTGGCCCGCATCAATGTCGACAGGCACGGCCTGCAGGATCGCATCCGGCTCCTGCGCTCGGACGGCCTGGCCTCGGTGCAGGGCCCCTATGACCTGATCTTGTGCAACCCGCCTTACGTGAATGCCCGCAGCATGGCCGCGCTGCCGGCGGAGTTCCGCGCCGAACCCGAGCAGGCGCTGGCCGGCGGCCCCGACGGAATGGACTTCATCCGGCCCCTGTTGCGGGGCGCGGCCGCCCACCTGACGCCGCAAGCCGTGCTGGTGCTCGAAATCGGCAATGAACGCAGCCATTTCGAAGCCGCCTTCCCGCGGCTGGAAGTCGTCTGGCTGGAAACCAGCGCCGGCGAGGACCAGGTGCTGCTGGCGACCCGCGACAGCCTGCTCGGCTGCGATTGAGGGCTTGCCGGCCTCCACCGACGCCGGATCAGCTCCCGGACGACAATACGGGCATGTCATTGCGGGCTCGACCCGCAACCCACGACGCCCATAGAAAATAGCCCCATGACACGAGATATCACTACCCGCATCCTGCACGCCGACCGGCTGGGCCAGGTCGAACACGGCGCCGTGCTCAAGCCGATGCACATCGCCACCGCGTATGGCTACCCGACCGCCGAGGAACTTACCGCCGTCTTCCAGGGCCGCCAGAGCGGCCATGTCTACGGACGCCAGGGCAACCCCACCACGCAGGCGCTGGAAGTCAAGATCAGCCTGATGGAAGATGCGGTGGGCACCGTGTGCTTTGCCACGGGCATGGCCGCGATCAGCTCCGCGACGGCAGCCCTGCTGCGCCAGGGCGACCACGTCGTGGCGAGCCGGTTCCTGTTCGGCAACACCGCGAGCTGGATGAACACATTGTCGCAACTGGGTTGCGAGACGACGCTGGTGGACACCACCGAAGCAGCCAACGTGCAGCAGGCGTTGCGTCCGCAAACGCGCATGGTGTTCGTCGAAACGATCGCCAACCCGCGCACCCAGGTGGCCGACCTGGCCGGCATCGGCAAGCTGTGCGCCGAGCGCGGCATCGTGTACGTGGTGGACAGCACCATGACCACGCCGCACCTGTTCCAGCCGAAGGCGGTGGAGGCGTCGCTGGTGGTGCATTCGCTGAGCAAGTCGATCTGCGGCCACGGCAACGCGCTGGGCGGCGCGATCTGCGACACGGGGCTGTACGACTGGACGCGCTACCCGCACATCCTGGAGGCTTATCGCAAAGGGCCGCCCACCGGCTGGGGGCTGCTGCAGATTCGCAAGAAGGGCTTGCGCGACATGGGCGCGACGCTCAGCGCTGAGCATGGCCACCGCATCGCCGCCGGGGCCGAAACCCTGTCGCTGCGGATGAACCGTGCCTGCGCCAATGCCCGCGCCCTGGCCGAATGGCTCGAGGCCCAGCCGCAGGTAGCCAAGGTGCACTACCCGGGGCTGGCCAGCCATGCGCAACACGAACGCGCGGCCTCGCTCTTCAAGGACTTCGGCGCGTTGTTCAGCTTCGAGACCGCCGATGGCACCGATCCTTTCAAGGTGCTGAACGCGCTGGAGCTGGTGATCAAGTCCAGCCACCTCGGCGACAACCGCACCTCCGCCCTGCCCGTGGCGCACACCATCTTCTGGGAGATGGGCGCCGAGATGCGCGAGAGCATGGAGATCGCCGATTCGCTGATCCGCGTGTCCGTCGGCATCGAGGCGAAAGACGACCTGCTGGCGGACTTCGCCCAGGCGTTCCAGAGA
>JAGRPN010000127.1 GCA_019449555.1 Ramlibacter sp.
AGATCACCGGCAGCCTCGTCTTCCTGCTGCTCACGCCACTGTCGCACTGGAGCTGGTTCTTCGCGTATGTCGCATCCTCGATGGCGCGGGGCGTCGCCGTCGGTATCGGCGTTCTCGTCGTCACCGCATTTTTCGGCCAGCCCAGTTTCGTGGCGCCCTGGTGGATCCTGCTTTTCAGCCTGATGGGCGCTGCCATGCTCGCGGGCCTGGGCCTCATCGCGGGCTTGTGGGCGGAAAAATTCGACCAGATGGCCGCGTTCCAGAACTTCGTCGTGATGCCGATGACATTCCTGTCGGGCGTCTTCTACTCGATCCACTCGTTGCCCGCGTTCTGGCAGCAGGTGAGCCACCTGAACCCGTTCTTCTACATGATCGACGGCTTTCGCTACGGCTTCTTCGGCGTCAGCGACGTTTCGCCTTGGCTCAGCCTGGCGATCGTCGGTTCCGCCTTGCTGGTGGTGAGCGCCGTCGCCGTGCACTTGCTGCGCATCGGCTACAAAATCCGGGGATAGCGCTTCGCCCCCCTCCACGCCACTCACGCGGCTGTGCCGCCTCGCCCCATGACCTCCAACGAACTTCAAGATCTCATCGCCGCCGCCCTGCCCTGCGAGCACATCCAGGTGGACGGCGACGGCCGCCACTGGCAAGCCGTCATCGTTTCGCCCGAATTCGAAGGCAAAAGCCGTATCCAGCGCCATCAGCGCGTCTACAAGGCGCTGGGTGCGAAAATGCATACGGACGAGGTGCATGCGCTATCGATGCACACCGTGACGCCGGCCGAATGGGCGGCGATGAACGAAGACTGAAACCACTTCATGGACAAACTCTTGATTCGCGGGGGGCGCCAGCTCCACGGCGAAGTGCGGATTTCCGGCGCCAAGAACGCGGCGCTGCCGGAACTCTGCGCGGCGCTGCTGACGGACCAGCCGGTCGTGCTGGAGAACGTACCGCGGCTGCAGGACGTGGCGACCATGATCACCCTGCTGCGCAACATGGGCGTGGCGGTGGAGCGCGGCGACCGGGGCCGCGTGCAGATCGATGCGAGCAAGCTCAGCTCGCCGGAAGCGCCTTATGAGCTGGTGAAGACCATGCGTGCCTCAGTGCTGGCGCTCGGTCCCTTGCTCGCCCGATTCGGGGAGGCGACGGTGTCGCTGCCGGGCGGCTGCGCCATCGGGTCGCGGCCGGTGGACCAGCACATCAAGGGCATGCAGGCAATGGGCGCCGACATCGTGGTGGAACACGGGTACATGATCGCCAAGCTGGCCAAAGGGCGCGAGCGGCTGGTCGGCGCGAGCATCCGCACCGACATGATCACCGTCACGGGCACCGAGAACTTCCTGATGGCCGCGACGCTGGCCGAAGGCGAAACCGTGCTCGAGAACGCGGCGCAGGAACCGGAAATCGCCGACCTGGCCGAGATGCTGATCGGCATGGGCGCCCGCATCGAAGGGCACGGCACCAGCCGGATCGTGATCAATGGGGTTGAAAAACTGCACGGATGCACCCATCGGGTGGTGGCCGACCGGATCGAGGCGGGCACGTTCCTGTGCGCGGTCGCGGCGACCGGAGGCGACGTCGTGCTTCGGCACGGGCGCGCCGATCACCTCGAAGCGGTGATCGACAAGCTGCGCGAGGCCGGCGCCAGCGTCGCGGCGGTCGATGACGGCATCCACCTGCACTCGCAAGGGCGCCTGGCGGCCCAGAGCTTTCGCACGGCCGAGTACCCGGGCTTTCCGACCGACATGCAGGCGCAATTCATGGTGCTCAACGCGATCGG
>JAGRPN010000128.1 GCA_019449555.1 Ramlibacter sp.
CGCCGCCGGTGACTCGGCGAACGTGGGCGAACTGATCACCTGATTGACCATCGTCTGGGCCGCATTCAGCGCCTGCCCCTGTTGCTGCGCGTTACCCACGACCTGAAGGCTGCTCTTGCCGATGTTGAACGACGCCAAGGCCATGATCGTCAGCAGCACGAGCATGATGAGCGAGAGAATGAGCGTGATGCCCCGCTGCCGGCCCCTGCCTCGCTGTCGCTGCCTGCTCATGACCCCCTCCTGCCGCTCGGATTCTGCAAACGGACCACTTCCTGGAAGACCCTGCGCTTGTAGCCCGGATCCAGCCCGCTGAACTCGTTCGGGTCGCCGTTGGCTTTCCGGCCCAGGACGTAGGTCTTGGCGTCCACATAACCCGGTGAGGTGTCGATGCTGCGGGTCAGGACGAACACCTTGGCGGAAACGACCGACGTCCAACGGCCTACACAGGTCGGCGTGGTGGTGGCGCTGCACCCCAGGTAAAGGTCCGGATTCGCCGTGTAGACATCCGCATCGCCGTTGCCGTCCGTGTCCAGGCCGTACTCCAGCTGCAGGTTCTCGACGCCTTGGACCAGCGAGGAGGCGGAAAGGGCGCCGGCACCCAGCTCCGTGAATTTGAGCGTCGGAACACCATCGCCGGCGCGGTCGTTGTTCGCTACGTAATAGATGCGCAACACATAGCGGCGCCTGGGGGCCACTGTGGTGCAGTTGCGCAAGGTGAGCGTGAAAACCGTTGCATCCGTGTCGAGCCGGTAGTGGTTGGCTATGTCCGCCGAGCCAAGCTCCGTCGCGTTGCCGCACGCCGAGGTCTGGAAGACCGGCGCACCCGCTGCGACGCCGGTGCAACCCGCGGCGCCGACCACACAGCCGCTGACCCGTCGGATCACGACCACGTCCGTGCCGGCTTTTACGTCGTTCAGGCATGTCAATGTGGTGGCAGCGACGTCGTCGTATCCCTGCACGTAAACCGGCATGCCGGCCTGGATACCGGCGATGTCGGTGGCGCAAGGGTCTGGCTTGGTGGTAGGCAGCACCAGTCCGGCCGGATCGAGCTCGCCGTAATAACCCGCGTGAAGCAATTCGTTGCGCAGCACTTCGAGTGCGTACCGGCCGTTCTCCATCTGCCGGCTCGCCCGCTCCGTCTCGCTGCGGCTGCGGCTGTTGTTGGCAAACAGGACGGCCATGGCAGCGACGATCAGCGCACCGATGGCGATGGCGACCAGCAGTTCGACCAGCGACATGCCGCGATGGGCGGCCCGCTTCGCGGATCCCTGAATGGCGTAGGCGCGGTTGCTCATGAGCAGGTCAGTAATGGAACGATGACCCGCGATGAGACGACCTTGCGCAGGCTGTCGTCGGCTCCGTACAAATTGGCCCCGCATGAAACTGCCGGTGCAACCGTCGCGTTCAGGCCCTGCCACGCGACGCTGATTCGGTAGGTGGCCGGCAGGCAGGCGCCGGCGGCAACGCTCGGCGCCTGCAGTTGCTCGATACAGCCGCGTGCGCCCAGCATGGCGCCGACGTTGGCCGCGGCCGAGGTTTCCGCGGCGCCCTTGAGGGCGTTGCTCCATTCGCATCGGTCGATGTTGGCCCGGGTCGGTGCTCCAACGGTCGTGCAATCCGCCGGCTGCGCATCTCCCGTTCCCAGTGATGCGGCGATGTAGCTGGCGTGCTGGTTCTGGTTCGCCTGGACGCGCTGGGTCATGTCCTCCAGCAGGGTCAGCGCCTGCGCACGCTGAAACGCCTCCATCGTCGCTGCGCTCATCTTGGTCTGCAATCCGGCAAGGGCCAGCAGTCCGAACGAGGTGATCAGGATGGCAACCATGACTTCCAGCAAAGCGGCCCCCCGCTGCGCTGAAGTGCGGACGGCGAAACGGACGTTCCTTCGTTGGCTCAGCATGAAGATCCCTCCTTCAGGTACGGACGGCCGCTTGGATCGATCGAGAGGCATCGCGCGGCATCGGTGCGCGTCGAGGTGAACACAAATCTGACTTCGCCGGCGGGCGTGATCCTGCCGGTCCCGCGGTAGACCACCTGGGTGGCGGTGGTGGTGACACTCACGGAGGCGACCGGTCCTCGCAGATCGAGCGCGGGCCCGCTCGGCGCCTGAGGATCGAGGACGGACCAGCCCGCTGTCCAGCTACCCCCGGTGGGACTCACCGTAACGTCAACGTTGCGTTTGATCGCTTCCGAGCGGGCTTTCAGCAACGTCAGGTGCAGGTCCGTAGCTGTGGACTTGAGTCGCTGGTCCGCGATCAGCCTGGTCAACGATGGCGCCGACAGAGCGGCCATGATGGCCAGGATCGCTATGACGGTCAGCAACTCGATCAACGTGAAGCCGCCGCTAGGGCGCCTCAGCGCACTGGCAGGAGCCGGGACTGTCGGCGCCCTCGAGGCACAGTGAATTTGCACGATCCGCCCTACCACTTGCCAGCCGGCAGCTTGGTCCCATTCTGAGTGATGCTCAACGCACCGTCAGAGACCTGCGGTCCACTGGATTTCGGCGTGGCCGTCGCGGTGAACGCCGGCGGCGTGCTGGCCGCGGCGGTGATCGTCAGGTCATAGTACCGTGTGACATCCGCCGGTGCCACGACCTTCAAATCCGTGGTGCTGCCCGCGAAGGACCTGTTGTCCATCAGGTACTGCTGCTGCCTCTGCGCCACTTCCGACAGCAGGGACTGGGCCGAGGCCCTGCGATTCTTGATCATTGCGTTCTGGTACGACGGGTAGGCGATGGCCCCGAGGATTCCCACGATCGCCACCGTGATCATCAGTTCGATGAGCGTGAAACCCCGCTGTGGATGGGCCTTTGCCCGCATATCGTCTCCTCTTTGCGCCAGTGGTCGGGCTGAACCATAGCGCAGGCTCGCCCGCATCCCGGCGCCCAGCCGACAACCGGTTGCCTGGCCGGGCCGAATGGCGCTCTCCGCCCCGGCGCGGACGATGCCGCAGAATAGGCGGCGATGGACACGTTCGATTCCTACATGCAGCAGGCGCTGGCGCAGGCCCGCCACGCTGTAGGCTGGTGCGAGCCCAATCCGAGGGTGGGCTGCCTGATCGTCGCGCGCGACGGACAGATCCTGGGGCAAGGCCATACCCAGCCCGCCGGCCAGGCCCATGCGGAAATCATGGCGCTGCGCGACGCGGCGGCCCAGGGCCGATCGGTGGCCGGCGCAACCGCCTACGTCACCCTCGAGCCCTGCTCGCACCAGGGCCGCACGGGCCCTTGCTGCGACGCCCTCGCGGCGGCCGGCATCGCCAGGGTGGTGGCTGCCCTGCCCGACCCGAACCCGCTGGTGGCCGGCCAGGGCTTCGCGCGGCTGAAGGCCGCCGGCGTGGAGGTGGTCCAGGGGCCGGGGGCGGCCCAATCGCGTGACCTGAACATCGGTTTTTTCAGCCGCATGGTGCGCCGCACGCCCTGGCTGCGGATGAAGATCGCCGCGTCGCTGGATGGCAAGACGGCGCTGGATAACGGCGCGAGCCAATGGATCACGTCGGAAGCCGCGCGCGCCGATGGCCATGCGTGGCGCGCCCGGGCCGGCGCCGTGCTGACCGGCATCGGCACCTTGCGCGAAGACAACCCGAGGCTGGACGTGAGGCTTGCGCCCACGGGCCGACAGCCCGACGCGGTCGTGGTGGACAGCCGGCTCGAGACGCCGCCGGGCGCCCGCATCTTCGTGCCTGGAAGAACGCTCCTGATCTACGCCGCCGTTCCGGACAGCGGGCGGCAAGCCGCACTGGAAGCGCTCGGCGCGCAGGTGGTGTACCTGCCGGATCCCGCGGGGAAGGTCGATCTGGCGGCGATGCTGCGCGACCTGGCGCAGCGAGAAATCAACGAAGTCCACGTGGAAGCCGGGCACAAGCTCAATGGCTCCTTGATCCGCGAAGGGCTCGTCGACGAACTCCTGGTGTACCTGGCGCCCAAGCTGGTGGGGCAAGGCCGCCAGATGGCCCATTTCGGACCGATCGCCGAGCTGGGGGACGCGATGGCGTTCGAATTCCTGTCGAGCGAAAGGGTCGGGCCCGACCTGCGCCTGGTCGCGCGCATCCCGGGCCGCGACCGGTTCTAGTTTACGGACGGCGAAGAGCGCCCCCTCGGGAGGCAGCGCATCCGCGCAGCGGAAAGCGTGGGGGCCACATACTCTGCGAAAATAGCGGGATGTTCACCGGAATCATCACCGGCGTGGGGCGCATCGCCGCGGTCCACGACCTGGGAAGCTCATCGCAGCATGGCAAGCGCCTCATCATCGAAGCGCCCGACGGCTATCTGGCCGACGTGGCGCTGGGTGACAGCATCGCGCTCAACGGCGCCTGCATGACCGTGACGGCGCTGGATCCGAACAAGATCTGCTTCACGGTCGAGATTTCCGCCGAGTCGCTGGACAAGACCGCCGGCCTCGCGCAACCCGGCCCGATCAATCTCGAAAAGGCCATCCGCGCCAACGATCGGCTGGGCGGCCATATCGTGGCCGGGCACGTGGACGGCATCGGCACCGTGAGCCATTTCGCCCAGGCGGGCGAGAGCTGGGAGCTGCGGGTGTCGGCGCCGCGTGTGCTGGGCAAGTACCTCGCGTACAAGGGCTCGATCGCCGTGAATGGCGTCAGCCTCACGGTGAATTCCGTGACTGATTTCCCCGACCGCACCGAAGCCAGCATCAACCTCATCGCGCATACGGTGCAGAACACGGCGCTGGGAACGCTCAAGACCGGCAGCCGCGTCAACCTCGAGATCGACCTGATCGCCCGCTATGTGGAGCGCATGCTGAGCGCCGACCCTTCCCTCATGAAAGCCATCGCATGAGCGCTTCCGCCGCGGCATTGATGCCCGTAGCCATCTCCCCCGTCGATGAAATCATCGCCGACGTCCGCGCCGGCCGCATGGTCATTCTCGTCGACGAGGAGGACCGCGAGAACGAAGGCGACCTTGTGCTCGCCGCCGAGCACGTCACGCCGGAGGCGATCAACTTCATGGCCCGCTTCGGGCGCGGCCTGATCTGCCTGACGCTCACCCGCAAGCGTTGCGAGCGCCTGCGCCTGCCGCCGATGGCCACGCGCAACGGCGACAAGAAGAACACGGCGTTCACCGTCTCGATCGAGGCGGCCGAAGGCGTCACCACCGGCATCTCCGCGGCCGACCGCGCCCGCACGGTGCAGGCGGCCGTCGCGAAGAACGCCAAGGCCGAGGATCTCGTGCAGCCCGGCCACATCTTTCCGCTGCAGGCGGTTGAAGGCGGGGTGCTGATGCGCGCCGGCCATACCGAAGCCGGATGCGACCTGGCGGCGATGGCCGGGCTCACGCCGGCCGCCGTGATCTGCGAGATCATGAAGGACGACGGCACAATGGCGCGGCTGCCGGACCTGCAGCTGTTCGCGGCGCAGCACGGGCTGAAGATCGGCACCATCGCGGACCTGATCGAGCACCGCAGCCGCAACGAGTCGCTGGTCGAAAAAGTCGGATCGCGGCCGCTGCGCACCGCTCACGGCGAATTCATCGCCCACGCCTGGCGCGACAAGCCCAGCCACGGCCTGCACCTGGCGCTCGTCAAAGGCGAATGGCAACCCGGGGAGGCGATTGCCGTGCGCGTGCACGAACCGATGTCCATGCTCGATGCGCTGGAAGTCGACCGGCCGATGCACTCGTGGAACCTGGACGCGAGCCTCAGGCGCATCTCCCAGGAGGGCAAGGGCGTGGCCGTCCTGCTCAATTGCGGCGAGGACGCGCACCAATTGCTGGCCCAGTTCGAGGGCAAAGCCAAGGCGTCACATGCGCCGGAGCGCGGCCGGCTGGACCTGCGCACCTACGGTGTGGGCGCCCAGATCCTGCGCGAATGCGGCGTGCACCGGATGAACCTGATGGGCCATCCGCGGCGGATGCCGAGCATGGCCGGCTACGGGCTGGAGATCGCCGGCTACATCGCCCCGGACAGCACCGCGCACGAAGGCTGACCCCATGTTCGGCGCAGAAAAAGGCAAGGCCGCGAACCTCGACGGCAAAGGCTTGTACATAGGCATCGTGCAGGCCCGCTTCAACGAGAGCATCACCAATGCGCTGGCGCAGGCTTGCCGTGCGGAACTCGCCAGCCTGGGGGTGGCGGACGACCACATCGAGCATGTCTGCGTGCCCGGCGCGCTCGAAATCCCGGTTGCCCTGCAGGGGCTGGCGGAAAAAGGCGGCTACGACGCGTTGATCGCACTGGGCTGCATCATCCGCGGCGAAACCTATCACTTCGAACTGGTCGCCAACGAATCGGCGGCGGGCGTGACGCGCGTGTCGCTGGACTACCAATTGCCGATCGCCAACGTGATCCTCACGACGGAGAACCTCGAGCAGGCGATCGCACGCCAAACCGAGAAGGGACGCGATGGAGCCCGCGTCGCAGTCGAGATGTGCAACCTGCTGGACGGGCTCGAATGAGCGACGACGCGAAACAGGGCTCGACGCGGCCTCCGCGCCAATCGCGCACGGGCCTGACGGCCACCGGCGTGCGCAAGGCGTCGGCCAAGTCGGCGCGCAGCCGCGCCCGCGAGTTCGCCGTCCAGGCGCTGTATCAATACCTGGTCGGACGCAACGATGCACAGGCAATCGACACGTTCACCCGCGACCTGGCCGGCTTCCACAAGGCCGACGCGGTGCATTACGACGCATTGCTGCACGGCTGCGTCGAAGAACGGGCGCAACTGGATGCGCTGATCGTGCCGCTGCTGGACCGCAAGCTCGAGGAGATCTCGCCGATCGAGCACGCGATCATGTGGATCGGCGCCTACGAATTCCTGCATTGCACGGATGTGCCGTGGCGCGTGGTGCTCAACGAATGCATCGAACTCGCCAAGGAATTCGGCGGCACCGACGGCCACAAGTACGTGAACGCGGTCCTGAACGGCGTCGCGCCTTCGCTTCGCTCCGCCGAGGTGGAGGCCGACAAGGCCAGCGGCAAAGCACGATGAATATGGCCCCCACGTTTGCGGCTGCGCCGCTGCTCTGCCCCCCGAGGGGGCCCATTCCTCCTTGGGGCGGCCCGGCGGAGCAATGAAAATTTCCGCCCGCGCGCAGCGCATCGAACCTTTCTACGTGATGGAGGTGGCGAAGGCGGCCTCGCAGCTCGCCCGCGAATTCGCGCACAGCGATCGCCCGATGATCTTCCTGAACATCGGCGAGCCCGACTTCACGGCTCCGCCCCTGGTGCAGGAAGCGGCCGCCAAGGCAATCCGCGACGGCCTGACCCAGTACACCCACGCGACCGGCCTGGAGTCCCTGCGTGAGCGCATCAGCGACTGGTACGCGACGCGCTTCGGAGTGGCGGTGCCGGCGCGGCGGATCGTCGTCACGGCGGGCGCCTCGGCCGCCTTGCAACTGGCTTGCCTGGCGCTGATCGAAGCCGGTGACGAGATCCTGATGCCGGATCCGAGCTACCCGTGCAACCGGCATTTCGTCAGCGCGGCGGAAGGCCGGGCGGTGCTGGTGCCGACCACGGCCGGCGAACGCTACCAGCTCAGCGCCGCCAAGGTCGAAGCGCACTGGAGCGATCGGACTCGGGGGGTGCTGCTGGCATCGCCCTCGAACCCGACCGGCACCTCGATCCATCCCGAGGAACTGCGCCGCATCCACGCCTTCGTGAGCGGCCGGGGCGGTATCACGCTGCTGGACGAGATCTACCTGGGCCTGAGTTACGACGAGACGTTCGGCCACACCGGCCTGGCCCTGGACGACCAGGTGATCAGCATCAACAGTTTCTCGAAATACTTCAACATGACGGGCTGGCGCCTGGGCTGGCTGGTCGTGCCCGAAGCGCTCGTCCCGGTCATCGAACGGCTGGCGCAGAACTTGTTCATTTGTCCCAGCACCGTGGCGCAGCACGCCGCGCTGGCGTGTTTCGAGGCGGAGAGCCTGGCCGAATACGAGCACCGCCGCGCGCAGTTCAAGGCGCGGCGCGACTGGTTCATCCCGCGCCTTGATGCGATGGGGCTCACGGTGCCGGTCGCTCCCGACGGCGCCTTCTACGCGTGGTCGGACTGCTCGCAGGCCTGCCGGCGGCTGGGCGTCGCCGACAGTTGGGAATTCGCCTTCGAGGTGATGCGCCGCGCGCACGTGGCCGTCACCCCCGGTCGCGATTTCGGCAGCGCCCAGACGCACGATTTCGTGCGTTTCTCCACGGCCAGCAGCATGGGGCACCTGCAGGAAGCGGCGGCGCGATTGAGGGCGCTGCTCGCATGAAGAAAACCATTCGGGCTGAGCCTGTCGAAGCCTGTTCCGCACATGCCCTTCGACAAGCTCAGGGCGAGCGGGGTCTGGGGCAGCGGGTCTTCTCGTTCCCGATCCGCGTGTATTGGGAAGACACCGACGCCGGCGGCATCGTCTTCTACGCGAATTACCTGAAATTCTTCGAGCGAGCGCGCACCGAGTGGCTGCGCTCGCTCGGTGTCGAACAACGCCGGCTCAGGGAAAACACGGGGGGCATCTTCGTTGTCGGTGAGACGACGGTGCGCTATCACCGGGCCGCGCGGCTCGATGATGAACTTCTTGTTACGGCAGCCGTCCAAGATATGGGCCGCGCGTCTTTGATAATTGCCCAGCAGGCCTTCCTGCACGGCAACGGTCCGGCAGACGCCGCAAGCTCGCCACAAAGCGCGAGAATCGGCTCTTCGGCGTTTCCGGCGGCGTCCGACCGAAAAGCGGGGCCCCTGCTCTGCGAAGGAAACATCCGCATCGGCTGGGTCGAGGCGAGCACCATGAAGCCTGCGAGAATCCCCGCCACCATCCTGGAAGCCTTGAAACAATGAACCAAGACCTGTCGATCATTCAACTGGTGCTCAATGCCAGCTGGGTGGTGCAGTTCGTGATGCTGCTGCTGATGGCCGTGTCGGTCGCGAGCTGGGCCGCGATTTTCCGCAAGATCTTCGCCCTCAAGCGCGTGAACGCCCTCAACGACGATTTCGAGCGCGACTTCTGGTCCGGCATCAGCCTGAACGACCTGTTCGCCGCGGCCGCGCAGAACGCCAAGCTCGCCGGGCCGATGGAGCGCATCTTCGCGAGCGGCATGCGCGAATACCAGAAGCTGCGCGAGCGCCGCGTGAGCGACGTGAGCGCGCTGCTGGACGGCGCCCGGCGCGCCATGCGGGCCAGCTACCAGCGCGAACTGGACGCGGTCGAGACGCACCTCTCGTTCCTCGCCTCGGTCGGTTCGGTATCGCCGTACTTGGGGCTGTTCGGCACCGTGTGGGGGATCATGCATGCCTTCACCGGCTTGGCCAGCCTGCAAAGCGTCACGCTGGCCACGGTGGCGCCCGGTATCGCCGAAGCACTGGTGGCCACCGCGATCGGCCTGTTCGCCGCGATTCCGGCCGTGGTGGCATACAACCGCTTCGCTCGCGACATCGACCGCGTGGCGATCAAGCTGGAGACCTTCATCGAGGAGTTCTCCAACATCCTGCATCGCAACCTGGGCGCGGCGCAATCCGCGACCGCGTCCGGGCACTAGGAGAACCGGCATGCCTGTGATGGTTTCCCGCGAGCGCGGCGGCCGGCGCCGCACCATCAGCGAGATCAACATGGTGCCGTTCATCGACGTCATGCTGGTGCTGCTGATCATCTTCATGGTCACGGCCCCGCTGATCGCGCCCAGCATGATCGACCTGCCCAGCGTCGCCAAGGCGCCGCGCCAGCCCGACCAGGTGATCCAGGTCATCATCGGCAAGGACGAAGGGCTCGAATTGAAGATCGACAAGAAGCGCTCGAGCCTGCCGCTGGAGCAGCTGGTATCCAGCATCACACAGGCCCAGTCCGGCTTGCCGGTGGGTGCCAGCGCCGTGGTGATCAGTGCCGATCGCGGCGTGAAATACGAAGCCGTCGTCAAGGTGATGGACAAGTTGCACCAGGCCGGCGTCCGGCGCGTCGGGCTCGCGGTGCAATCCGCCCAGTAGCCGGAAGACCAAGCCGTGCCCGCCGCCGCCGAACGCCTCGAATTCGCGCCACCTCCGCAGCCGGGGCTGGTGCGCGCTTTCGTGCTCGCGATCCTGGCGCACCTGCTGCTGATGCTGGCGCTGACCTGGGGCATCAACTGGAACCGGGAAGCGCAGAACGTGGCAGCCGAAGCCGAGCTGTGGTCGAGCATCCCGCAGCAGGCGGCCCCGCCGGAGGTGCAGCCGCCGCCCGCGCCGCCCGCGGTGACGCAACCGCCGCCTCCGCAAGTGGCCCCGCCGCCGGCTCCGCGTGAAGCGGACATCGCCGTCGAGCGCGAGAAGCTGCAGCGGCAAGAAGAGGCGCGCAAGCAGGCAGAGGCCGAGCGCCAGAAGAAACTCGAAGCGCGCAAGAAGCGCGATGAGCTGGAGCGCGAGAAGAAGCTGGAAGCGCGCAAGAAGGAAGAAGCGCTCAAGAAGCAGCAGCTCGCCGAACAGAAGGCCGCGGAAGAAAAGCTCAAGCGCAAGAAGGAAGAACTCGCGAAGAAGGCGCGCCAAGACGAAGAAAAGCTCGCCGCGATCCGCAAGGAAAACCTCGACCGCATCAAAGGCATGGCCGGTGCGACCGGCGCGCCGACATCCACCGGGAACGTGGCGCGCTCGTCCGGACCTTCGGAAAGCTACGCCGGCCGCATCCGCGCGCGCGTCAGGCCCAACATCGTGTTCACGGACGACGTTCCGGGCAATCCGATGGCGGAGGTGGAGGTGCGCATGGCGCCGGACGGCACGATCACGAGCCGCCGTCTCGTCAAATCGAGCGGGCAGCGGTCATGGGACGAAGCGGTGCTGCGCGCGCTCGACCGCACCGAAACGCTGCCGCGCGACGTGGACGGCCGCGTGCATTCCCCGCTGCTGATCGAGTTCAGGCCCAAAGGTTGACCGCCGGTGTGCCGTGCGGTCCTCACGTTCAGTAACCGCGTTCATCTCATGTCCACATGTCCTACACGACCGCGATACTCTGAGCGGGTCAAATGGACGGGGATTCCGGCCGCATCCAGGCCGGTGAAGGGATTTCGATGAAAGCAATCCTCGCGCTCGCTGCGACGGCCGCACTGTCGGGCTGTGCGTACTACGACCCCTACGTCTACAACTCTCCGTACTACGGCACCGCACCGGGGTATTACGCGCCGTACGCCGTACCGCAGCCTTACTACTACGGTTTGCCGTATGGCTACGGCGGCTACGGCTACGGCTACGATGTCCCGAACCTCTATCCGGGCTATCCCCACTATCCCTGGGTCGGATCGGGACCGCGCCTGCGTCCTCACGCCGGCGGCCCGCGTTCCGACGACGGCGGTTCCGGGCACCGGCGGTCGCGGGGCGGCCGCGGGGGCAGCGGCACTTACGGCGGAGGCGGCAGCGGCTATGACCCGGGAGCGGCCGGCGGACACTCCGGCCCGACGGGCGGCGGCAGCGGCTACTCGCCGAACCAGGGACCTTCCAGGTGAGCACCCGGCCACACCGTTTCGCAGGCCCCGGCGCTAACGGCAACGCCTCTCAGGACAGGTCGTAAACGATCTGCGCCAGGCCGGCGTCGGCCTGCGCCATCCAGCTGGCCAGCGCCGCGTCGCTGGGAAAGAACTTGGCCTGCTCGCCGAGTTGCAGTTCGGCCACGGCGCCATCCCTTCGCACCGCCAGCCGCACGTTCAGCCCGCGTACCAGTTCGCCTTGATCCGAGATCTCCCGCTTCGGGGGAAACTCCCGCACCAGCCGGCCGATGTCGGGCGCCTTGCCGTTGACCGCGACGCGCAGGAACTTGCCGAACCGGCAGCGCGCCGTCGCCAGGTCCCACACCTGGTTGACATTCAGCCGGAATCCGCCGGAAAAACGATCCGGCTGCAGCCTGGCCATCACGATGACGAGTTCGTCGTCCCTCAGCTGATTGCGGTGGGCATTGACGACGCCCTCGTCCGCCGTGGCCTCGATCACACCCGATTTGTCGTCCAGCTTGAACAGGGCGAGCTTGCCGCGCTGGCCGTTGATCACGCGGAAATCGCTGACGATGCCTGCCAGCAGTTGCGGCTCGCGGGTGTCGATCAGGTCGTCGATGCGGCGCTTCACGAACTGCCGCACTTCCAGCGACACTTCGTCGAACAGGTGCCCCGACAAATAGAAGCCGATGGCCGTCTTCTCGAACGTCAGACGTTCCTTCACGCCCCACGGCGTGGCCTCGACCAGTGGCGGCTCCTGCGTGCTGGCCGCATGCGAGTCGCCCATGTCGAACAGGCCGCCCTGGTTCGCGTTGGCCTGCGCGGCGTTGGCGAAATCGAACGCACGGTCCACGGAGGCGATCAGCGACGCGCGATTGAGTTGCAAAGAATCGAAGGCGCCCGCCTTGACCAACGCCTCCACCGTCCGCTTGTTCAATTTGGTGCGGTCCACCCGCACGCAGAAGTCGTACAGGCTGGTGAACGGGCCGCCTTCATCGCGCGCCCTCACGATCGAATCGATCGCCTGCTGCCCGGTTCCCTTGACTGCGCCGAGCCCATAGCGGATCGCCTTGTCCGAGATCGGCTCGAACCGGTAGGACCCGCGGTTGACGTCCGGCGGCTCGAACGAAATGCCGAAATGCTTCTGCGCGTCCTCGAACAGCACCTTGAGCTTGTCGGTGTCGTCCATTTCCACCGTCATGTTGGCGCAGTAGAACTCGGCCGTGTAGTGGACCTTGAGCCAGCCGGTGTGGTAGGCGAGCAGCGAGTACGCCGCGGCGTGCGACTTGTTGAAGCCGTAACCCGCGAACTTCTCCATCAGGTCGAAGATCTCGTCGGCCTTGCCCTGGTCGATGCCGTTCTTCGCGGCGCCATTGCGGAAGATCTGGCGGTGCTCCGCCATTTCCTCGGCCTTCTTCTTGCCCATCGCGCGCCGCAGCAGGTCGGCGCCGCCGAGCGAGTAGCCGCCCAGGATCTGCGCGGCCTGCATCACCTGCTCCTGGTACACCATGATGCCGTAGGTTTCGGACAGCACCGGTTCGAGCAGCGGATGCGGATAGACCACTTCCTCGCGGCCGTTCTTGCGGGCGCAGAAGCTCGGGATATTCTCCATCGGGCCCGGACGGAACATCGCGTTCAGCGCGATCAGGTCCTCCAGGCGCGAGGGCTTCGCGTCGCGCAGCATGCCCTGCATGCCGCGGCTTTCGAACTGGAACACCGCTTCGGTCAGGCCGTCGGCGAACAATTTGTAGGTGTGCGCGTCGTCCAGCGCGACCTTCTCGAAAGCGAAGTCCTCCCGCCCCTTGTGGCGGGCCCGGATGAAGTCCTTCGCGATCTCCAGGATCGTGAGCGTCGCCAGGCCCAGGAAGTCGAACTTCACCAGCCCCGCGGCCTCGACGTCGTCCTTGTCGTACTGGCTCACCGCCGAGTCGCTGCCCGGCTGCTGGTACAGCGGCGTGAATTCGGTGAGCTTGCCCGGCGCGATCAGCACGCCCCCGGCATGCATGCCAACATTGCGGGTCAGGCCTTCCAGCTTCTGCGCGAGGCCCAGCAGTGTCTTGACCTCGTCCTCTTTCGCCAGCCGCTCGGCGAGCAAAGGTTCGGCCTTGATCGCACCCTCGATGGTGATGTGCTGGCCCGGCTTGTTCGGGATGAGCTTGCTGATGCCGTCGCAGAAGGTGTAGCTCATGTCGAGCACCCGGCCCACGTCGCGGATCGCGGCGCGCGCGGCCATGGTGCCGAACGTAGCGATCTGGCTGACCGCGTCCTTGCCGTACTTTTCCTTCACGTAATCGATCACGCGGTCGCGGTTGCTCTGGCAGAAGTCGATGTCGAAGTCGGGCATCGACACCCGCTCGGGGTTCAGGAAGCGCTCGAACAGCAATTTGTATTCGAGCGGGTCGAGGTCGGTGATCTTGAGCGAATAAGCCACCAGGGAACCCGCGCCCGATCCGCGCCCCGGCCCGACCGGGCAGCCGTGGCTCTTCGCCCAATTGATGAAATCCCCGACGATCAGGAAGTAGCCCGGGAACCCCATCTTCACGATCGTGTCGATCTCGAATTCCAGGCGCTGCTCGTAGCGCGGCCTTTCCTGCTCGCGCCGCGCCGGATCGGGATAGAGCTGGGCCAGCCGCTCCTTCAAACCCTCATGCGAAGAAAAACGGAAATACTCCTCGATCGGCATGCGCCGCCCGTTCACCTCCGGCGTGGGATAGTCAGGCAGGCGCGGTTTGCCCAGTTCCAGCACGAGGTTGCAGCGCTTGGCGATCTCGAGCGTGTTGGCGATGGCCGACGGCAGGTCCGCGAACAGCTGCTCCATCGCCGCTTGCGGCTTGAAATACTGCTCGTGCGTGAACCTGCGCACGCGCCTCTGGTTGCCCAGTATCTCGCCCTCGGCGATGCACACCCGCGCTTCGTGCGCCTCGTAGTCGTCCTCATGCGTGAATTGCACCGGATGCGTTGCGACCACGGGCAGGTTCAGGCGCGCCGCCAATTGCACGGCCGCGGCGACATGCGCCTCGTCGTCGGCGCGGCCGACCCGCTGCACTTCGAGATAGAAGCGATGGGGGAAGATCGAGGCCAGCTCCAGCGCCACCTCGCCGGCGCGCTGCTCGTCGCCCTGCAACAGCGCCTGCCCGACCGGGCCCGCCTGGGCGCCGGAAAGCGCGATCAGCCCCTCGCCCGTTTCGCGCAGCCACTCCTTTTTGCACACGGCCTGTGCCTTCACGACGTTGCGCGTCCAGGCGCGGGCCAGCAGTTCGCACAGGTTGAGGTACCCTTGCCGGTTCTGCACCAGCACCACCATGCGCGAAATCGCAGCGGCGTCCCTGCCCAGGCCCTGCAGCATGATTTCCGCGCCGATGATCGGCTTGACGCCGGCGCCGCGCGCTTCCTTGTAGAACTTGATGGCGCCGAACAGGTTGTTGAGGTCGGTGATCGCCAGCGCCGGCTGGTGGTCGGCGGCCGCCGTCTTCACGGTTTCGTCGATGCGGTTGGTGCCGTCGACGACGGAAAACTCGCTGTGCAGGCGCAGGTGAACGAACATGGATCGCATTGTAGAAAATGCGGGAGCGTCCCGGAGACGCTACAAAATGCCGGCCGCTTGACAGCTCCCTGGAATCCTGACCGTGAATCGCGTGTTGAATATTTCCGCTTACCGGTTCGTCACCATCGACGATCCGCAAGCGCTTCGCGCGCGCCTGCTCGCGCGAGCCGGCTCACTGGAACTGCTGGGCACCATCCTGCTCGCGCCTGAGGGCATCAACCTCTTCGTCGCCGGCGCGCCGCAGTCCGTGCATGGCTTCCTGGACTGGCTGCGCGAGGACGCGCGCTTCGCCGGCCTGCATGCCAGGGCGAGCTGGTCGCAAGAGCTGCCCTTCCGCAAGCTGCTCGTCAAGGTCAAGCGTGAGATCATCCGGATGAATCATCCCGCGATCCAGCCCGCGCAAGGCCGCGCGCCCGCGATCGACGCCCGCACGGTGAAGCGTTGGCTGGACCAGGGCCATGACGACCAGGGGCGGCCGGTCGTGGCGCTGGACACCCGCAATGCGTTCGAGGTGGACCACGGCACGTTCGAGAACGCGATCGACTGGCGCCTGGCGAAGTTCAGCGAATTCCCGCGCGCGCTCGATGTGCACAAGGCGGAACTCGAGGGCAAGACCATCGTGAGCTTTTGCACCGGCGGCATCCGCTGCGAGAAGGCCGCGCTGTACATGCGCGAGGCCGGGCTCGATCACGTGTGGCAGCTCGAAGGCGGCATCCTGCAGTACTTCGAGGAAACGGGCGGCACGCACTTTCGCGGCGCCTGTTTCGTGTTCGACGAGCGCGAGGCGCTGGACCTCGATCTGGCGGCAAAAAATAGTCGGCGATAGGGCCGTCCGGCGCGTGACGGTACGATATCCGCGCACGTATCCGATTCACTACTACAACTTTGAGGACAAAAGTATGGCTATCGCCCCGCCCGATTCCGCGCTGATCGATAAAGTCGTCATCGCCAACCGCATCCTCTACGACCAGGGCGTCGTCGACGGGCTCGGTCACGTCAGCGTGCGCCACGACAGCGCACCGGGCGTGTTCCTGCTGTCCTGCAACCGCGCGCCCGGGCTGGTCAAGCGCGCCGACATCCTCTGCTACGACCTCGACGGCAACACGCTGACGCCCACCAGCGAGCGCTCCTATCTGGAGCGATTCATCCACGCTGAGATCTACCGCGCCCGGCCCGATGTGGTGGCGGTGGTGCATAGCCATTCGCCCAGCGTGATTCCGTTCGGCGCCACCGGCAACCGGCTGCGCCCGATCTTCCACATGGCCGGGTTCCTAGGCGGCGGCTCGAGCATCTTCGACCAGCGCGACGTGGCCGGCGATACCGACTTGCTGGTGCGCAATGGCGAGCTGGGCAAGGCGCTGGCGCAGTCGCTGGGTAACTGCTCATGCGTCCTCATGCGAGGCCACGGGTCCACCGTGGTCGGCACCTCGATCGAGCAGGCGGTGTACCGCGCGATCTACGCCGAGGTCAACGCCAAGATGCAGGCTCAGGCGCTGGGCATGGGCCAGGTGACCTACCTCACGGCGAAAGAGGCCGACCTGGCCGCGGCAGCCAACGACACGCAGATCGGCCGCTCCTGGGACCTCTGGCGCCGGCGCATCGGGCCGATCGACGCTGCCTGACCAGCCATTCGACGCAAATAACAAAGCAGGAGACAAACATGAAGACGACTACCGCACTCGCACTGTGCATGGGCCTGGTGCTGCAGTCGCTGGCGCCGGCAGCGATGGCCCAGGCCTACCCGTCCCGCGCCGTTCGCATCATCGTGCCCTACGGCACCGGCGGCGGCTCGGACATCCTGGCGCGCCAGATCGGCGCGGGCCTGCAGAACGTGTGGGGCCAGGGCGTCGTCGTGGAAAACCGCGCCGGCGCCTCGGGCAACATCGGCACCGAAGCCGTCGTGCGCTCACCTGCCGACGGCTACACGCTGCTGCTGCAGAACAGCACGATGGTGGTGAGCCAGGCGGTATCCGGCAAACTCAATTACGACCCCGAGAAAGACCTGACGCCGATCATGCTGCTCGGGATCACGCCGATCGCGCTGGCCGCCCATCCCAGCCTGAACGTCAAGAACCTGAAGGAGCTGATCGCG
>JAGRPN010000129.1 GCA_019449555.1 Ramlibacter sp.
CACCGCGGCATGATCGAGGTGTACAACAACAACCAGAAAGACCAGACCGTCTGGCAGCCGCGGCCCTCCGATCCCGAGCTCGAAGCCGAATTCCTGCGGCGGCTGATGGTCAAGCTGGGCGTTCCCCAGGAGCAGTCGAAGTCGCTCGTCGCGTCGGGTGCGCCCAAGACCACTTCGCGTATCGCCACCGTCGGCAACATGCCGGTCGTGCAGATCGACGAAGGGTTCGATCGCGCCTGGCGCCGGGTGGGGCTGACGCTCGACCGCACCGGCTTCACCGTCGAAGACCGCGATCGAGCGCAGGGCACCTATTTCGTGCGCTACGTCGAGCCCAACGCGGACAAGAAGGAGAAGGGTTTCTTCGGCAAATTGTTCAGCCGCTCGGAGCCGACGGTGCCGCCGCTGAAGTACCGCATCAACCTCAAGAGCCAGGGCGAGTCCACCACGGTCTCGGTGCTCAACGCGAATGGGGCGCCGGAAAGCTCCGCCAACGCGCAGCGGATCGTGCAAGTGATTGCCGATGACTTGAAATAGGACAAGGGCGAGGGGCTTGCAGCGCAAGTCCCTCGCCCTCTGTCCGTCCTATGCTACGTTTCAAGAGCTTAGGCAGCGGCAGCTCCGGCAACGCCACCGTCATCCAGGCGCGCAGCGAAAGCGCGCTGACCCATTTGCTGGTGGATTGCGGGCTGGGTATCCGCCAGCTCGAAAAGCGGCTGGGTCAGGCCGGCATGCTGCCGGAGCAAGTCGACGCGATCTTCGTCACGCACGAGCATTCGGATCACATCGGGTGCGCGCGCCGGCTGGCGTTGCGCGAGCGCATTCCCATCTGGATGAGCCACGGCACCTACATGGCACTGGGCGAGCCGGATTTCGAAGGATTGCTGCGGATCGCGTGCGACGGCGAGGCGATCGAAGTCGGCGCATTGCAGGTGCGCCCGTTCACGGTGCCGCACGATGCGCGCGAGCCGCTGCAATTGACATGCACCGACGGCGCGGCGCGGCTGGGTGTGCTCACCGACCTGGGCCACGCGACCAGTCATGTCCTGGAGCACGTGGCAGGCTGCGCGACGCTGATGCTCGAATGCAACCACGACGCGCAGATGCTCGCGACTTCCACGTACCCGGCATTCCTGAAGCGGCGGGTCGGCGGCGCCTACGGCCACCTGGCCAACACGGCGGCGGCGCAGATCGCGCAGGCCATGGTGGCGAGCGGCCTGAAGCAGGTGGTCGCCGCGCACCTGAGCGAACAGAACAACCGCCCCGAACTGGCGCGCCAGGCCCTGGCGTGCGCGCTCGGTTGCGTCCAGGCGGACATCCACGTCGCCGATGCCGTGACGGGCAGCGGCTGGCTGTCCTGTTAGCACCGGGCCGCCTGCGGCCGGTATTCGCAAAGGCAATTCGTTGCCCGCCGTCGCGCGCTCGAATACATCGGTGGCCAGCAAGCTGCCAACCTACGGATTCATCCTCCCGCCAACGCAAAAAGCCGCCCGAGGCGGCTTCTTGGCGATCGCGAGGCGATTACTTCTTGGCGGACGCGGCGCTGGAGGCTGCATCCGCGGCAGCCTTGGCGGCAGTATCGGCAGAACCGACGGCTGCGGAAGCGGCACCAGCGGCAGCGGAAGCAGAGTCGGTTGCGGCAGCGGCAGCCGGGGCGGGAGCCGGGGCAGGAGCGGCGGCGGGGGCCGGAGCGGGCGCAGGTGCCGGCTCTTCCTTCTTGCCGCAGGCGGCCAGCGCAACGGCTGCAACCAGGGTCGCCAATACGAGCGATTTCTTCATTTCAGGTTTCCTTTTATGGGAGAAAGACAAACAATTTCCGGAAATTGTCAGTGCCGCCGGGATGGCCGCGTTGACTGAGCCCAGGGACTCGAGCTCCTGTTGCTCAGCCGCAAATTATAGGCCCAAAAAATACAAGGCCAAAAACCCTTACGGGGTCGCCCGAGGGTCCTCAAAGCCCGAGCGTGGAGGCCGGGAACGAGGGCGAACTCTGTTTCAGCCACTCCTGCAGCCCCTCGCGCAGCAGCAGGCGGCGTTCGGGTTCGCTGCCGCTCACGCCGGTGGAGCGCTCGGGATCGAGCCGCTGCAGCACCCAGTGCGGGCTCCAGATGGCGCTGGGCAGCTCCAGCGGGCCGGCCGAGGCGCACGATCGCGCCTCGATGATGTGCGCCCAGGTTTTCCTCCAGGCGACGAAACGCGCGTGCCGGCGAACGACCGCGTCGTAGCGCCGTGCGACCAGCGTGCAGCGGCGGCCGGCCGCCGACCAGGCCGCCAGCGACTGAGCGACCGCTCGCTCGCCCAGCGGCCAGTCGTCGAAGTCGTCATCGCTCAGGATGATTTCCGGCCAGCCCTCGCGCGCGGCGCAAGCGAGCGCGTCGCGCACGAGCTGCTGGAAGTCGCTCCGCCCGCTGAAGCGGCCGCTCGCAAGCGCCGGCGCCGCGGCGCTGTCGTCGATACCCGATGTCATTGCCTGTCCTCCCCGGCGTGAACCCATCCCGCTTCGCACCATGACGCCACCAGGGCGCGCGCGGCGTCGCTTGCCGCGGCCAGTTCCCGTGCTTCCAGGCTGCCACGGTCCGCGAGCTTGCGCAGCAGGGCGGCGTCGCGCCCGGAAGCGAGGCAGCTCTCGCCATTGATGAACACATGCCGGCGGTCGTACATCATGCGGCTGCGCCGATCGAGCACCACGCCGCCCAGCGCTCCCGCGCTGCCGGACTCGAACCAGACATTGGGTTTCGGCTCGCTCAGGTACTCGCCTAAAGCGCGGTCCACCGCCAACGGGTCCTTGAGGGCCGCCTGCAATGCGTCGCGGGCGAACTCCCCCAGCTGCGGCGGCACCGCTCCCGGCTCGCTCGTGGCCGGCTGACGGGCGTCGCGATAGATGCTATCGCCTGCGCGCTCCTGCGCATCGTCGGCGAGGCGTTCCAGCAGCTCGCGCGCGAGCTCGCCGCGCGCCGGCGAACGGAACCCGATCGAGCAGGTCTGGCACTCGCCCTGCGCCACGCCATCGTGCGCATAGCGCGGCGGCAGGTACAGCATGTCGCCCGGTTCGAGCAGGTACTCCTCCTCGGCTTCGAAATGGGCCAGGATCTTCAAGGGCAGGCCTTCCAGCAGCGAGAGGTCCTGCTGGCGTCCGATGCGCCAGCGCCGCTGCCCCTGCGCCTGCAACAGGAACACGTCGTAGCTGTCGAAGTGCGGGCCGACCCCGCCGCCGTCGGACGCATAGCTGATCATGACGTCGTCCAGCCGCGCCTGCGGCACGAAGCGGAATCGGGCCAGCAATTTGTGCGCCGCGTGATGGTGGAGATCGGCGCCCTGCACCAGCAGCGTCCAGCCCGGCCGCGACAACGGCGGCAACGCCCTGCGGCGAAACGGCCCCCGCCGGAACGTCCATGACTTGCCGGCCCGCGCCACGAGCCGTGACTCCACGTCCTC
>JAGRPN010000130.1 GCA_019449555.1 Ramlibacter sp.
CGGCCAAACAGGTGGAGCGGCTGGTGGGTCGATCTCCATCTCAGCGGGCAACGACGTCCAGTTCGGTAATTTGCTCAGCTTCGGCAGCGACACCGTGTCCTTGGGCAGCGGTGCAGGTGGCGCGGGCGGAAATGTATCCATTCTTTCAAGCCAGGGCAGAGTCAACGGGACCGACGTGTACGTGTGGGGCGGAAGCGGCCAGCCCGGAGGCAATGGCGGGTCCATCAATGTGTCGGCGGGCGCCAACGTGCAGCTCGGCAACGTGTACGGCTATGGCGGCTACAGCGAAACCGCGGCACCCGGCGGCGCAGGCGCAATAGTTTCGATCGGCTCGAGTACGGGCAGCCTCGATCTGGGCTACGTTTCCTCGCGCGGCGGCGGTGGCGTGCCCGGGGGCCCTGGCGGAAATATCACCTTGTCCGCGCCAACGGGCTCGGTCGCTGCGCGGGCCGTCGACAGTTCGGGCGGGGATGCGTCGGGCAGTCCCACAGGGGGCGGAAAGGGCGGCAACGTTTTGATCACCGCAGGCTCCGGCATCAGCTTCTCGCCGGTCGAAAGCGACGATGTCTATAGCCCGGGGGGCACTGGCAACGGCGGGGCCGGCGGCATCGGCGGCGATGTGACGCTGTCCAGCGGCACGGGCGGCATCGTCATCGGCTCCGGAATCATCGCGTCCGGCGGCATCAACGTATTCAATACCAACCCGTCGGTGGCGGGGAAGGTGAGTTTGTCAGGTGCTTCGCTCGACATCGGCCCATCCGCCTCGGTGCACGCCAGCGGCGTCCAGATGGCGGTCGATACGATCAGTTTGCAGGGGGCTCCAGGTTCGATCGACACTGGCACTGGGTTGATCTGGATCGCGACGCAAACCCCCGGGCGGGACATCGAACTCGGCGGTTCAGGCCTCGTCGGCAGTTTGCAGCTGGGCGCCGCCGAGATCGACACGCTTTCGACCTCCGGGGTGGTCCGGATCGGGTCCGCCCTGAGCGGCTCCGCCTCCGGGAGCGTCCACGTCACAGACGCGATCGCGCCCCTGGGGGGCATCATGGGGGCGCTATCGCTGAAATCGGGCAGTGATATCACGCAAACGCCGGCCGGCGTGATCAGCTCCGGGAAACTCGCGATCGAAGCAAAGGGCGGTGTGATGCTGGACGCGGCCGCCAACAGTGTTTACAGCGTGACCGGTCGCTCGGGCAACTCCGACGACAAGGACTTCAGATTCAGCAATGGCGCCACCCCTCTGCAGGTTGGTGGCGCGCTCGATTTCATGCCCGCTGGCATTTCGGTTTCTGGGACCGCTGCCGGTTACGCCGGCGACACAGGCAGCGGCGCCGACGGGATTATCGCGCTGACTACGGGCAAAGCGCTGACGCAGGCGCCGAATGCGTTCTTGGCCGCCAAGGCAGTGTATGCCGAGGGCAAGTCCGTGGACCTGAGCGCATCGAATCCCACGGGCGTCATCGCAGGCCAAGCCACCGGCACCGCTTCCGGAGACATCTTCAGGTACTGGAGTTCTGCGGGGATCTTCCTGAACACGGTGAATGGGTTCAGCGGCATCCAGCAGGCCGATCTGGTCGATCCCGTCGGGATCTACCTGCGCGGCGCGAGCATCGGGCAGCAAAGCACCGCTCCGGTGGTTTCGCCTGGGGGGCTCGACCTGACGACCACCACCGGCTCTATTGCGCTGAACTCCACGGCCAACAGCGTGGCCACCTTCAGTGCCAGCGGGCCGGGTCCGCTTGCCTTCAACAATGCCGCCGACCTGACGCTGAAAGCGATCTCGGTGAGTTCAAGCTCGAGTGTGAATATCGCGAGCGCCGGCGCTTTGACAGTGTCGCAGAACATCGACGTCGGCGCGGGGGTCGTGCTGAGTGCGCAGGGAGCCGGGAAGAGCCTGAACGTGAACGCGCCGATCAATAGCACGGCGGGCGGTGACGCCGTCGTCCTGAGCGGCGCAAATTTCGTGAACTCTTATGGCACCGGTGCGGTCAGCGCGCCTAACGGAAGATGGTTGATCTATTCCAGTGATCCGGCCTCCGACACATTCGGCGGCTTGCTTTCCGGCAACAGCGCCGTGTGGGGCGCCACTTACACAGCCAATCTCCCCGGAAGCATTGCCGCTGGAAACCGTTACGTATTTTCAAGGCAGCCCACGGTCAGCGTCACTGCCAATCCGCAGAGCAAGATCTACGATGCGACGCCGACGTTTGCTTCGCCCACGTATTCGGCCTCAGGCATGGTTGACGCTTCGTTGTACGGCGGTGTATTTACCCAGGATGTGTTGACTGGCTCCCTGACAATTGCCGCTCCCTCCAAGAACGTGGGCAGCTATTCCATCCAGCAGGGAAGTTTGACGCAGCCCAATGGTTACCAGCTCACTTTCACACCCGGCATCACTGCGACGATCACCCCAGCCTCGCTCACGGTCACCGGAGTTTCTGACAAGGTTTACGACCGGACGACGGTCGCGACGCTGAACGGCACTACTACTCTTGGCGGTGTGCTTGCGGCCGACAACGTCAATGTCAGCGCCGGCACTGTCGCCTTTGCCGACAAGAATGTGGGTACTGCGAAACCGGTAACAGTGACGGGCGTCACGCTGAGTGGCACGGACGCGAGCAACTACACCGTTTCAGCACCGACCGGGTTGACTGCGAACATCACCCCGGCGTCCGTGACATTGACTGGGATCACAGCGAACCCCAAAGTCTACGACGGCACCACGGTGGCGGCCCTGAGCGGCACCGGGGTGCTCAGCGGCGTTGTCACGGGCGATAGCGTGAGCGTGAGCGGCGGCACTGGCAGCTTTGCCGATAAAAACGTGGGCACCGCGAAACCGGTATCGGTGACGGGTGTAGCCCTCACAGGACCAGACGCGGGCAATTACACGGTCACTGCGCCCAGCAGCCTGAGCGCCGACATCACGCAGGCCAGCCTGACGGTGACCGGCCTGACGGCTATGTCCAAAGTCTATGACGCGACGACCACGGCCACCCTGAGCGGCACCGGCCTGCTCAGTGGTGTTATCACGGGCGACAGCGTCAACGTGAGCGGCGGCACTGGCAGCTTTGCCGATAAAAACGTGGGCACCGCGAAACCGGTGTCGGTGACGGGTGTAGCCCTCACAGGACCAGACGCGGGCAATTACAAAGTCACTGCGCCCACCACCATCCTGAGTGCCGACATCACACCCGCCAGCCTGGACATCACTGCACTGGATCAGGCAAAACTCGAAGGTACGCTGTTCAGCTTTACTGGTATGGAGTTTTCAGCCGCTGGTTTGGTCGGTGGCGAACAGATAGTTAGTGTCGCCCTGGCCAGCCCCGGCGCGGCCGTTTCCGCGCCGGTGGGAAGTTACGGCATTACAGCCAGCTCGCCGGGGGGCGCCTCAGGATTCCTCGCGTCCAACTACAACATCCGTTTCGCTGGTGGCACCATGCTGGTAAATGCTGCCGTCGCTCCGCCGCCGGACTCCACGCCACCGACGACTCCCGCCCCGACGCCAGCTCCTACCCCGGCGCCGACACCTGCGCCCACGCCGGCACCGACACCTGCTCCCACTCCAGCGCCAACTCCCGCGCCGACACCTGCTCCCACTCCCGCGCCCACCCCGGCGCCCACGCCCGCACCGACACCTGCGCCCACGCCTGTACCCACGCCTGCACCGACCGCCGACCCGACATCCACCAGCACGGTGGACAAGATCGTGGAAATCCTGCGGCAGGAAAGTCGCGCCGTGATCCAGGAAGCCGTGGCCGAACTCGATACCGGCGCCTTGAAGACGTTCGTGACGCTGCTCGTCAAGGAGGCCGAAGTGCAGGTGGCCGAAGCGGAGAAGAAAGCCGCGGACGAGAAGAAGGCGAGCGGACTGGCCGGCGACAACCAGTGCCGGCCCTGAAGGTCCGCAGTTGCCTAGCTGCCGTCAGAACCGCGGCAGGTCCGGGTGCGCGAGCCGGCCCCCGCGCACCAGCATCTTGCCGTATTCGGCGCAGCGATTGAGCGTCGGGATGACCTTGCCGGGGTTGAGCAGGCCCTTGCCGTCGAAGCCGCGCTTGACGCCGAACATCTGCTCGCATTCGGCGCGGCTGAACTGCACGCACATCGAATTGAGCTTTTCCACGCCGACGCCATGCTCGCCGGTGACGGTGCCGCCCATCGCGACGCTCGTCTCCAGGATCTCGGCGCCGAACAGCTCGGCCCGGTGCAGCTGGTCGGCGTCGTTGGCATCGAACAGGATCAGCGGGTGCAGGTTGCCGTCGCCGGCGTGGAACACGTTGGCGCAGCGCAGGGCGTACTTCTTTTCCATCTGCTGGATCGCCAGCAGGATGTCGGCCAGGCGCTTGCGCGGAATGGTCGAATCCATGCACATGTAATCAGGACTGAGGCGCCCGGACGCCGGGAACGCATTCTTGCGGCCGCTCCAGAACTTCAGCCGCTCCGCTTCGTCGCGGCTCACCGCGATGGCGGTAGCACCGTGGGAGCGCAGCACTTCGCTCATGCGCCCGATCTCTTCTTCCACCTCGTGCGGCGTACCGTCGCTTTCGCACAGGAGGATGGCCTCGGCCGTCAGGTCGTAGCCGGCATGCACGAATGCTTCCACGGCGGCCGTCATCGGCTTGTCCATCATCTCCAGTCCGGCAGGAATGATGCCCGCGGCGATCACCGCGGCCACCGCATCGCCGGCCTTGCGGATGTCATCGAAGCTCGCCATGATGCAGCGCGCCAGGATCGGTTTAGGGACCAGCTTGACCGTGACTTCCGTCGCCACCGCGAGCATGCCTTCACTGCCGATCACCACGCTGAGCAGATCGAACCCGGCGCAGTCGAGCGCTTCGCTGCCGAATTCCACCGGCTCGCCTTCCACCGTGAAGCCGCGCACCTTGAGCACGTTGTGCAGCGTCAAGCCGTACTTCAGGCAATGCACGCCGCCGGAGTTTTCGGCGACGTTGCCGCCGATCGTGCAGGCGATCTGGCTGGACGGGTCCGGCGCGTAGTACAGCCCGTAAGGCGCGGCCGCTTCGCTGATCGCCAGGTTGCGCACGCCGCACTGCACCCGGGCCGTGCGCGCGAGCGCGTCGAGCTTCACGATCCGGTTGAACCGCGCCAGCGACAAGGTGACGCCCATTGCATTGGGCATGGCGCCACCCGACAAGCCCGTCCCTGCCCCGCGCGCCACCACCGGCACGTCCAGGGCGTGACAGGTGCGCAGCACCGCTTGCACCTGGGCGTCGCTTTCGGGCAGGGCGACCACGAGCGGCCGCTGGCGATAGGCGGTGAGCCCGTCGCACTCGTAGGGCGTGGTGTCCTCGGGCTGCCATAGCAGGGCCTCCGGGGGCAGCACCGCCTGCAGGGCGCGCACGACCTGCGACTGGCGCTCGGCTCGTTGCAGGACGGCAGGGTCGGAGGCGGCGTTCATGGACCGGACTTTAGGGCATGCGAGTCGCCCCGGGTATGAGCTTTTTGCATGGTGAAGCTGAAAAAACGCTTCCGTCAGCCCGTAGTCGGCCTCGGCGCCGGCCGGGGCCAGGATAGGAATGTTCCGACTGTGCGCTATGCGCTATGTCAATTCGGCACTCATCCGGCGCTGGCACCATCTCTTCACGAGATTACGAGACAAGCAGCAAAAGGACGGAAAGGACGATCATGAGCAGTATCCAGCGTGAAAAGCCGGACCGCGTGGTTTCAGCAGGCAAAGAGGAGTCGGGACAATGAATACCTGGATGAGCAATGCCGCCTTCGGCATCTTCTTCGTGTTGGCCGCCACGGGCCTGTTCTTCTTCGTGGTCACCCGCGGCGCGTTGATCGTGCGGGGCCTCGCCGGCGCGGGGCACGAGAGCTCGCACGTCTACCCGATCTACTCCAACATGGGCCTGATCAAGCTGGTCGATTACCAGCCCGTCATCTCGGCCATCCTGCTGTTCCAGTATCCGCGCCTGGTCACGAAGATCGTCGAGGGCCTCAAGGCCACCGATCTGCGCAACAAGAAAGTGCTGGTCACGTCCTGCGCCTTCGGCAACGTGATTCCGCGCGTGGTGGAAGCGTCGCTGCAATCGGGCGCCGAGAAGGTCCTGATCGCGGACATCATCCGCAACGAGCTGATCCACGCGAAAAGCAAGCTCGCCCATTATTCCGGCAAGGTGCAGTACATCGAGGACAACGCCACCGCGATGAAGCAGGAGGAGGGGCTCGCCGACGCGAACGTGATGTTCTTCCTGCTGCACGAGCTGCCGCACCACCTCAAGGCGAAGGCGCTCAGCGAAGCCGGCCGCATGCTCAAGTCCGGCGGCAAGCTGTACCTGGGCGAGTTCCACAAGCCCGAACCCTGGTTGCTGCGCATCCTGAGCTGGACCTACTTCAAGGTGTTCGAGCCGCTCGGGCTGGCGCTGTGGGATTCGCACGACCCCGTGCTGCTGCTGCAGGAAATGGGCGGCTGGTCGGTGGAACGCTCCACCTACTTTTTCGGCAATTTCCAGGTCATCACCGCAACCAAACACTAAACCGGAGGGCCGCACGGCACCGGCCCTGGATGGGCCGGCAAGCCGGGACCAGGACAGGTGCGCGGGGCACGCCCCGCGCACCTGTCCTTTTTTTAGGTCAGACGCTTTTTTTCAGCCACTCGGCGAAAGCGGCGCATTCCCAGCGATCCATCGTGCCGGTGCGCCAGCACAGGTAATGCGCGTGCGGACTGGGGACGTTGCGTTCCGAGATGCGCTCGAGGCTGCCATTGTCCAGCCAGGGCTGGCCCAGCTTCAGGCGCACCAGTGCGATCCCGAGTCCCTGCGCCGCCGCGTCGCACACCAGCCCGATGTCGTTGAAGGAAGACCCTTCGGCCGGTTCGGGCGCATCCACGCCATGCGCCAGGAACCAGGTGCGCCAGGGCTCGAGCGGTGTCTTGATGAGCTTGGCCGCCAGCAGCTCCTCGATCGTGTCGAACGGGCCGTTGGCGCGGATGTAGCTGGGCGCTGCCAGCGGCGTGACCTCGTCGGTCATGAGGCACAGGTGCTCGACGTCCGCATAGCGGCCGGTGCCGTAGCGGATCACCAGGTCCGCGTCTTCGGCCACCACGTCCAGTAGCGGAATCGAGACCTGCAGCGTCAGGTCGATCTCGGGATAGGCGTCGAGGAAGCTGCGCAACCGCGGCATCAGGATCGAGCGCGAAAAAGTGGGCGTGACTGCGACCCTCAATTTGCGTTTGCCTTGCGCGCTGTCCCGGCCCGGAAAGCGCTCCAGGCTGGCGAGTCCCTCGCGCACCTGGGCCAGGTATTCGCTGCCTTCGGTCGTGAGCGAGAAATCCGCCCGGCCGAACAATTTCGTGCCGATGATCTGCTCGAGTTGGCGCACGCGGTGGCTGACGGCGCTGGGCGTGACGCACAGTTCGTCGGCGGCCAGGGTGACGGAGCGCAGCCGCGCCAAGGCCTCGAACGTGAGCAGGCACTGGATCGGAGGAATGCGCACGGCCATGCGCGATTGTCACGTCACTTGAAGATCACCGTCTTGTGGCCGTTGATCAGCACCCGGTGTTCGCTATGCCACTTGACCGCGCGCGCCAGCACCTGGCTCTCCGTGTCGCGGCCCTGGGCCGTCAGGGCCTCGACGGTGGCGCTGTGATCGACGCGCGCGACGTCCTGCTCGATGATCGGCCCTTCGTCGAGATCGGCCGTGACGTAATGGGCCGTCGCGCCGATCAGCTTCACGCCGCGATCGTGCGCCTGGTAATACGGCTTGGCGCCCTTGAAACTCGGCAGGAAGCTGTGGTGGATGTTGATCGCGCGGCCGGCGAGCTTGCGGCATAGATCATCCGACAGGATCTGCATATACCGGGCCAGCACCACGAGTTCTGCGCGTTCCGATTCGATGATCTCGAACTGGCGCGCCTCCACCTGCGCCTTGCCGGCGGCAGTGATCGGCAGATGGTGGAAGGGCACGTTGTAGCTCGCGGCCAATTGGTAGAACTCGCGGTGGTTCGAAATGATGGCGGCGATGTCCAGCCGCAGCAGGCCGCTTTTCCAGCGGAACAGCAGGTCGTTCAGGCAGTGCCCTTCCTTGCTGACAAGGATCACGGTGCGCACCGGCTCGACGGTGGCATGGAGCTTCCACACCATCTTGAAAGGTTCGGCGAAGAATTTCAGCTGCGCTGTCAGGTCCTCGAAGGTCAGCTGGTCGCAGGCGAACTGCACCCGCATGAAGAACAGCCCGGTGTCGTGGTCGTTGTACTGGGCGGCCTCCTCGATGTTGCCGCCCCGCTCCAGCAGGAAACCCGAGACGGCATGCACGATCCCGGGGCGGTCCGGGCACGAAAGAGTCAGGATATAAGCTCGGTTCATACGGAGTGAATTGTCGCAGGAGGCGCGCCGATGCCGCCGACCCGGCGCCGCGGTGCCAAAATGCCGTTTTCTGAACGGACAGGATGTTCCCATGGCCTTCAACGACTTCTCCATGGACAACCACTGGTTGCCCTTCACCCCCAACCGCCAGTTCCGCAAGGACCCGCGCATCTTCGTGGCGGCGGACGGCATGCAATTCACGACGCACGACGGCAAGAAGGTGATCGACGGCATCTCCAGCCTGTGGTGCGTGGGCGCGGGGCACAACCGCAAGCCCATCAACGAGGCGATCAAGCGCCAGCTGGACACGCTGGACTACGCCACCGCGTTCCAGGCCTCCAACGACAAGGCGTTCCGGGCGGCCGAAATGATCGCGGCCATGGCGCCGGGCGACCTGAACAAGGTGCTGTTCTGCAATTCCGGCTCGGAAGCGGCCGACACTTCGCTGAAGGTCGCACTGGCCTATCACCGCTCGCGCGGCGAAGGCCACCGCAACGTGTTCATCGGCCGCGAGAAGGGCTACCACGGCGTCGGCTTCGGCGGCATGAGCGTGGGCGGCATCCCGGCCAACCGCAAGGCCTACGGCACGGCCCTGCTGCCGCGCGTGGACCACATGCGTTTCATCCACGACCCGGTGAACAACGCATACATCCACAACCAGGAGCCGGTGTGGCAGGAAGACATCCTGGCCGAACTCGAAAACCGGATCCTGCCGCTGCACGACCCGAGCAATGTCGCCGCGATCATCGTCGAACCGGTCGCGGGCAGCGCCGGCTGGTATCTCCCGCCCAAGGGTTACCTGCAGCGCCTGCGCGAGATCTGCGACAAGCACGGCATCCTGCTCATTTTCGACGAGGTGATCACCGGTTTCGGCCGCATGGGCACCGCTTTCGCGTCGGATTTCTACGGCGTCGTGCCCGACATGCTGAACTTCGCCAAGTGCGTGACCAACGGCGTGATCCCGATGGGCGGCGTCGTGTGCCGCGACAAGTTGTACGACGCGATGATGAAGACCGAGGCGCCCGAGCACGTCATCGAGTTCTTCCACGGCTACACGTATTCCGGTCATCCGGTGGCGTGCGCCGCGGCCATCGCCACGCTGGAGCTGTACAAACAGGAGAACCTGTTCCAGCGCGCCGCTGAAATGGGCAAGGTGCTGGGCGACGCGTTCCACGCCACGTTCAAGGGGCTGCCGAACGTGATCGGCATCCGCAGCCTGGGGTTGGCTGCGGCGGTGGAACTGGCGCCGATCGCCGGCTCACCGGGCAAGCGCGGCTTCGATATCTACGTCGATTGTTTCCACAAGGGCGCACTGGTGCGGCCCGCCGGCGACGTGCTGGTGATCGCGCCGCCTTACATCGTCGAGAAACAGCACATCGACACGCTGGTGAATACGCTGGCCGATTCCATCCGGAAACATGCCTGAGGCTGCGCGCCGGGGCTTCAGCGCATCGCCTGGATCACCGACGCCACGCTGAACGCAATCAGCAGCCAGACCAGCCAGCGGCCCAAGCGGCCCTGACCGGGCTGCCGCTGCACGAGTGCCAGCGGCGCCGCGTCCAGATCGGCTGGCGGCGGCAGCCCGCCAGCTTCGCGCGCCAGGATCGCCTCGATCTCCTCGGTTGGCAGCGTTGCATCGGCGGCGGCTCCGGAGTGAGGCGCGGGACGAGGCGGGTCGATGAGTCGCGGTGGCGCGGGCCGGCGGGGGGCCCCCAGCCGGGCGGCGAGTGCCTGCAGCACCGATTCGAGCGGACCCGCGAAATCCAGCTGCGCGGCGAACCGCTGCGCCTGCTCGGCGCGCGCGCGTTGCTCGGCCTGCGACAGCAGCAACGCCCGGCAGGCATCGGCCAGGCCGTCAAACGGCGCGAAGACAATCCCCGAGCCCGACCAGTCGCTATGGGCCGACATGGCCGAAGTTTCGCAGACGATCGGCACGCCCTGCGCGATGGGCTGGAGAATTCGCGTCACCGGGAACAGGCCGGTATCGTAAAAATGCGCATGCAGCACCACGCGTGCACGCCGGATCGCCGGTGCGAGCTCGTCGGCGTAGGCGCCGGCCACCGACTCCACCCGCAGCCCGGCGTCCTCCAGCTGGCGCAGCAAGTACGCGCGGCGCTCGTTGAGCGAGCCGAAGAAAAGGACGTCCACGGTCTTCTCGGCCGGCAGGTCGGGCCGGAACAGGAGCGAGGCGCTTGGAACGATCGGCAGCTCCAGCGCCTGCTGGGCGGGCCCGTTGGCGCGGCGCAGGTGCTCCACGTTGTGGCTGTGGTAGTCCAGGACCAGCCGGTTGCGCAGCCAGTTCACGTAGTCTGCGCTGATCACGGCCGACGTGCTGCCAAGCTGCTCCAGGTTGAAGATCATCGTCTTGCGCGGATCGAGCTGCTCGAGCGGTTCCAGCAGCGGCGGCAGTGCGCCCAGGACGATGCAGATCGAATCCGCGTCCGCCACGTTCACGTAATGGTTCGATCCGAGCCCCGCGGCCCGGATCGAGTCGCGCAGGCACAGCGCCGCTTCCGTGAACACGAACGGCCGCGGCGCATGGCCGTTGAGCTCCACGACGTCGATCGTGAGCTGGGGAGAATTCGGCGGGCTCGCCATGCCCGATTCTGGCTCACCGGCTGCCCAGGTGCCGGGTCGCGCCCGCACCCGGCTGGCCGCGATCACGGCTTCATTGGCTCGGACGCCTTCAACGCAGGCCGCGCCACCATTTCGGCGCAGTAATCCTTCGGCGGCACGGGGGGCGTGATCAAGGTGGCGTCCACGTCGGCGACGCTGCGCGGATCCTGCGGCGCCGCGCCGGCGTGCAGCGTGACGATCTTGGCGTGCAGCTGCGCAGGCAGGTGCAGCGGAACGCCCAGGCGCCGATCGACGTGGCGCGCCCCCGCCAGCAGCACCACCGTCTTGCCCGGCGCAGCGACCGCCGCCAGCGTCTGCGCCATCGAGCGGTCGCGGGCGATCTGGATGCGCGTCATCGGCCCCACCTGGGTCTCGGGCAGCTTGTCGCAGTGGCCGAGCCGGATCGCCTGCTGCTGCGCCTTGAGTGCCGGCCCCGGCAACAGCGCGTCCAGCTCGCTCTCGGCCATCGCGGCGCGCATCGAGGCGCGCGGCAGGTTCGCGCCCACCACGGGCACGCCAGCGCGCACCGCCGCCATGACGGCCGGCGCGTACGTGGGCCAGGGCCAGGATGCATCGCTCCATTGCAGGGCGGCCTGGACGGCGGTCTCGCCGGCGTCGCGGGGCAACCCGGCGGTCGAGCCGCCCCTGGGCGCCATCTCCAGCGCCACAGCGGCGAGAACGCCGCGCGCCGCGAGCGCATCGATCACTTCCCGGTGAATGCGCTGGTGCTCGGGGGCGTCGTGCTGTTCACCCAGCAGGATCGCATCCGCGGGCAGCAGCGCCGCGACCTGGGCGGCCGCGTCGTCCGGTTTCGCGGCCGGCGCGGCACAGCCCGCAATGGCGAGGCCGGCAAGAAGCAAGGAGGCCAGGAAACGGTTCATACCCCGCATGCTAAGGGTTGCGGCACAGTCTTGCAGCGTACGCCGCATCCGCGCGCGGCGCGAGCGCAGCGTGGTCGCTGTCGTGCTGAATCGGGGGTACTCGCTTTCGGCGTTGGCCTGTGTCGTGTGGCGTGGTCCGGCTATCGATAACAGCTGTGCGGGTCGTGATCGGTCAGTGCATGACCAGCGGGTTCTGCGCCAGCTCGGCATAGCCGTCCAGCGTGTCCTCGACTTCTTCCTGCGTCGGTGTGTTCAGCTGCCATGCATTGATCTGGCGCTGGAAAGCCTCGGCCCAGGAGCCGTCCAGATAAACCTCCTTGTTGGAGCGCTTGTCGACGATTTCGAAGCCGTGACGCACGATGCGCGGGGCGGGCTCGCCCTCCGCAGGTTCATTGGCCTGCATGTGCACGACGACGAACGAATCGGAGTCATAGAGCATTTGCATAGGGAAATTCCTTCTGGCGTTTATCTGGCAACGTTTGAACCAGTTTCAAGGTGTACCGGGCAAACGCTGAGAGGCTGTTCCACGCCTAAACATTAGGCGGCGGACCGGTCAACCCCTGTCGGTGGAGGACCACTGCTGGTCGACCGAATCTCCGTTCGGCTGTGTCAGACGCAGGCGCACCGGAGCGTAATCCATGGCGGGAGCCAGCCAAAGTTCCACCTTCTGGTCGAACTGCTTGCGCGGATTGCGGATGAGCTTGAGCGCGTGGACCGCGCCGCCGGGCAGCTGCAGCTCTTCCTCGCCCTCGACAGTGAACAGCCACTGCTCGGCGTCGTGGGTCCCCGCCGTCTGGATGGCGATCGTGGTGTCCGGTCCGAATCGCTGCGGATCGCCGGCGATCATGGCGCCCAGTTGCAGCAGCACGCTCAGGCGGTCCTGCGCGCCCGGCAGCAGCGGCGCGTCCGGCTGGTTGTTGCTGAAGCTCACCTTGCCCTTGTCGCGCTGGAAATGCGCGGCCTGTTCGCTGCGCGACTTGTCCGAAAACCGCAGCGGCGCCAGCCCCTCCGGCGTGATCCGGCCCGTGCTGCGCTGGCTGCGCGTGGGCAATAACGGCGCGCTGACCTCCAGGCTGGCTTCGTAGTCATGGCCGTCGTGGCGCCAGACGAGTTCGCCCTGGCCCGTCAAGCCGATGCCGCGCACACTCGCGCTCACCCGGTAATGCAGACGCATCGAGCCCGGAATGCTGAGGGGGACCGCACGCGCCGCGGCTGCGACTGTCGGCTCCTGCGAAGCCGGCGGATTCGACAATGCCACCGGCTCGAGCAAAGGAGCGGACGATGCGGCGATCCGGCTGCGGGCCTTCGCGAGGGCGCGAGCGGGTGAAGCGGCCCGTCGGGGCTGGGCTGGCTGCAGCGCCTGCTCCGGTCGATGCGCCACCGGCGGCAACGCAGGCGCGATGGGAGGCTCCGGCGCAAGCGCAACGGTGCGCGTGACGAATGGCTGCGCCGTCGCAGCCGGGGCCAGCACGAGCCGCGCGGGAGTCGCGCCCAGCAGTAGCAGGTGCGCCACGGCCACCACTGCGGCCAGCGGGAGCAAGCGCCAAAAACGGGAAAACGGGCGGGGGTTCACGGCCGGTACCCAAGGTCGCTCGACAACTGCCGCGCCGCTGCGCGCAGCGGTTGGTCGATCGCGCCGTTCCATTCAGGGTCGAACGTCCCGAGGGGCCCGAGCGCCACGATGCCCAGCGCGATGTGTCCGTCGGAATCGAACACGGGCGCACAAAAACCGACGATGCCCGGCAGCAATGTGTCCACGACGCGGGCTGCACCGCGCGCACGCACCTCGTCGAGCAGCGCGCGTGCTTCGGCCAGCGAACCGGGCACGTCGGCGCGGCGCTGCTTCTGGCCCCGCGCGATCTCGTCCTTGAGCATCGGGGTGATCGCGTCCTTGGGCAGGTAGGCCGCGAAACAGCGTCCGGTCGCCGACGAGAGCAGCGGCATCACGTCGCCCAGCCGAAGGTTCACGGTGACCGCCTGCGGGGACTCTTCCCAATGCACGACTGTGGGCCCATGGTTGCCCCAGACGGCCAGCGCGACCGTGTGGCCGATCTGCTCGACCAGGGCGGGAACGCGCCCGCGGGCGAGCTTGACGGCCTCCAGGCGCGACAGCGAAGCAAGGCCCAGTTTGAGCGCCGCCGGACCGAGGTCGTAGCGCGTGCTGCCGGCGTCCTGTGCGACGAGTTGCAGCCGCTGGAAGCTCACCAGGTAGCGATGCGCCTTGGCGGCGCTCATGCCCGCGGCGGCCGCAAGGTCGCGCAGCATGAGCGGCCCGGGGGCCTTCGAGAGAACTTCCAGCAGCGTGAAGCCGACCTCGACCGACTGGATGCCGGCGCGCTCCTTCATGGGCGGACGCTTCCGGTAGAATTACGATTAGGTAAATTCATTTCACAATGCGTAACGTCTTGCGACTCTAGCGCATTCGACCGACAGGGGCAAACCCGATGAAGCTCGCTACGTACAAGGACGGTTCGCGCGATGGGCAACTGGTCGTCGTTTCGCGCGACCTGGGCACGGCGCATTATGCGACCGGCATCGCGGACCGGCTGCAGCAAGTGCTCGACGACTGGAGCTTCCTGTCGCCGCAATTGCAGGACCTGTACGAAACGCTCAACAGCGGCAAGGCGCGGCATGCGTTTCCGTTCGATTCTTCGCGCTGCATGGCGCCGTTGCCGCGCGCCTACCAGTGGGCCGACGGCTCGGCCTACATCAACCACGTGGAGTTGGTGCGGCTCGCGCGCCACGCCGAAGTGCCCGCCAACTACTACACCGAGCCCTTGATGTACCAGGGCGGCAGCGACGACTTCCTCGGCCCGCATGACGACGTGATCGTACCCAGCGAGGCGTACGGCATCGACTTCGAAGCGGAAGTCGCGGTGGTCACCGCCGACGTGGGCATGACGGCCACGCCCGAGCAGGCGCTGGAGGGCATCCGGCTGGTGATGCTCGCCAACGACGTCTCGTTGCGCAACCTGATCCCGGACGAGCTGGCCAAGAGTTTCGGTTTTTTCCAGAGCAAGCCGGCGACTTCCTTCAGCCCGGTCGCCGCGACGCTCGACGAGTTCGGCGACGCCTGGGACCAGGGCCGGCTGCACCTGACCGTGCAAAGCACGTGGAACGGCCGCACCGTGGGGATGTGCGATGCCGGCAAGGAGATGACCTTCCATTTCGGCCAGTTGATCGCGCACATCTGCAAGACCCGCAACGTGCGCGCCGGCAGCATCATTGGTTCGGGCACGGTGAGCAACCGGGCGGCCGAGGTCAACGGCAAGAAGGAGTGGACCAAGGGGTACAGCTGCATCGCCGAGAAGCGCGCGATCGAAACGATCCTCGACGGCAAGCCGGCAACTGAGTACATGAAGTACGGCGACACGATCCGCATCGAAATGAAGGGGCGCGACGGCCAGAGCATTTTCGGAGCGATCGACCAGAAGATCGCGCCGCTCTCCCGGTAGCGCGCAGGCCGCCGGCGCCGAAAAACCGGATACTGGCGCGCCACGAAAGCGCTTCGCCCATGCTCATCTCTCCGGCCCCGGCCCGGCCCGCCACCCGCTGGGCCTGGCTGCCTGCGCAAGGCCATTGGAAGTACCACCTGCTGCTGGCGGGCGTCGGCGTTTGCGTGCTGGGCCCGCTGGCCGGTGTCACCGCGGCATACATGAACTTCTCGCTGGGCTTTTTCGTGGGCGGGCAGGTGCTGGCCGGCCTGCTGGGCTCCACAGTCACGGCAGGCTACGGCAGCGACGGCAAGCACGGCGCCAATTACATCCAGACCGCGGCGGCCTCGGTCGCGAGCATGAGCGGCATGGGCGTGCTGCTGCAGGCGATGGTGTGGCTGGGCCTGCCGCAACCGCCGGCCTGGCGGCTGGCCGCGTACCTGTTGTGCATCGGCATGTTCGGCGCCGGCGTGGGCATGCTGTACACACCGGTGCTGGTGGACCGCATGCGTCTCGCGTTTCCCTCCGGGCTGGCGGTCGCGAACATCCTGCGGGCGCTCACGGACCCGGCGCTGCTGCGACGCTCGATCGGCAAATTGGGCGGCGGAGTGGTGGCCGGCCTGGGGCTCGGGCTCGCCGCCGCCCGGGTCCCGTTGCTGGGTGCCATCGAGCTGTCCGCCTCGACTTTCGGCGCGGGCATGGTGGTGGGCGCGCGCATCGGCATCCCGGCGGTGATCGGTGGGCTGACCGGCTGGACGCTGCAGCCGTATTTCGTGGCGATCGGCTGGCTGCAGGCCGGCGATCCGTTTCGCAAGATCATGTTCCTCATCGCGCTGGGCACGATCATGGGCGCCGCGCTGGTCGATCTGGCGGTGATCTTCTGGCGAGTCGGGCAACAGTGGCGTTCGCGTTCCAACGCCGTGGCCAATGCGCAGCCGCCGGCCGACTGGCAACGCGTGCACAGCGCACGCCTGCTCATGTGGATCGCATGCTGGGGCGCCGGCATCGTGGTCACCGGGCATTGGGTACTGGGGCAGCCGATGGGTTTTCTCGCGCTCGCCGTTGCGCTCGTGTTCGTGTTCGCGATGGTCAACGGCATTTCCGCCGGCGTCAGCGATTCCAACCCGATCTCGTCGGCATTCGTGATGGCCATCGTGTTGATGGCGGCACTCGGGCTGAAGGACCCCGGCGTGGGGCTCATGGCCGGCGCGGTGCTGCTGGTCGGGGTCAGCGTGGCCGGCGACATGCAGCAGGACCGCTCCACCGGCTGGCGGCTGGGCACGAACCGCGTCGTCCAGTTCCGCTACCAGGCGCTGGGCATCCTCATGGGCGCGTTGCTGGCGGTGGGCTTCGCGCGATTGTTCATGGACGCGTACCCTGTGTTGTTGCTGGACCAGACGGTGATGAAGGCCGGCCAGCAGCCGGCCGAGTGGAATGCAGCGATGACCTACAAGTTCGTCGGGGTGTTGCGCAGCCTCACCGACGACAAACCGTTCCAGCGCACAGCCATTGCCGTGGGCATCGCCATCGGCGCCGCGATCGAGCTGCTGCGCAAAGTGATCCGCTCGCGCGCCGGCTACCAGCGCAAGGTGACTGCCGGCGGAGCGGCCCGCGTGTTCGACTTCGCGCTCGATGCGGTGGTCCTGCCGTCGCCGTACGCGCTGTCGTTCGGGGGTTTCGTCAACCTGCCGACGTCGCTGTGGTTCGGCGCGGGCGGGGTCGTGGCCAGCCTGCTGGAGACGCGCTCCCGCGGTGGCCGCAACGCCAATGCCGCGTTACCGCCGGACATGAGCGGCACCTCGCTGTTCGGCGGCGGGCTGATCTCGGGCGATGCGCTCGCCGCGCTGGCGCTGGGCGCCGCCGGGCTGTTCGCCGCCGTGGCCGCGACGTGAAACAGACACATCCCGTCGCACGCCGCGCGGCGGCGCGGAACACAATCGGGCCGTGAACGATGATCCGTACGACCTGCAGCGATTTGTCGAAGCGCAGGCGCCTTTCTACGAGGAGGCGCTGGCGGAACTGCGCGCCGGGCGCAAGCGCACGCACTGGATGTGGTTCATGATTCCGCAGATCGCCGGGCTCGGTCACAGCGCGATGGCGCAGCGCTATGCCATCCAATCGCTGGACGAAGCCAAGGCCTATCTGGCGCATCCGCTGCTCGGAAGCCGCTTGCGCGAATGCGCGCATGCCGTGTTCGAGGTGCGGGACCGGTCGATCCACGAAATCTTCGGCGCGCCGGACGACCTGAAATTCCGCTCCTCGATGACGCTGTTCGAGCGCGCCGATCCGGCGGACCCGGTGTTCGCGCAATGCCTGAAGAAATATTTCGCGGGCGAGCCCGACCGCCAGACGCTGGCCCTGCTGTGAACCGAACGCGGCGAAGCGCTCTTCGCTACAGCCGCAGCCAGGGCGTGCCGGTTTCTTCCGCCTTGGCTTTCGCGAGCATTTCCAGGAACGTGTCGCACCACCAGTGCACGTCGTAGCGGCGGATCGTCGCCATCAGCGCCTGGTGCCGCGCACGCCGCTCTTCCAGCGGCATCTGCAGCGCCAGGTGAATGGCGTTGGCCGTACCTTCGATGTCGTACGGGTTGACCAGCAGCGCTTCACGCAACTGCTCGGCCGCACCGGCAAAGCGCGACAGCACCAGCACGCCCGGATCCTGCGGGTCCTGCGCGACGACGAACTCCTTGGCGACGAGGTTCATCCCGTCGCGCAGCGGTGTCACCAGCGCCACGCGGCTCGCGCGGTACAGGCCGGGCAGCCGCGTGCGCGCCACCGTGCGATGCATGTACCGCACCGGCATCCAGTCCAGTTCGCCGAAGTTGCCGTTGATCGAACCGCACAGGCTTTCCAGCTCGTGCAGGATGTCGTTGTAGGCGCTGACGTCCTCGCGGCTGGGCGATGCGATCTGGATCAGGGTCGCGCTGTTGTGGGTTTCGGGATAACGCTGCAGCAATTCACGGAAGGCGCGCATGCGCTGCGGCAGGCCTTTCGAATAGTCGAGGCGATCCACGCCGACCAGCAGCTTGCGGCGGCAGTATTCGCGTCGCATGCGCTCGTGCATTTCGCGCCCTTCGGGGGCTTCGGTGAGCGCCGTGAATTCGTCCACGTCGATCCCGATCGGGAACGCGCCAGCCTGCACCGTGCGGTTGAAGGCGCGCCACCGGCCGTCGCCCAGATCCTGCGCGTGGGCCTCGGCTTCGACGTAGTTGCAGAAATGCGAATGGTCCGCGCGACTCTGGAACCCGACCAGGTCGTAGGCGAACAGCGCGCGTATCAGCCAGTCGTGCCCCGGGATCGCCGCCAGGATCAGCGGCGGCGGCAGCGGGATGTGCAGGAAGAAGCCGATGCGGTGATTGCTGCCGAGCGCGCGCAGCTCGGCCGCGAGCGGGATCAGGTGGTAGTCATGGACCCAGATGATGTCGTCGTCGCGCAGCAGCGGCATCAGGCGGCGCGCGAACAGCTGGTTCACGTGCCGGTAGCCCGCGATGTAGCCCGCATCGAAGTCGGCCAGGTCCAGGCGGTAGTGGAACACCGGCCACAACACGCCATTCGAGTAACCCAGGTAGTAGGCGTCGTGGTCCTGGCGCCCCAGGTCCATCGTCACCAGCTTCACCGGGCCGGCCTGCTGGGTGTGCAGCTTGCTTTCCTGCGCATCGCGGCCGTCGGACGGCTCGACGATGCGGCCGCTCCAGCCGAACCACAAACCCCCGGTGTTGTTGAGCACCTCGGCCAGCGCGACCGCCAGCCCGCCGGCCGCCGTCTTGCGTGGATCGGCAAGACGGTTGGAGACGACGACCAGGCGCGGCATGGAAATTGCGGCGTCGGCCTAGATCACGGTGTCCCAGGGCGCCGACAAACGCACGGCGGCGTTGATCAGGCCGACCATGGAATAGGTCTGGGGGAAGTTGCCCCACATCTCGCCGGTGACCGGATGGGTGTCCTCCGACAGCAGCCCCAGGTGGTTGCGGCTCTTGAGCATCACCTCGAAGATCTCGCGGGCCTGGCCGCGCCGGCCGATGCGCGCGAGCGCGTCGATGCGCCAGAAGGTGCAGATGTTGAACGCGGTCTCCGGCTTGCCGAAATCGTCGGGGGCCTCGTAACGGCGCATGTACGGGCCGTCGCACAGCGAGCGCTCGAGCGCGTCCACCGTCGCGATGAAGCGCGAATCGTTCGGGTCGATGAAGCCGACCTCGACCATCAGCAGCGCGCTGGCATCCAGGTCGCGCCCGCCGAAGCTCTCGACAAAAGCCTGGCGCTGTTCATTCCACGCCTCGCGCAGGATGCGCCCGCGCACGACGTCGGCGCGCTCGCGCCAGAAGCGGATCCGCTCGGGCAGCTTCAGCGTCGACGCCACCTTGGCGAGCCGGTCGCAGCCGGCCCAGCTCATCAGCGCCGACGACGTGTGGATGCGGGCGCGCGTGCGCAGCTCCCACATGCCTGCGTCGGGCTGGTCATAGACCCGAAACGCCTGCTCGCCCACGGCCTCGAGGTAGCCGAACTCGTTGCGCCCGGCGCGCCGGAACAGCCGGTTGTCATGGAACGATTGCGACGCGCCCAGGATGATGTTGCCGTACACGTCGTGCTGGAAATGTTCCTGCGCCTGGTTGCCCACCCGCACCGGGCCCTGGCCGCGATAGCCGGGCAGGTGGTCCAGGATCGCCTCGGGCAACTGCTCTTCCTGGCCGATGCCGTAGAGGGGCTGGATATGGCCGCCGCGCGAACGCACCACGATGTTGTTGAGCCAGCGCAGGTAGTCCTCCATCGTGCCCACTTCCGACAGGCTGTTGAGTGCCCGCACCACGAAGAACGCGTCGCGCAACCAGCAAAAACGGTAGTCCCAGTTGCGCCCGCTGTTGGGCGCCTCCGGGATGCTGGTGGTCATGGCCGCCACGATCGCGCCGGTGTCCTCGAACAGCGATAGCTTGAGCGTGATGGCGGCGCGGATCACGGCCTCCTGCCATTCCAGCGGGATTGCCAGCCGCCGCGCCCAGGTGGCCCAATAGCTGGCGGTTTCCTGCTCGAACAGGCGCGCCGTTTCCTCGATGCCGCCCATCAGCGTCTCGTCCGGTCCCAGGATGAAATTCATCTGGCGATCGACCACGAAGAAGGTTTCGGCCAGCACGTAATTGAGCGGCGCGTCGCTGGTCAGCCGCACGGTCTGCGGCGTGCCGACATAGCGGATGTGGTGGCTTCCCTGCGTGAGCGTGGGCAGCTGGCGGCCCCAGTCGAAGCGCGGACGCATCACCACTCGCACCCTCGGCGTGCCGGAAATCACCTTCACGCGCCGGATGATCGTCAGCGGCCGGAACAGGCGGTCGCGGCTGCTGAAGCGCGGCGCGAAATCGGTGATCTCGACTCCCTGCCCCTGGTGGTCGAACAGGCGCGTGCGCAGGATGGCGGTGTTGGGCCGGTAATCCTGTTCGCTGCGCTCGAAGCCCTCGATCTCGAAGGCCCAGACGCTGCCGTTGTCGCTCGGATCGAGCAGTGCGTTGAACACGGGGTCGCCGTCGAAGCGCGGCAGGCAGCACCAGACCATCCGGCCGCGCTCGTCGATGAGCGCGCTGTATGCGCAGTTGCCGATCACGCCGAGATTCAGGGACGCCGGGACTTGCTCGAGGGGAGGGTTCATGCGCTCACCTTTGGGGCCTTGGCCGCCACGGCCCGTTGCAGCTCGAAACGCAGGTCGGCGGGGGACGCGATTCGATGCCATGCGACGGTGGAACCTTCGCCGACCTTGACGCCGAGGCCCTGCATGCGCTGCACGGTGGAGAAACCCACTTCATCGGTGAAATCTTCGCCGACGAACACCGGCAACCGGCCCGCCAAGGGCGGCTCCTGCAGGAACGCCTCGATCGCATGGCCCTTGCTTGCGCCGCCCGGCTTGGCCTCGACGACCATCTTGCCGCGCAGGAGCGTGAGCCCGGGCGACTCCTCGACAGCCGCCTGCATCGCGCCCAGGCACAGCGGCTCGAGCTCGGGCGCCTGGCGGTAATGCAACGCCACCGAGCCCCGCTTGTTTTCCACGCGCAGCAGGGGATGCTGGTCCTTCAGCGCCAGCGCCGTCTGCTCGACGAGTTGCAGCGGATGCGTCGCAAGCAGGCTCACCTCGCCGTCGGAGCGGCGCCGCTCCGTGCCGTGCACGCCGGCCACCGGCAGGCGCAGCGGATGCAGGAACGCGTCGATCTGTTCGATCGGCCGGCCGGAGATCAAGGCCAGCGCGCCGGCCAGATACTTGTCCAGTGACTGCAGCGTGCTCACCAGTCCCGACGGCACGATCACGGCGTCGGGCTGCGGCGCCAGGTCCACCAGCGTGCCGTCGAAATCCAGGAACAGCGCGCACGATGGGCAAAGAATGTCCACAAAATTCATGTTGTCTGACCCTAGCAGAGCCTGCGTACGAGGACTAGGCGGACCGCGCGCTTGCAGGCGTAGGACCAAGCCTACGGTCCCATGGGAATGATGACCTCAAAAATGGAAGTTTGCAGCAGGCGAATACAAACTTCCGGCCGCCTTCCGGAGGCCCAGCACTTTGCGGGCGCGTGGCATAAGCTTCGCATGTTTTCAACGCCGGGTTGCCACCCACGTCACGACCATGGACTATTCCAGCTATCGCACGATCGCCGTCACCCGCCGCGGCCCGGAGGGCACCGTGCTCGATCTGCAGATGCGTGCGCTCAACGGCAAGTTGCCCATCGCGGACCATGACGGCCATCGCGAGCTGGCCGAGATCTGGCGCGATGTCGGTGCGGACGACTCCGTGCGCTGTGCCGTGCTGCGCGGCGAAGGGCAGGGTTTTTCCGGCGGCGGCGATCTGGCTCTGGTCGAGGACATGGCTGCGGACTTCGCGGTGCGCACACGCGTGTGGAAGGAGGCGCGCGACCTCGTCTATGGCGTGATCAATTGCGACAAGCCGATCGTCAGCGCCATCCATGGCCCGGCCGTGGGCGCCGGCCTCGTCGCCGGCCTGCTGGCTGACATCTCGATCGCGGGCAAGAAGGCGAGGATCGTGGACGGGCATACCCGGCTGGGCGTCGCGGCGGGCGACCATGCGGCCATCGTGTGGCCGCTGCTGTGCGGCCTCGCCAAAGCCAAGTATTACCTCATGCTTTGCGAGAGCATCAGCGGCGAAGAGGCCGAGCGCATCGGGCTGGTTTCCCTCGCCGTGGACGACGACCAATTGCTGCCGAAGGCGTACGAAATTGCCGATCGGCTGGCGAGCGGGTCGCAAAGTGCCATCCGCTGGACCAAGTACTCGCTGAACAACTGGCTGCGCCAGGCCGGACCCGCGTTCGACACCTCGCTGGCGCTCGAATTCATGGGGTTTGCCGGGCCCGATGTGAAGGAAGGCATCGCGTCGCTGCGCCAGCGCCGGCCGCCCAGATTCTGATGCCGATAATGGCGCACCGAAGGATGAATCCGATGAAGAAGAACCTGTTCCGCCGTGTCGCGGTCGCCGCGACCCTGGCCATTGCTTCAGCCGCGCTCGCGCAGGTCCTGCCGCCGAAAGTCGAGGGCGCCTGGGTGCGCAGTTCCGTGCCCGGCCAGCAGGGCACGGGCGCGTTCATGAAAATCACGGCGCCACAGCCGCTTGAACTGGTCGGCATTTCCACGCCGGCCGCCGGCATCGCCGAGGTCCATGAGATGAGGCTGGAGGGCGAAATCATGCGGATGCGCCCGTTGCCCAAACTCGAGCTTCCGGCCGGGCGCACCGTCGAACTCAAGCCCGGTGGCTATCACCTGATGCTGCAGGATTTGAAGCAGCCGCTGCGCGCCGGCAGTACCGTGCCGCTCACGATGGTGTTCCGGGATGCCAAGGGGGCCGAAACGAAGCTGGAGCTGCAAGTGCCGGTCGGCACCACGGCCCCCGGCGCCAAAGCGGGTGCGCCGGCGAAGAGCATGGGCGAGCATTCCATGGATGCGCACAAACACTGATACGGCTCGCCTCGCGGCGGATGGGCGCTTGGAGTAAGCTGTCCGGACAGACACTCGCAGCGGGGCCCGGCATGAGCAACAACGAGAATTTCGGCTTCGGTAAGTTCGTGCCCGGTTTCGATTTCCTGCAGAACCTCGCCAAGGGGGCTTCGCAGGCTCTGCCACAGATGCCGAACCTGTCGAACTGGGTCGCGCCCACGCTCAACCTGGAAGAGCTGGAAAAGCGCATCGGTGAACTCAAGGCGGTCCATTTCTGGCTCGACCAGAACTCGAAGGCGCTCGGCGCCACCATCCAGGCGCTCGAAGTTCAGAAAATGACGCTTGCAACGCTCAAGGGCATGAATTTCAATATGGGCGACGTTGCGAACGCATTGAAACTCAAAGCGGCGGACACGATGTTCGCCGGGGCGCAAGAGGTCAGCGGCGGGGCGGCCGATGCGGCAGGGAGCGTCGCGGACGCGGCGGCTGGCGCCTCGGCGAAGCGCGCCGCGCACAAGAGCGGCAAGGCAGCGCAGGCGCGGGCGGCGTCCACCGGCGTGGTGGATCCGCTGCAGTGGTGGGGCGCCCTGACGCAACAGTTCCAGCAGATTGCCGCCACGGCAATGAAGGATGTCGCCGCGCAAACGGCGGTGGACACGGCGCGCAGCGTGGCAACCGGGGCAGCGAAGGACGCCATGAAGACCGGCGCCGCCATGGTGAAAGCCGCGACCGGTGCGGGGCGCAAGACAGTGCCCCGGCGCCGGCCGTCGAAGAAAGCGGGCGCCGATCGCTAACGTGAGTGGCAGGCGCCGTGAAGCTCTTTCCCTTCGGTCACGCGACGCATCCGCAGTGGCAGATGGCGGCCGCGCTGGTGCTCGCGCAATTGCGCGCCCGCATGGCCTTGCCGGATTTCGCCCGCGCGCCGACGCTCGGGCTGCTGTACATCACCGACCACTACGCCGACGCGGCGCAGGAGATCCTCGACCACCTCGGCGCGGAACTGCCCGAGATCACCGACTGGTCGGGCACCGTGGGCGTAGGGATCGCGGCGTCGAACGTCGAGTATTTCGATGAGCCGGCGCTCGCCGTCATGCTGTGCGAGCTGCCGCCCGAGCAGTACCGGGTGTTTTCGGGTGTCGCGCCGCTGGCGGTGGGCGAAGGCATGGGGTTCGAGCCGTACACGGCGCTCGTGCATGCGGATGCCGCCACGCCGGACGTGTCGGAACTGATCGTGGAAATGGCTTCCCGCACGGCCACCGGCTACCTGTTCGGCGGCCTGGCTTCCAGCCGATCGGTGGCAGTGCAATTCGCGATCGGTGGCAACGGCAACATCAAGGGCCAGGGCGCGGCCGGCGGTGTCTTTCGCGGCGGCCTGTCGGGCGTCGCTTTCGGCGAAGGCATCTCGCTCGTCTCGCGCGTGACGCAAGGCTGCCAGCCGATCGCCGCGCAGCGGATCATCACCGCGGCCCAGGCGAACCTGATCACGGAACTCGATGGGGAGCCCGCACTCGACGTGCTGCTGCGCGACGCCGGCATTTCGCTGGACGAGCCGGAAGCGGCCATGGCCGGCTTGCGCGCGACGCTCGTCGGCTTGACCGAAGCCGGCGGCGACGCGATCGGCCGCACCGGAAACTTCGGCGCCGACGTCGTGGTGCGCCACATCATCGGCTTGGACCCCGGACGGCGCGGCGTCGCGATCGCCGACCGCGTCGCGACGGGAATGCGCATGGCCTTCTGCCGGCGCAACGTGCAGGCGGCGCGGGCCGACCTGGTGCGCATCTGCGCGGAGATTCGCGAAGAAATGGAGCCCGAGGAGTTGCCGTTGTCCGTCGCCGCGGCGGCGCACGGACCCGAAGCGCAGGCCGCGCGGCGTCCAGGCCGGCGTATCGCCGGCGCGATCTACGTCAGCTGCGCCGGCCGTGGCGGGCCGCATTTCGGTGGCCCCAGCGCGGAACTTCAGATCGTGCGGCACGCGCTTGGCGACGTGCCGCTGGTGGGCTTCTTCGCCGGCGGCGAGATCGCCCGCCATCACCTGTACGGCTACACGGGCGTGTTGACGGTGTTCCGCTAAGCCGGCGCCGGCTAGACGCCGCGCGCCCGGTCGCGCCTGAATTGCTGCGCGAATTCCGCGAACCGCCCTGCATCGAGCGCCTCGCGGATTTCGCCCATCAGGTTCAGGTAGTAGTGCAGGTTGTGGATGCTCGCGAGCATGGGCGCCAGCATCTCGCCGCAGCGCTCCAGATGGTGCAGGTAGGCACGCGAAAATCCTCCGGAGACCGCGCCGTCCGAGCGCGTGCTGCCTTTGCAGGCATAGCAGGTGCAGGTCTCGTCCAGCGGACGCTCGTCGCTGCGGTGCCGTGCATTGCGGATCTTCAGGTCGCCGAAGCGGGTGAACAGATGGCCGTTGCGCGCATTGCGGGTCGGCATGACGCAATCGAACATGTCCACGCCGTTCGCCACGCCCTCGACCAGGTCTTCCGGCGTGCCGACACCCATCAGGTAACGGGGCTTGCCGGCGGGCAGCCGGTGCGGCGTGTGCGCGACGATGCGCTGCATCTCTTCCTTGGGCTCGCCGACGCTCACGCCGCCGATGCCGTAGCCGGGGAAATCCATTTCGACCAGGCCCGCGATGGATTCCTCGCGCAGGTGCTCGTACATCCCGCCCTGCACGATGCCGAACAAGGCGTTCGGATTTTCCAGCCGGGCGAACTCGGTCCCGCAGCGCTGGGCCCAGCGGCGACTCAGCTCCATCGAAAAGCGCGCCTCGGCTTCCGTGGTGACGTGACCCTTGGTGTCGTAGGGCGTGCACTCGTCGAACTGCATCACGATGTCGCTGTTCAGCAGCGTCTGGATCTGCATCGACCCTTCCGGCGTGAGGAAAAGCTTGTCGCCGTTCACCGGGGAAGCGAACTTCACGCCTTCCTCGCTGATCTTGCGCATCTCGCCCAGGCTCCAGACCTGGAAGCCGCCGGAGTCGGTGAGGATGGGCCGGGGCCACGACTCGAACCGATGGAGCCCGCCGAATTGCTTGAGCACGTCCAGCCCGGGCCGCATCCAGAGATGGAACGTGTTGCCCAGGATGATCTGCGCGCCCATCTCTTCCAGCGAACGAGGCGTCACGCCTTTCACCGTGCCGTAGGTGCCTACCGGCATGAAGATCGGCGTCTCGACGATGCCGTGATTGAGGGTCAGGCGGCCGCGGCGGGCGCGGCCTTCGGTGTTGAGCAGTTCGAACGAGAGCATGGAAGGATCAGGCGCGCGCCAGCAGCATCGCGTCGCCATAACTGAAAAAACGGTAGCGCGCCGCGATCGCGTGGCGGTACAGGCTCATGATGCGATCGTAGCCCGCGAAGGCGCTCACCAGCATGAGCAGCGTGGATCGGGGCAGATGGAAATTGGTGAGCAGACGATCCACCAGCCGGAATTGGAACCCCGGCGTGATGAAGATGCTGGTGTCGCCGCTCGCTTCGCCGGTGAGCGCCCAGGACTCCAAAGTACGGACGGTCGTGGTGCCGACGGCCACCAGCCGTCCGCCGCGCTCGCGCAGTTGCGCGATCGCTTGCTGCGTGGCGGCCGGCACCTGGTACCACTCGCTGTGCATCCGGTGTTCGGCCAGGTTCTCGGTCTTGACCGGCTGGAAAGTGCCCGCGCCCACGTGCAGGGTGACGCTGGCGCGGCGAATGCCGCGGCCCTCCAGCTGCGCGAGCAAGTCCTCGTCGAAGTGCAGTGCCGCGGTTGGTGCCGCGACGGCGCCCGGGTGCCGGGCGAACACCGTCTGGTAGCGCGCGGCGTCTTCCGGCGTGTCGCCATGGCGGATGTATGGCGGCAGCGGGACGTGGCCATGCCGTTCCATCAGCGCGTAGGGATCATCGCTCAGCGTGAAGCGGAACAGTTGCCCTGCTTCGTCCGGCCAGCGCCCGTTCAGGGTTGCCGTGAATCCGCCCTGCATGCGCAGCGCCGTGCCGGCCGCCGGCTTCTTGCTTACTTTCATGTGCGCGGCGACCTCCCGCTGTCCCAGCACGCGCTCGATCAGCAGCTCCAGTTTGCCGCCGGTCGGCTTTTCGCCGAACAGGCGCGCCTTCACCACCTGCGTGTCGTTGAACACCAGCAGGTCGCCGGGCTCGAGCAGGTCCGGCAAGTCGCGAAACATTCGGTCCGCGGGTTCGGCTCGCGTGCCATCGAGCAGGCGCGAGCCGCTGCGTTCAGCGGCCGGATGCTGGGCGATCAGTTCGGGCGGGAGGGCGAAATCGAAATCGCCGAGGGTGAAGTTGCGCATGCTTGAGGGCTGCTTTGCATCGCGGTCACGATGCATTCTCTGCTTGGCCCTTGTGGCTGCGCGGAGTGCGGACACCCGTGCCAAGTGGAGGAGAGGGCAGAATTGTCCCATGCCCGAAACGAAGGCCGTGTCTGGACCTCAAAAAGCCCTGGCCAAGCTGGGCCTGGCGCGCGACATCGACCTGGCGCTGCATCTGCCCCTGCGCTACGAGGACGAAACACGCGTGGTGCAGCTGCGCGATGCCCGCGAAGGCGACACGGCGCAGATCGAGGCCACCGTCACCGCCTGCGAGATCGTGTACCGGCCGCGCCGCCAGCTGATGGTGAGGGTCGACGACGGCAGCGACACCTGCGTGCTGCGCTTTTTCAGCTTCTATCCTTCGCAGCAGAAAGCGCTGGCTGTGGGAGCGCGCCTGCGAATTCGCGGCGAACTGAAGGGCGGTTTTCTCGGCTGGCAGATGGTCCATCCCTCCTTCAAGCCCGCCGGAGGCGAGTTGCCGTCGGCGCTGACGCCGGTGTATTCCACTGTCGCCGGCTTGCCGCAGGCCTACCTGCGCAAGGCGGTGCTGGGCGGCCTTGCGCGGGCCGATCTCTCGGACACCTTTCCGCCCGGCGTGACCGAGACGCTGCGGCCCGCGGTATGGGGCTTGCGCGAAGCTCTGTCGTTCCTGCACCAACCGGCGCCGGATGTGGCCCTGGGCACGCTCGAAGATCGAAGCCACCCGGCCTGGCAACGATTGAAGGCGGAGGAACTGCTGGCGCAGCAGCTGTCGCAGCTGCAAAGCAAACGCGAGCGCGAGGCGCTGTGCGCACCGGCGCTCACGGCGCGGCCGGGTGGACTGCACGAGCAACTGCTCGCCGCGCTGCCTTTCCCACTCACCGCGGCCCAACGGCGCGTCGGAGAGGAGATCGCGCGCGACCTCGGGCGCAGCGTGCCGATGCACCGGCTGCTGCAGGGCGACGTCGGCTCGGGCAAGACGGTGGTGGCGGCGCTCGCGGCAGCGATCGCGGTGGAGGCCGGCTGGCAATGCGCGCTGATGGCGCCGACCGAGATTCTCGCCGAGCAGCATTTCCGCAAGTTGATCGGCTGGCTGGAGCCGCTGTTCGCGCCCAAGGGACTGCGAGTCGCCTGGCTGACCGGCAGCCAGAAGAAAAAGGAACGCAACGAAATGCTGGCCCTGGTGGCCAGCGGCGAGGCGGCGCTGGTGGTGGGCACGCACGCGGTGATCCAGGAGCAGGTGCAGTTCAGGAGCCTGGGCCTCGCGATCATCGACGAACAGCACCGATTCGGCGTCGAACAACGATTGGCACTACGTGCCAAGATGAACCGTGATTCGGAACCCTCCCCCCGTCGGGGGAGCGGCGGGGAGGGGGCGAGCACTGAAACCTCGAATGGGGTTGGCGCGCAGCGCGAACCTCATCTGCTGATGATGAGCGCGACGCCGATTCCCCGCACCTTGGCGATGAGCTATTACGCCGACCTGGACGTGTCCACGATCGACGAGTTGCCGCCCGGGCGCACCCCGGTCGTGACGAAGCTGATTGCCGACAGCCGCCGCGACGAGGTCACCGCACGCATCCAGGCCCAGGTGGCGCAAGGCCGGCAGGTGTACTGGGTCTGCCCGCTGATCGAGGAGAGCGAGGCGCTCGACCTGACGAATGCGACCGCGACGCACGAAGCGTTGAGCGCCGCACTGCCGGGCGTGATGGTCGGCCTGTTGCACTCGCGCATGCCGCCGGCGGAAAAGAAGGCGGTGATGTCGCTCTTCACCGGCGGGCAGATGGCCGTGCTCGTGTCCACCACCGTGATCGAAGTGGGGGTGGACGTGCCCAACGCGTCGCTCATGGTGATCGAGCACGCGGAGCGCTTCGGCCTGTCGCAGCTGCACCAATTGCGCGGGCGCGTCGGCCGGGGCGCCTCGGCTTCGGCCTGCGTGCTGCTTTATTCCGCGGGAGAAGCGGGCCGTGTGGGAGAAACGGCTCGCGCCCGCTTGAAAGCCATGGTGGAAACGGCGGACGGCTTCGAGATCGCCCGCCGCGACCTGGAGATTCGCGGCCCGGGCGAATTCCTGGGCGCGCGGCAGTCCGGCGCGCCGCTGCTGCGGTTCGCCGACTTGGCCACCGACACTGCGTTGCTGGACTGGGCGCGCAAACTGGCGCCGCTCATGCTGGACCGTTATCCGTCGCTGGCACAAAAGCACGTCGCCCGCTGGCTCGGCGGACGTCAGGAATTCCTGAAGGCCTGAACGATCACCTTTCCTGGCGGCTGTACGCGACAATCAGGGCGGACCTGATCTCAGATGACTCTGACTGAACTCAAGTACATCGTCGCCGTCGCCAGGGAAAAACACTTTGGCAAAGCCGCCGAAGCGTGCTTCGTTTCCCAGCCGACGCTCTCGGTGGCGATCAAGAAGCTCGAGGACGAGCTCGAAGTCAAGCTGTTCGAGCGCAGCGCCAACGAAGTCACTGTGACTCCCCTGGGCGAAGAGATCGTGCGGCAGGCGCAAAGCGTCCTGGAGCAGGCGGCCAGCATCAAGGAAATCGCCAAGCGCGGCAAGGACCCGCTGGCCGGGCCGCTGAAGCTGGGCATCATCTACACGATCGGTCCCTATCTGCTGCCGGACCTGGTCCGCCAGGCGATCGCGCGCACGCCGCAGATGCCGTTGATGCTGCAGGAGAACTTCACCGTCAAGCTGCTCGAGATGCTGCGCACGGGCGAAATCGACTGCGCCGTCATGGCCGAGCCGTTCCCGGACACGGGGCTGGCGGTGGCGCAGTTGTACGACGAGCCGTTCCTGGCGGCGGTGCCCAGCAACCATCCGCTCGCAACGCACAAGACGCTGACCGCGCAGGAGCTGAAGAGCGAAACGATGCTATTGCTGGGCACCGGCCACTGCTTTCGCGATCACGTGCTGGAGGTCTGCCCGGAATTCGCCCGTTTCTCCAGCGACGCGGAAGGAATCCGCAAGAGCTTCGAAGGCTCCTCGCTCGAAACCATCAAGCACATGGTCGCCGCCGGCATGGGCGTGACGGTGGTGCCGCAACTTTCGGTCCCCAGGGAAGCCTTCCAGTCGCGGCCCAAGCGGCGCAAGGAAGACCAGGCTTTCGTCAAATACATTCCATTCGACGGCGATCCGCCCACCCGCCGCGTCGTGCTGGCCTGGCGCCGCAGCTTTACCCGCTATGAAGCAATCGCCGCGCTGCGCAACGCGATCTACGCGTGCGAGCTGCGGGGCGTGAAGCGCCTGTCGTGAGTTGTTGAAAATTTTCCCATCGACACGATGAAACCAACGAGCAAGCTGTACCAACCTGGAATATTCGACTCCGTTCCCGCCGTGAGCATGCAGGCGGGCCTGATGTTCGTCGCCTTCGGCAGGTCGTTCGACGCTTTCGAAGCGCAGATGCGGCGGATGGCCGGACGCGACGACGGCATTTCCGATGCCATGTTCCGTATCTCCAGGCCGGTTTCGGGCGCGTACTTCTGGTGCCCGCCTATGAGGCAGGGCAAGCTCGACCTGCGGCAATTGGGGCTGTGACGATGGAGGGGAAGCTGCGCCTCTATCTCGACCTGATCCGCTGGAATCGTCCGGCCGGATGGTTGTTGCTGCTGTGGCCGAGCCTGAGTGCGCTCTGGATTGCCGCCGAGGGCTTTCCGGGCTGGCACCTGCTGGCGGTCTTCACGCTCGGCACCATCCTCATGCGCAGCGCCGGCTGCTGCGTCAACGACGTGGCCGATCGCGAGTTCGACCGGCACGTCAAGCGCACGGCCCAGCGGCCCGTCACGCGCGGTGCCGTATCGGTCAGGGAAGCCTTGTCGCTGGGTGCCATGCTGGCTCTGGCGGCATTCGCTCTGGTGCTGACCACGAACGAGGCGGCCATTGCATGGTCGTTCGCGGCGCTGGCGATTTCGCTGGCCTATCCGTACGCCAAGCGCTTCGTTTCGATGCCGCAGGCGGTGCTCGGCGTCGCGTTCAGCTTCGGCATCCCGATGGCGTTTGCCGCCGTGCAAGGCGCCGACTCCTTCAGCTGGCCGGCCGTGCTGTCCGCAGTGCCGCTGTTGGCCTGGGTGCTGCTGTTGGGGAATCTCTTCTGGGTGCTCGCCTACGACACCGAGTACGCGATGGTGGATCGCGACGATGACCTGAAGATCGGCATGAAAACGTCGGCTATCACCTTGGGCCGAGCGGACGTGCCGGTGATCATGTTGTGCTATGCGAGTTATCTGGTCATCTGGGGCGCGGTGTTGGCCGCCCGGCTGCCGTTCTTGGTGCTGACAGTCACGCTGCTGGCCGCCGCCGCCCAGGCTGCGTGGCACTTCACGCTCATTCGGGACCGCGAGCGCGAAAGATGCTTCAAGGCCTTCCGCCTGAACCACTGGCTGGGCTTCACGCTGTTTGCCGGCATCGTCGCCGGCCATGCGCTCCGGTAGGCCGGTCAGCCGCCGAACTCGTCGCCGAGTTCCGCCGCTCGCCGCCGGGCGGCGTGCAGGGCCTTGACGAACAGCGCCTGGACCTGGTCTTCTTCCATCGACGTGATGGCCGCGTAGGTCGTGCCGCCCTTGGATGTGACACGCTGGCGCAGCACCTCGGGCGGGTCGCTCGAAGCGCGCGCCAACTCGGACGCGCCGGCAAACGTGGCCACGCCGAGCCGATAGGCCTGCTCGCGTGACAGGCCCATTTCGATGCCGGCCTGGGTCATCGCTTCGAGGAAGAAGAAGACATAGGCCGGCCCCGAACCCGAGAGCGCGGTGACGGCGTCCAGTTGCGCTTCGCCGTCCACCCAGAGCGACTCGCCCGTCGTGGCGATGACCTGTTCGACGCGCGACTTGTCTTCCGCGGAAACGCCGGGCCGTGCGTACAACGCGGTGATCCCCCGGCCGATCAGGGCCGGCGTGTTGGGCATCGACCGGACGATGCGTTGTGTACCCAGCCACTGGGCCATGCTGTCGGAGCGGATTCCCGCCGCGACGCTCAGGTGCAGCGCCGCCCGCGTGTGGGCCTGCGCCTGCGCCGCAGCCTCCTTGAATGTCTGCGGCTTCACCGCCCACACGACCAGGCCGGCCCGTTGCAGGGCCGCGCCGGCGTGCTCCTGCGCCGCGATGCCGAACTGATCCCGCAGCTTGTCGCGCGCCGGGGCGAACGGTTCCACCACCTCGATATCGCCTGGGGGCCGGCCCTGGCGGACGAGGCCGCCGATGATGGCGCTGGCCATGTTGCCGCCCCCGATGAAGGCGATGGGCTGCGAGAGGGACGCTGCACTGCGGGTCATGGCCGCGAGTCTATCGCCGCGGCCTGCGGCAGTGCACGCAATAGCGCGCCAGCCCGTCTGGGAAAATGATGGAAATGAAAAGACAGCAACTGATTGCGCAGCTCGCCCGCCCGGTGACGTATGACGTTGCGATCATCGGCGGCGGCGCAACCGGCCTGGGGGTGGCGCTGGATGCCGCTGCGCGCGGCTTTTCCGTGGTGCTGGTGGAGTCGCACGATTTCGCCAAGGGGACGTCCTCGCGCGCCACCAAGCTGGTGCACGGCGGCGTGCGCTACCTGGCTCAGGGCAACATCGGCCTGGTGCGCGAAGCCCTGCACGAGCGCACTACGCTACTGCGCAACGCTCCGCACCTGGCCCAGCCGCTCCCGTTCGTGCTGCCGTCCTATCGCTATTGGGAGACGCCCTTCTACGGCGCCGGGCTGATGATGTACGACGCGCTCGCCGGCAAGGCGGGCCTGGGCGGCACCGAATTCCTCACGCGCCAACAAACACTCGCCTGCCTGCCGACGGTCCGCACGCAGGGGCTCAAGGGCGGCATCAGGTACTGGGACGGGCAGTTCGACGACGCGAGGCTAGCGCTGGCGCTCGCGCGCACGGCGGCATCGCGTGGGGCCTTGGTCGTCAACTACTGCGCCGCCACTGGCCTGCGGCATGAGAACGGCAAAGTGGTGGGCCTGACCTGCCAGGACCGCGAGACCGGTGCGGCTCACGAGATCGCCGCCCGCTGCGTGATCAATGCGACCGGGGTCTGGGTCGATGAATTCCGGCAAAAAGACGGCGAAGCGATCGGCCGGCCGGTGCGGCCCATAGTCGCTCCGAGCCAAGGCGTGCACGTGGTGGTGGACCGGGAGTTCCTGCCCGGCGACCACGCCCTGATGGTGCCGAAGACGGCCGACGGCCGGGTGCTGTTCGGCGTGCCGTGGCTGGGCAAGGTCATCCTGGGCACGACCGACACGCCGCGGCAGGACCTGCCCGAAGAGCCGCGTCCGTTCCGGCAGGAGCTCGAATTCATCCTGGGCGAGGCGGGGCGCTACCTGCAGCGGGCTCCGCGCCCTGAGGACATCCGAAGCATGTGGGTGGGCCTGCGGCCGCTGGTGAAGCCCCTGGGTGATAACGGTGACGAGACCAAGGGACTCAGCCGCGAACACACGGTGCTGGTCAGCCGCAGCGGGCTCGTGACGGTGACCGGCGGCAAATGGACCACGTACCGCGCCATGGCGGAAGACGTGCTCGAAAAATGCGCGGACCGTCGTTTGCTGGAGCGAACCAGATCGGGTGTGACCACTAACTTAGTTTTGGTCGGTGGCGAAGGCCTGACCAGCCGGCAGGCCCGGATCAGCGATGCGCAGGGCCCGCACTCATACGGCAGCGAACGAGGCGCGGTGATGGCGCTGCCCGGGGCCGACCGGGAACTGGGGGCTGGATTGACCGAGGCCATGGTCCGCTTCGCCGCACGCAGCGAATACGCGCGCACGGTCGAAGACGTCCTGGCCCGCCGCTGGCGCCTGCTGTTCCTGGACGCCCGGCTGGCGGGCTCCCTGGCCGCCGACGTGGGCGCGATCCTGCGCCAGGAGAACCGGTGCGACCCCCAGGTGGGCGCGTTCCAGGAATTGGCGCGCCTTTACCTCGCCATGCCCGAGTGACCCGCCAAGCGTTTGACACAGGCTGCAACCTTTGCCATAATCGCAGGCTGCGCTGTAAAAGGTGCACATCCGCCTAATCGAAATCGCCGTGAGTGGGTCACGGCGGCGCCGACAGGCCCAAGACTGATCCGAAGCCTGGGGGCTACGGATACAAGTTGGGAATATTTGAAATGATCCAGACAGAATCCCGGCTCGAAGTCGCCGACAACACCGGTGCGAAGTCCGTTCTTTGCATCAAGGTGCTCGGTGGCTCCAAGCGTCGCTACGCGAGCGTAGGCGACATCATCAAGGTGAGCATCAAGGAATGCGCTCCCCGTGGCCGCGTCAAGAAGGGCGAGGTCTACAGCGCCGTGGTGGTCCGCACCGCCAAGGGCATCCGCCGCTCCGATGGCTCGCTGGTCAAGTTCGACGGCAACGCCGCCGTGCTGCTCAACAACAAGCTGGAGCCCATCGGCACCCGCATCTTCGGCCCGGTCACGCGCGAACTGCGCACCGAGAAGTTCATGAAGATCGTGTCCCTGGCTCCCGAAGTTCTGTAAAGAGGACGCGTCATGAACAAGATTCGCAAAGGCGACGAAGTCATCGTGCTCGCGGGCCGTGACAAGGGTAAGCGCGGCAAGGTCACGCTGCGCAAGGACGACGACCACGTGCTGGTC
>JAGRPN010000131.1 GCA_019449555.1 Ramlibacter sp.
AGCGCCTCGGCGCCCGCGCCCACCAGCAGGACATGGTCGGTGTGCTCCATCACCGCCCGGGCCGCGCGCACGGGCCGGCGGATGCGGGTGACGCAACCCACGGCGCCGGCGCGCAGCGTGGCGCCGTCCATCACGGCGGCGTCGAGCTCATGCGTTTCATCGTGGGTGAACACCGCGCCATGGCCGGCGTTGAAGAGCGGTGAGTCCTCCAGCAGGTGGACCGCCAGGCACACCGCGTCCAGCGCCGTGCCGCCCGCGGCGAGCAATTCCTGCGCCGGCACGAGCACGTCCCGCAGGGCGGCGTGGTACGCCGCTTCCTCCTGCGCGGCGGCGCCTTCGCGGCGCATGGTGCCGGCGCCGCCGTGGATCGCAACGAGAGGTTGGGGGTTTGAATGCATCACCTGGCTTTCGATGGGGGGCGCGCGCGTTTGCGCCGCGAGACCGGCACAGCATCGGCGCCGGCGCGCAACCGGCCGGTGTGGCTGCCATACAGCCACGGCAGCACCGATTCGGTGACCTGCGTGGCCGCCTTGACCGAATCCTTGGCGCGGTGCGCGACGGCGCTGCACAGCGCCTCGATCAGCGCGAGCACGCTGGCGTCCGAGTTGGCGAAATACTGGCTGTCGGTCTGGGCATAGAGGCACACGCTGCCCAGCGGAGCCAGCGGGGAAGTCACGCGATCCGTGAGCGCCAGCACCGGCACGCCGCCTTCGCGCGCGCGGCGCGCCAGCAGCACGGTGTCGGCGAGGTAGCGCGGGTACGCGATGGCGATCAACAGGTCCGAGGGCTGCAGCCGGGTCAGCGCCTTGGCGCCGAACGACGAGCTCTCGATGCTGGCCAGCAATTGCACGTTGTCGCAATAGGGATCGAGGCTGCGCTGCAACAGGCCCGCCAGCCAGCTGCTGCTGCCGAACCCGACCACGCAGATGCGGCGCGCCTTCAGGATCGCATCGACCGCGCGCTCGCAGCTGTGGGCGTCGAGCGCCTGGCGCGTGCACTCGATGTTGCGCTGGATGCCTGCGAGCGCGCTCGAGAAAACGTCGCCCACCGTGGCGGAGCGTTCCAGTTTGTGGCGCAGTTTCTCGACCGGCGCCAGCGTGGTTTCAAACCCCAGCACCAGCGCGGCGCGGAACTGCGGATAGCCGTCGAACTCCAGCGCGCGGGCGAAACGATTGGCGGTTGCCACCGACACGCCTACCGTCGCCGCGAGCTCGTCGATCGGCATGGTGGCGGCTTGCAGCGGATGCGCCAGCACGTAGTCGGCCACGTGCCGGTGCGAACGCGTGAGCGTGGGCAGCACCCGCGCGATGCGCTGCGCCATGGAAGGGTTGCCCGGATGTGTCGCCATCGTGTTGCCGGCAGGAGGGGATGAGAAAACGCGATGAATAGAAATTTACAAAGCGGCCCATCATAACGAAATTAATGGTCATTCAACAGACAAGGCCGCGCGCGCCGCCGCCAGGTCCCAGCCCGCCCAGCCGCAGCTCTTGAACAGCACCGGGCCGCGTGCCGCGGACGGCGCATTGCCCGCCAGCACCTCGCTCAAAGTCGGGAAGCGGGCCACATCGAGGCCGGCCTGCAACAGGTCGCCGGCTTCATGCCGCGCATCGGGCGCGTCCACCACGATGCGCCCGTGCTGCGCGCAATGCCGGCACACCTCGGGCGCGAGTTCCACCATCTCTGGCGTGAATGCGCCGACGGCCGCGACGAAGGCATCGCCGCGGGGCAGGCCGCGCAGGATCACGTCGTGCGCGGGCGTGCAGGTCACGATCAGCGGGCAATCGGGCACAGCGCTGTCCGCATCCGGCACCACGCTCGCCTCGAGGCCGCGCGTGCGCGCGTACGCCGCCAGTGCCTGCGCGCTCGCGTTGCTGCGCGACGCGATGAACACCTTGCGAATCGACAGCTCCTGCGCGAAGGCACCCAGGTGCGCGCTGCCCTGCGCGCCGGCGCCGACGATCAGCAGCGGCCCGTCCTTGTTGGGCGCCAGGCATTGCGCGGCCAACAGCGAAACGGCCGCGGTGCGGCGCGCCGTGACGGTCGGCCCGTGCAGGATCAGCGTGCGCTCGCCGCTGGCGATGTCGAACACCACCACGTCGCCCTGGATCGTGGGCCGTGGCGTGCCGGTGTTCGCGGGAGTGAAGGTGATCAGCTTCGCGATCGCGATCCGCCCGTCCAGCGCGGGCATCACGAACAGGCTGCCCCCGCCCGGCAAGGGCTGCACCAGCCGCTGTGGCACCTGCACGGAGGCGTCGGCCAGCAGTGCGCGGATTTCCGTCACGAGCGCGGCATAGGGCAGGCGGGCGGCGGTCTGCAACGCATCGAACGCGGTTGTCATTGGGGTTTTCTTGGAGTCGAACGGGTGTCCCGATTTTGTCCTACAGCATCACGCGGTAAAAGCCCAGCTTGCACCGCGGCAGCAGCTTCATAGCATTTGGGTATGCCGCTTCAACCCGCCCCGCCCGCCCGCCTGCTCACCGCATCCAAAGGCTGGTCGCGCGACCGCTGGTTCCGCTTGGCGCTCATGGCGTTCGCCGTCGCCCTGCTCGGGGCGTTCTGGATGTTGTGCAGCCACCAGGTTCGCAAGGCGCAGATGCGCGACATGTCGCTCGAGGTGCAGCGGGTCGCGGTGGCCGATTGCCTGCAGTACATCCCGCGCGCTACGCTCAACAGTTGCGTCAACCGGGTCGATCCCTCCCGGCACGACGGCGCCAATGCCGCCCTGGACCCGGCCGGCAGGCGTGCTGCGGCCCAGGACGCGCCCGGCGCATCGATGAGCAGCGCCGCCGTCAGCGTCTCCTACCACTGAATTCGCGCCCGCCCACAACGAGGGGCCGGAACCGCTACAGGCTCAGCGGGAAAGCGTCCGACAACAAGCGGGGTTGCCAGCCGACTCTCCCGGCGCGACGCGTTGCCTACTATGAAGGCAAGGTTAGGAAAGGGAGTGTGTCCGCCATGAACAACGCCGTTGCCTCCTCGGGTTTTCCCTGGGACGACTTGTCACTCAAGTCGCTCGATTCTTCGGATGACTTCGACGCCTTCCCCGAGAAGCCGTACTGCCCGACCGCGCTGCTCTCGGCTTTCACGTTGCTCATGGCGGGGCACGGCCGCTGCATCAGCGCGGCCATGATGCTGGGCGATCGCGAATACGCGATGTGGCAACTGGCCCGTGCGCACACGCTGGACGATCCCGAGTTGCGCGTCGTGGCGGCCCGCTTGTTCGGCTATTTCGACGACGCCCGCGCACCCGTTCCGGTGGGGCTGCACGCCTGAAGCTTGGTCAGTTGGGGACAGAGCTGAAGATCTGTCCCGCAAAGCCTCAAATTTCCGCGCCTTCGACGAGAAACCGCACGCGCCGCACGCCCTGCCATTCGTCGGCGTCGAGCCGGAACGCCAGCTTCACCCGCGCCGGCAGCGGCTCGGTGCGGCCGAACCAGATGCCATCCACCGGCTGCCCCTGATGGCGCAACTTGAGCTGCAGGTGCTTGTCGCCGACGAGGCGCTGCGAAATGATTTCCACTTCTTCGCTGAACACCGGCGGCGCGAAACCCTGGCCCCACACCTCCCGGTGCAGCGTGTCGACCAGGTCGGCCCGGCGGTATTCGGGGGCGAGCGGCCCGTCGGTATGCAACCGGCGCAATAGCGTCGCGGCGTCCAGCCATTCCTCGGCCACCTGGATCAGCGCCTGCTCGAACACGTCCAACTGGTCCTCGGCAACCGTGCAGCCCGCCGCCATCGCATGGCCGCCGAAACGCAGCAGCACGCCCGGATGGCGCTTGGCCACCAGGTCCAGCGCGTCGCGCAGGTGAAAGCCCGCAATCGAGCGGCCCGACCCCTTGAGTTCGTGCTCGCGTCCGTCGGCCTGGCTGGCGGCGAACACGAAAGTGGGCCGGTTCAATTTGTCCTTGACGCGCGAGGCGACGATCCCGACCACGCCCTCGTGGAAATCGGGATCGAACAGGCAGATCGCGGCCGGCGGTTCGTCGCCTTCGTCGAACAGCGTCTCGACGATCTGCATCGCCTGGTCGCGCATGCCGCCCTCGATGTCGCGCCGCTCGCGGTTGATCGCGTCGAGCGAGCGCGCCAGTTCGTCGCCGCGTCCCGTGTCGTCGGTCAACAGGCACTCGATGCCGATCGTCATGTCGGCCAGCCGGCCGGCGGCGTTGATGCGCGGCCCGAGCGCGAAGCCGAAGTCGAACGTCGTGGCGCCTTTGGTATTGCGCCCGGCGGCGGTGAACAGGCTCGCCAGTCCGCACGGCAGCGCTCCCCCGCGAATCCGCTTGAGGCCTTGGGCCACGAGGCGGCGGTTGTTGGCGTCGAGTTTCACCACGTCCGCCACCGTGCCCAGCGCGACCAGCGGCAGCAGCACGTCGAGGCGGGGTTCCGGTCGTCGGACCGCGGCTTCGACAGGCTCAGCCCGAACGGGGAAACTGGCATCCGTTCGCCCTGAGCTTGTCGAAGGGCCTGAGCCCGTCGAAGGGCCATCCGACTGCCCCGAGCTTGTCGAAGGGCCATCGAACGCACCCCGCCGCCGCAACTCCGAGCGCAGCGCCAGCAGTACGTAGAACATCACGCCGACGCCCGCGATCGACTTGCTCTCGAACTCGCAGCCGGGCTGGTTCGGGTTCACGATGACGGCGGCGTCGGGCAATTGCGGGCCGGGCAGGTGGTGATCCGTGACCAGCACCTGCAGGCCGAGCGCATTGGCCGTGGCCACGCCGTCCACGCTCGCGATGCCGTTATCCACCGTGATCAGGACGTCGGCGCCGCGCGCCTTCACGCGCTGTGCGATCGGCGGCGTGAGTCCGTAGCCATCGGTCACGCGATCGGGGACGAGGTAATCGACCGATTGCGCGCCGAGCAGCCGCAGGCCGCGCACCGCGACGGCGCAGGCCGTGGCGCCGTCGCAGTCGTAATCGGCGACGACGCACAATTTCTTGCCGGCGGCCATCGCGTCGGCGAGCAGCACGGCCGCTTCGGCGAGCCCTTTCATCCCGGTGGGCGGCAACAGGCGCGCCAGGCCATCGTCCAGCTCATCCTTGCCCAGCACGCCGCGCGCGGCGTACAGCCGGGCCAGGAGCGGGTGGATGCCGGCCTGCTCCAGCGCCCAGGCGGCCCGCGGCGGGATGTCGCGCGTGATGATCTTCATAGCGACTCGAGCACCGTGATCGCCTGCCGGCCCGCGAACAGGCCGCCCAGCCGCCGGCGCAGCGCGCCCGCAGGCCGGCTCGACCACGTGCGGGCGTTGCGCTCACCGCACAGCGTCAGCGTCACGCCTTCGCCGGCG
>JAGRPN010000132.1 GCA_019449555.1 Ramlibacter sp.
ATGAGCAGTTCGCGCGAGGAGCCGAACATGTCGCACAACTGCTGGTTGCAGTCCACAATCGAGCGGTTGCGCGAAAGGCACAGCCCGACCGGCGCCAGGTTGAAGGCAAGGCGGTAGTCCACGTCCATCGGGCTAACCTTTACGAAGAACTACGTAGCTCATTAGGTAGTATCGTAACGAAATTCGGCGCGTATTGCGCCCTCGGGTTTCTCAGCAGGAGATTTCACTAGTGAACAAGCTCTTTCCCTCCGCGGCCGCGGCGCTCCAGGGCGTGGTCAGGGACGGCCAGCTGCTGGCCGTCGGCGGCTTCGGCCTTTGCGGTATCCCCGAAACGCTGATCGACGCGCTGCGGGACACTGGCGTGAAGAACCTCACCGTGATTTCCAACAACGCGGGGGTGGACGGATTCGGGCTCGGCCGGCTGCTCGAGACGCGGCAGATCAAGAAGATGATCTCCAGCTACGTCGGCGAGAACAAGGAGTTCGAGCGCCAGTTCCTCGCGGGCGAGCTGGAGCTGGAGTTCACGCCGCAGGGCACGCTCGCCGAGAAGCTGCGCGCCGGCGGCGCCGGCATCCCGGCGTTCTTCACCAAAACCGGTGTGGGCACCATCGTCGCCGAGGGCAAGGAACTTCGCGAGTTCGACGGCGAGACGTACGTGATGGAACGCGCGCTCGTGCCCGAGGTCGCACTCGTGAAGGCGCACGTGGCCGACAAGTCGGGCAACCTGCGCTTCCGCCTCACCGCGCGCAACTTCAATCCGGCGGCGGCGATGGCCGGCAAGATCTGCATCGTCGAGGTGGAGCACCTTGTCGACGTCGGCGAGTTGCTGCCCGATGACGTTCACCTGCCTGGCATCTACGTGCACCGGATCGTCGTGAACCCGCATCCCGAGAAGCGCATCGAAAAGCGCACGTTGAGCGAAAAAGCTGGATGACTTTGCGGGACAGACCTTCAGCTCTGTCCTCAACTTTCTTAGTGACATTGCGGGACAGACCTTCAGCTTTGTCCTCAACTGATTAGGAGTGTGAAATGCGTTGGACCCAAGAACAGATGGCGGCGCGCGCCGCCCAGGAGCTGCAGGACGGCTTCTACGTGAACCTGGGCATCGGCATCCCGACCCTGGTGGCTAATTACGTCGGCGACAAGGAGGTCTGGCTGCAGTCGGAGAACGGCATGCTGGGCATCGGCCCGTTCCCGACCGAAGACGAGGTCGATGCCGACCTGATCAACGCGGGCAAGCAGACGGTCACCACCATCCCCGGCTCATCGATCTTCGGCAGCCATGACAGCTTCGCGATGATCCGCGGCGGCAAGATCAACCTCTCGATCCTCGGCGCGATGCAGGTGAGCGAGAAGGGCGACCTCGCCAACTGGATGATCCCGGGCAAGATGGTCAAGGGCATGGGCGGCGCCATGGACCTGGTCGCCGGCGTGCCGCGCGTGATCGTGCTGATGGAGCACGTCGCGAAGAAGAAAGACGGCACGGAGGACCTGAAGATCCTGCCGAAGTGCACGCTCCCGCTCACGGGCGTCGGTGTCGTGGACCGCATCATCACCGACCTGGCCGTCATGGACGTGACGCCCCAGGGCCTGAAGGTGATCGAGATGGCGCCGGGCGTCACGATGGAAATGCTGCAGTCCAAGACGGGCGTCAAGCTCCACTAGTGTCCTTGTAGGAAAGGACACTAGCGCGGCGTCGGCGCCCGCCGACAGCAAAACCCTCGCTTGGACTGCGTGGCGCGGAGCCTGGCGCGGCCATGATCGCCCATCGGCACGGATGTGCTGCGCCCGGGAGGCGAATCATGAAACTTGGAAGGACGCTGCTGGCCGGCCTGCTCGCGCTGGCCGGCACCCACGCGCTGGCTTGCTACACGGTCTACGACCGCAATGGGGGTGTGGTCTACAACGAGGAGACGCCTCCGGTGGACATGAGCCGTCCGATCCACGAAACGTTGCCGGCGCGCTTTCCCGGCGCGCACATGGTGTTCGACGAACAGGCGGCGTGCGATTCCATCGTTCCGCTTTCGCGCCTCGCCGAGGCACGAGGCGGCTCGCCGCTGCTGACCGACCGGCGCACGGCGGAAGCGCTGCACGTGCCTTACACGATCGTCGCGGGAGGGATCGCGCTGGTCGCGCCAGGCAATGTGCGGCTGAGTCCGCGCGTGACGGTGGTGCCATCGGAATCGTTTGCGTTGACCGCCCCAAGCCGCGAAACCGTGATCACCGAGCTGCGCAATCCGCCGGTTACCACCGTCGAGTCCGCGGACGGATCGGCCCGCGTGATGGGCGGCCCCGCAGTGAACCTCAATTCAGTTCGCCGGGCGCCGTGATCGGATCCCAATTGCCGAGGATGTCCGCGATCGCGTGACGCGCTTTTCGCTCGGCGGCGGCCAGCGCCTCCAGTTCCGTCTTGCATCCGCCGGCACTGGTGAGCTTCTCGACGGCGTTCGCGTTCCATACGCTGTCCGGCTCTTCCGTGCACACCTTCGCATAGCCGACGAATTGGTCGCCCGTCTCGACCGTGTAGGCCGCTATGAAGAAGCCTTTGTAAGGGCCGCTGATTCGCTCCATAGCCCATGCTACGCCCCAGTTCCCGATGTTTTTCATCCGGCAGCAATTCGAAACATTGGATACAACCCGGGGCCGGCGCGCGCCCGTTGCAAGCCTTTTCCTACGTGCCGTGCACGTCGTTTGACACCCGGGAACCGCTGTTCTGCCTGGAGTGGCAGAGCCCTGCAACAAGGATGTGGATCTGAAACATGGCGACAAGCCGCCGCGCCGGCCCAGCAAGACGTTCGGGAATGAGCGTCAGCGAAACGCCCGGCTCAGGAAACGCGAACCCGCCAGCCCGAACCGCCACGGCACGTCCATGGCCTTGCTGATACCGATGCGCGGGCCGCGCACCACGTCATGCGGCTCGGTTGCCGCAAGCACCTTGAAAGGCGGCCGGTCCAGCCGTGCGCCACTGAGTTCGCGCGTGATGGCCAGGGCCTCGCCGACCCGGCCCGGACCCGAGCACAGCAGGCGCAACTCGTGCAAGCCGCGGCGCTCGCGCATGAGTTCGATGCCGTGCAGCGGTTCGATCGCCCGGATCAGCACCCCGGCGCCATGGCCTTCCTCGCGGCAGACGAAATTCAGGCACCAGTGGATTCCGTACGAGCGATAGACGTACGCGTGGCCCGGCGGGCCGAACATCACGGCGTTGCGCGGCGTCGGCCCCGAAAAGCTGTGCGAGGCGGGGTCTTCGCGGTCGTACGCTTCCGTTTCGACGATGCGCCCCCCAACGCCATCCACCAATAGCGTGGCGCCGATCAGCGTTCGCGCGACCTCGTGCGAATCGCCGGCGAAATCCTTGGGTTTCAGCAAGTTGAGTCTGGGCATCGCCGGCTACGGGCAGTCGGAGTGAAGGCTGGAAAAAACAGCAGTTTTGAACGGAAAAGGATTTTTACCGGCGCAAGGCGGAAGAAGACTTCCTCGGTCTTTCCAAACACTGTATAAAGAAACAGTATTGTAAGGCTTCGCCGTGTCCCAGCTTACCCGTGTCCGTTCCGCCGCTCCCGCCTCACTGCCGCACGTCTGGCGGGTGGAGGATCTCGCGTCGCAGGAGACGGTCCTGTCCACCGGCCACGCCGCGCTGGACGCGCAACTGCCGGGCGCCGGCTGGCCGGTGGGCAGCCTGGTGGAGCTCTTGCAGCAGCGGGCCGGACCGCACGTGTGGCAATTGCTGCTGCCGGGCCTGGCGCAAGCCATTCGCAAGCATGCCGGCCCGGTGGTGCTGGTGAATGCGCCGTTCGAGCCGTTCGGACCCAGCCTGAAAGCGCAAGGCCTGCCGGCCGAGCGGCTGCTGTGCATCAAGGCCGACAAACCCGCGGCGCGGCTCTGGGCCGCCGAACAGGCCTTGCGCTGCGCCGATGTGGCGGCACTGGTCGCGTGGCTGCCGCAGGCGAAAAGCGCGGAGCTGCGCCGCCTGCAGCTGGCGGCCCAACAGCATGAGCGGCTGCTGTTCGTTTTCCGCGGCTTGAATGCGCGCCACGATGCTTCGCCCGCCCGCCTGCGGCTATTGCTGGAAGGTGTGGACCGGCTCGAACTGCACATCCTGAAGCGGCGCGGGCCGCCGCTGGAAACGCCGCTGGCATTGCCGGCTCATTCGGCGCGCGTGGCGGCGCTGCTCGAAGCGCGCAAGGCACGCGGGTCGGCCCTCAGCACGCCTGCTGTCGTCGTCCCGTTGCCCAGGAGATCGCATGTACTGGATCGCACTGCTGCCTTCACATGAAGACGAACGCGCGGCCTGGGGCTGGCGGGCGTTGCAGTTCACGCCCCGTGTCGCGCAAGTCGAGGAAGCGCTGGTGCTGGAATTGTCGGCATCGCTGCGGCTGTGGGGCGGCCGCAAGCGCCTGCTCGCCCGGCTGCTGCACGAATGCGAACCGTTCGGCGGCGTGCAATGGGCGCAGGCACGCAGTTCGCTCGTCGCGCTCGCGCTGCTGCGCCTGAAATTGCGCGGTGAGGCGTCGCCCGAGCGGCTGCCGCAGGAGTTGCCCCTCGACGTGCTGAGCGCCGCGCGCGAACATGCGGCCACGCTGGAACGCATCGGTTGCCGCAATTGGGACGATTTGCGTGCGCTGCCGCGAGCCGGTGTCGCGCGCCGGTTCGGTGCGCCGCTGCTCGATGCGCTGGACGCCGCCTATGGCGAGCGGCCCGAGCGCTATCCGTGGCTGCAGCTGCCCGAGGAATTCGATGTGAAGCTCGAGCTCGCGGCGCTGGCGACCACCGCGCCGGAACTGATGTGGACCGCGCAGCGATTGCTCGGCCAATTGCAGGTCTGGCTGCAGGCGCGCCAGCGCGGAGTGCTGGCGCTCGAACTCGAATGGACGCTGGACCTGCGCCGCCTGAACGGTGTGCGGCTGCCCGGTCATGAGCAATTGGTGGTGCGCACGGCGCAGCCCACGCAGGACGTCGCCCACCTGCGGCGGCTGCTCGGCGAGCATCTGTCGCGCTGCACCCTGTCGGCGCCGGCCAATCACCTGCGGCTGCGCTCGCTGGAGACGCTGCCCTGGGGCGGCGCCAGCAGAAGCCTCTTGCCGGAAGAAAACATCAAGGGCGAGCGCCTGCACCAACTGGTCGAGCGGCTCAGCGTGCGCCTCGGCGCAGCGAACGTGGTCGTGCCGGTGGCGCAGGCCGATCATCGGCCGGAACGCATGCAGCGCTGGGAGAGCGCAAGGCTTGCCCCTCACCCCAGCCCTCTCCCCAAAAGGGCGAGGGAGCTTTCCAGTGCACCGGCTTTTCCCCCTCTGCCGTCTCGGGAGAGGGCTGGGGCGAGGGGCGCCGCTGAACCGACTGCCGTCGATGCACTCTATCCGCCCTGGCTGTTGCCCCAGCCGCTGCGGCTGGAAGTGCATGGCGAGAAACCGCACTACCACGGGCCGCTGCGCCTGCTGGCCGGCCCGCAGCGGCTGGAGACCGGCTGGTGGGATGCGGGTGCGCAAGGTCCGGCGCTGCGCGACTATTTCATCGCGCGCAGCGATGAGGCCGGGCTGTTGTGGGTGTACCGCGAGCGCCTCGCGTCGGCCGCCGAGGGCGGCCCGGCGCCGGTGCGCTGGTACCTGCAGGGGATCTACGCATGAGCGCGTCCATGTTGCCCGCCTACGCCGAGCTGCATTGCCTGACCAATTTCAGTTTCCAGCGCGGCGCCTCGCATCCCGGCGAACTGGTCGAGCGCGCCTACGAGCTCGGGTACGCGGCCCTCGCGATCACCGATGAATGCTCGGTGGCGGGCGTGGTGCGCGCCTATTCGGCGCTGCAGGACATGAAGCTGCCCGAAAGCGATCCGTTCAAGCTGCTCCTGGGCAGCGAATTCCATTTCGACGGGTTCCGGCTGGTGGCGCTGGCGCGCAACGAAATCGGTTGGGGCAACCTGTGCGAATTCATCACCGCCGCCCGGCGCGACGCGAAAAAAGGCGAGTACAGCGTGAGCCGCGAGCGCAGCGATTTCCGCTTGCTGGACGAGTGCGAGATCATCGTGGCGCCGGTGCGCGAGGGCCCGGATGCAATGGATGCCGCCGATGCGCCGGCGCTGCAAGCCATCGCCGCCTGGGCGAAGAACCTGTTCGGCGAGCGCATCTGGCTCGCGGCGGAATTGACGCTGGGCCTGGCGGATGCGCTGTGGCTGGACACGCTGCAGCGCGTGAGCGCGGCCACGGGCGTGCCGCTGGTGGCGGCCGGCGACGTGCACATGCACGTGCGCTCGCGCAAGGCCCTGCAGGATGTGATCACCGCCGTGCATGAAGGCAAGGTGGTGGGCGAATGCGGCCTCGCCTTGCAGCCCAGCGCCGAACGCTATCTGCGGCCGCGCGTGCGGCTGGGCGGCCTCTATCCGCGTGAACTGCTGGCCAACACGCTGGCGGTCGCTGCGCGCTGCGACTTCAGCCTGGAGTCGATCAAGTACCAGTACCCGCTGGAGACCGTGCCGCGGGGCATGACGCCGGGCGAAGCGCTGCGGCAGTTCACGATCGAGGGCGCGCGCAAGCGTTACCCGAAAGGCGTGCCGTGGAAAGTGCGCCGGCAACTCGTGCACGAACTGCGGTTGATCGCCGACTGCAAGTACGAGATGTATTTCCTCACGGTGCACGACATCGTGCGTTACGCGCGCGAGCAGAAGATCCTGTGCCAGGGCCGCGGCTCCGCCGCCAATTCGGCCGTCTGCTATTGCCTGCACGTGACCGAGGTGGACCCGGCGCGCGCCAACCTCCTGTTCGAGCGCTTCATCAGCAAGGAGCGCAAGGAGCCGCCGGACATCGACGTGGACTTCGAGCATGAGCGGCGCGAAGAGGTCATCCAGTACATCTACCGGAAATACGGGCGCGATCGCGCCGCCATCGCCGCCGTGGTGGCCAGCTACCGCTCGCGCAGCGCCATCCGCGACGTGGGCAAGGCATTGGGCATTGCGCCCGCGCTGGTCGATGCCTTCGCCAAGGAGCATTACTGGTTCGACGAAGAGGGCCTGCAGGTGCAGCGCTTGTGCGAGCGCGCGGTGGAAACCGGCGCGGACATCGGCGAATTGCGCATGCGGCAATGGCTGGAACTGACCGAAATGCTGCGCGGCTTTCCGCGCCACCTGAGCCAGCACGTGGGCGGGTTCGTGCTCACGCAGGGCAAGCTCACGCGCCTCGTGCCGGTGGAAAACGCCGCCATGCCCAACCGCTCCATCATCCAGTGGGACAAGGACGACCTGGACGACATGGGGCTGCTCAAGGTGGACGTGCTCGCGCTGGGCATGCTCACGGCGCTGCGCCGCTGCCTGGATTTCGTGAGCCGGCGCCGCGGCCATCCGTTCGCGCTGCACGACATCGAGGACAAGGACCCGGCAACGTACGACATGATTTGCCGCGCCGACACGGTGGGCGTGTTCCAGATCGAGAGCCGCGCGCAGATGTCGATGCTGCCCCGCCTGAAGCCGCGCGAGTTCTACGACCTGGTGATCGAGGTCGCCATCGTGCGGCCCGGCCCGATCCAGGGCGGCATGATTCATCCGTACCTCAAGAGTCGTGAGCGCTTGCGCAAAGGCGGTGAGATCCGCTACGAGAACGAGGCCCTCAGGCCCGCGCTCGAGCGCACGCTGGGCGTGCCGATCTTCCAGGAGCAGGTCATGCAGATCGCGATGATCGCGGCCGGCTTCTCGGCCGGCGACGCCGACCGCTTGCGTCGCTCGATGGCTGCGTGGAAGCGCCGCGGCGGCGTGCACCAGTTCCAGGACCAGTTGATCGAAGGCATGCTGGCCAAAGGCTACACGCGCGCTTTCGCCGAGAGCATCTTCAAGCAGATCCTGGGCTTCGGCGAATATGGTTTTCCGGAGAGCCATGCCGCCAGCTTCGCGCTCTTGGCCTACGACAGCAGCTGGCTCAAATGCCACGAGCCCGAATGCTTTCTCGCCGCGATGCTCAACTCGCAGCCGATGGGTTTTTATTCGCCGTCGCAACTGGTGCAGGACGGACGCCGCCACGGCGTGCAGGTGCTGCCCCCGGATGTGTCGTACAGCGATTGGGACTGCACCCTCGAATCGGGTCCGGATTCCAATTCTTTTCGCCCGGCCGTGCGGCTCGGCCTGCGGATGGTCGGCGGGCTGAGCGAGAAGGGCGCCGACCGCGTGGTCGCCGCGCGGGCGCAGGGGCCGTTCACCAGCACCGAGGACATGGCGTTGCGTGCGCGGCTCGACGTGAAGGACCTCAATGCATTGGCTTCGGGCGATGCGCTGCTCTCGCTGTCGGGCCACCGGCGCCAGCAGGTCTGGGATGCGGCGGCGCAACGCGGTGTGCCGGCCCTGTTGCACGATGCGCCGGTGAACGAGGAGGCGCTGGCCTTGCCCGCGGCGCCCGAGGGCGAGGAGATCGTGTTCGACTATGCATCGCTCGGCCTGACGCTGCGCCGCCATCCACTGGCGCTGTTGCGGCCGCGGCTCGCGCGCATGAAGCTGCTCAGCGCGCAGCAATTGCACGACCTGCCCAGCGGCAGGCGCGTGCGGGCCTGCGGCATCGTCACCGTGCGCCAGCAGCCGCAGACGGCGCACGGCACCATCTTCGTCACGCTGGAGGACGAGACCGGGCCGGTGAACGTGATCGTGTGGAAGTCGCTGCGGGAGCAGCAGCGCGACGAGCTGCTCAACGCGCGGCTATTGGCGGTCGATGGCGTCTGGCAGCGCGACGTGGAAAGCGGCGGGCAGGTGCGCCACCTGATCGCCAGGCGCTTGAAGGACCTCACGCCATTGCTGGGGCGGCTCGGCCGCGGCGCGCGCAATAGCCGCGACTTCCATTGACAGCCAGCCCGGCGCGGTGGCCCGCGGTTCTAGAGGTTGCCTCGCGGCAAGGCCGAACCGCGAGCAACTTCACGGCCGAGCGACCGCGGCTTCCTGGCGAACAGGAACAACAGCGATCCCGAGCCGGCGACCAGCGCGATGAACGTGAAGCCGGTCCGATAACTGCCGGTCAGGTCGGCGGACGCGCCGGCGAGCATCGGGCCGCCGACCTGGCCGATCGAGATGATGAACGCCGAAATTCCCATGATCGTGCCGATCGCCTCGAGCCCGAAGTAGTCGGCGCGGATCGCCTGCATCAGCGGGCCGCGCAGGCCCCAGGCGAGGCCGTGCAGCACGGCGAACGCGCCCACCATCAGCGGGTGGGTCGCATACGTCAGCATCAGCAGGCCGACCATGTGCAGCAGCATGCAGCCCGCCGCGGCGCGCCGCTTGTTCAGGCGATCGCCGAATGCCGCCCCGAGCAGCACGCCGCCGGCTTGCGAGAGCGTCATCACCGTGATCACGAACGAGGCCTGCGGCAGCGAATAGCCGAGCCCCTCCTTGAGGTGCGAGATCGCGTGGACGTTCACGGTGCTGACCACCAGCAGGGCGAAGGCATGCCCCAGGCCCAGCAGCCAGAACGCCGGCGTGCGCAATGCCTCCAGCGCGCTGAACTCTTGCGGCGCGGACAGCTCGCCGGCGGCGCTTCCGGTCATCGACGCAGTGGCGGCGACGCCGTCCATTTGCTGGCCCATCTGCGCCGGGTCGCGGCGCACGATGCAGGCCAGCGGCCACCCCGCGACGATTGCGATCACGCCCGATGCGAAAGCCGCGACGCGCCAGCCGTGCGCCTGCATCACCCAGCCGACCAGCGGCACGAGCAGGCCGCCCGCCGCCATGCCCAGGCCCATGAGTGCGAGCGACCGGGCCCGCCGGCGCTGGAACCAGTGGACCAGCGCCACCGACAGGGGAAAGTAGCCCGACAGGCTCGCGCCAATCGCGATCAGCACGATGG
>JAGRPN010000133.1 GCA_019449555.1 Ramlibacter sp.
CCGATCGCCGCCGTACACGAGATGGGTGTGGCAGTCGATGAGGCCCGGCGTGACCAGGGCGCCGCCGGCTTCATGGCGCTGGTCGCAGCGCTGCTCCCACTGCCGCGGCAGCTCGCCGCGTGGGCCCACCCACGCGAAATGCTCCGCCTCGACCACGAGGGCGGCGTCTTCGACGAGGCCGTACGGTCGGGCCGCGTCGGGCTGCATGGTCGCGGCGCGGCAATGGGTCCACAACTGCACTGTCACGGTCGATCTCCATCAGGATGCGTGGTGCCGACGGGCTGAACCGGCCCGTCGAAATCGAGTATGCGCCAGCCCGGAGTGCCTGACGGAACGGTACGATGGCGATTGAACTTCATCAGCCTTTGCCGGACAAGCAGATGTCGGATCTCTCGCAAGCACCCTTCCTGGACAGCAAGGCACGGCCCGTGCGCGCGCCGCGGGGCACGCAATTGAACTGCGCCAACTGGCAGATCGAGGCGGCATACCGCATGATCCAGAACAACCTCGACCCGGCCGTGGCCGAGAACCCGGACGAGCTCGTGGTCTATGGCGGCATCGGCAAGGCCGCGCGCAACTGGCCCTGCTTCGACGCGATCCTCGACAGCCTGCGCAAACTGCAGCCCGACGAGACGCTATTGGTGCAGTCGGGCAAGCCGGTCGGCATCTTCCGCACGCACACCGGGGCACCGCGCGTGCTGATCGCCAATTCGAACCTGGTGCCCAAGTGGGCCACGTGGGAAAATTTCAACCTGCTGGACCGCGCCGGGCTGATGATGTTCGGGCAAATGACGGCCGGCAGCTGGATCTACATCGGCAGCCAGGGCATCGTTCAAGGCACGTACGAAACGTTTGCCGAAGCGGGCCGGCAGCACTACGACGGCGACCTGACGGGCCGGTGGGTGCTGACCGCCGGGCTGGGCGGGATGGGCGGGGCGCAGCCGCTGGCGGCGAGTTTCGCCGGCGCAAGTTCGCTCAACATCGAGTGCCAGCAGTCCCGCATCGACTTTCGCCTGCGCACCCGTTACCTCGACCGGCAGGCGGGCACGCTCGACGAAGCGCTCCAACTCATTGCGCACCATACCGCGCGCAAGGAAGCGGCGTCGATCGCGCTGTGCGGCAATGCCGCCGAGATCGTGCCGGAACTCGCCCGGCGCGCCCGCGCGGGCGGCCCCAGGCCCGACATCGTCACCGACCAGACCTCGGCGCACGACGTCATCAACGGCTACTTGCCGCTCGGCTGGAGCGTGGCGCAATGGCAAGCCGCGCAGAAAGACCCGGCGCAGCACGCCCGGCTCGCGCAGGCCGCGGGCGAATCGTGCGCCGTGCACGTCCAGGCGATGCTCCAATTCCACGCGATGGGCGTGCCCACGGTGGACTACGGCAACAACCTGCGCCAGGTCGCCAAGGACTTCGGGGTCGCCAATGCCTTCGACTATCCGGGCTTCGTGCCGGCGTACATCCGGCCGCTGTTCTGCCGGGGCGTGGGCCCGTTCCGTTGGGTGGCGCTGTCCGGCGACCCGCAGGACATCCGCAAGACCGACGCGAAGATGAAGGTGCTGTTTCCAGCCAACACGCATTTGCACCGCTGGCTCGACATGGCGCAGCAGCGCATCGGCTTCCAGGGGCTGCCGGCGCGCATCTGCTGGATCGGCCTCGGCGAGCGGCACCGCGCCGGGCTCGCCTTCAACGAGATGGTCGCCAGCGGCGAACTGAAGGCGCCGGTCGTGATCGGGCGCGATCACCTGGACAGCGGATCGGTCGCTTCGCCCAACCGCGAAACCGAAGCGATGAAGGACGGCAGCGACGCGGTGAGCGACTGGCCGCTGCTCAACGCGCTCCTCAATACCGCCAGCGGCGCCACCTGGGTCAGCTTCCATCATGGCGGGGGCGTCGGCATGGGCTACTCGCAGCACGCGGGTGTGGTGATCGTGTGCGACGGCACGCCCGAAGCGGCGGAAAAGATCGAACGCGTGTTGTGGAACGACCCGGCAACCGGCGTGATGCGCCACGCGGATGCCGGGTACGACGCTGCGAAGGCCTGCGCCCGCGAAAACTGCCTCAAGTTGCCGATGATCGGATGACTGACATCCTCGTCCCAGGCGAGATCACCCTCGCCCAATTGCGCCGCCTTTGCGGATCCGAGCGCGTCGCGGTGACGCTCGATGCGTCCTGCCGCCCGATGGTGCGGGCGAGCGCCGAGCACGTGCGCCGGGCCGCGGAGGCAGACGACCCGGTCTACGGCGTGAACACCGGGTTCGGCAAGCTGGCGACGACCCGCATCCCGAAGGAGGACTTGGCGCTGCTTCAGCTCAGGCTGCTGCGTTCGCACGCGGTCGGCGTCGGCGATCCCCTGCCGGAACGCGTGGTGCGCCTCATCCTGCTGCTCAAGGCCGCGAGCCTGGGGCGCGGCTTTTCCGGCGTGCGCGAGGAAGTGATCACCGCGCTGCTGGGGCTGCACAACGAAGGCGTGACGCCGGTCATTCCGTGCCAGGGGTCGGTCGGTGCGTCGGGCGACCTCGCTCCGCTCGCGCACCTGGCGCTGCCCTTGGTCGGCGAAGGCGAAGTGTTCTACGGGGGCGAGCGGATCCCCGCCGGGGATGCGCTGCAGCGCGCCGGCCTGCGCGCCATCGAGCTATCGGCCAAGGAAGGACTGGCCCTGATCAACGGCACCCAGGTTTCCACCGCGCTGGCCATCGACGCGCTGCTCGCGGCCGACCGGCTGTTCGAAGCAGCGGTGATCTCGGGCTCGCTCACGCTGGACGCGGCGCGCGGCAGCGACGGACCGTTCGACGCGCGCATCCACGCCGTGCGCGGCCAGCTGGGCCAGATCGATTGCGCGGCGGCGTACCGGGCGCTGATGGCGGGCAGCGAAATCCGCCGGTCGCACCTGCAAGGCGACGATCGCGTGCAGGACCCGTACAGCCTTCGGTGCCAGCCGCAGGTGATGGGGGCCTGCCTGGACCAGATGCGCTACGCGGCGCAGGTACTGGTGCGCGAAGCCAACGCGGTGACGGACAACCCGCTGGTATTCGCGGAAACGCGCGGGCTGCTCTCCGGCGGGAACTTCCATGCGGAGCCGGTGGCGCTCGTGTGCGATGCGCTGGCGGTCGCCATCGCCGAGATCGGGGCGATCACCGAGCGGCGTATCGCAATGCTGGTGGATACCGTCGTGTCGCGGCTGCCGCCCTTCCTCGCGCCCGAGCCGGGGCTGAACTCGGGTTTCATGATCCTGCACGTGACGGCGGCCGCGCTGGCGTCCGAGAACAAGTCGCTGGCGCATCCGGCCAGCGTGGACAGCCTGCCGACATCGGCCAACCAGGAGGACCATGTGAGCATGGCGACGTTCGCGGCCCGCCGGCTGCAGCCGATGCTGCGCAACACGGCGCACATCGTGGCGATCGAGTTGCTCGCGGCTGCGCAAGGCATCGAATTCCTCCGGCCCCTGAAAAGCGCGCCGGCGCTGGAGGGCGTGCTGCGGCTGCTGCGCAGTGTGTCGCCCGCGATGCCGCAGGACCGCAGCCTGGCGCGCGACATCGAGGCCGTGCATCACCTGGTGGCGGCAGGCGACATCGGGCATGCGACCGAAACGCGTATCCCCGAATTGCTCGCGTTGCGGCTGCAATGAACAATCATTTGCCGCTCGGCACGTCCGGGCGGGGCGGACCATGAAGAAGAAAAGCGCGGGATTGCTGATGTACCGGTGCCGCCCTGAGGGCGTCGTCGAGGTGTTGCTCGCGCATCCGGGCGGGCCGTTCTGGCGCAACAAGGACGAGGGCGCCTGGACGATTCCCAAGGGCGAATACGAGGCACCCGAAGAACCGCTCGCGGCGGCGCAGCGCGAATTCGCCGAGGAGACCGGTTTTGCCGCGGCGCCGCCGTTCATCGCGTTGGGCGAAGTCGTGCAGAAAAGCGGCAAGCACATCATGGCGTGGGCGTTTGCCGGCGACTGCGACCCGGCGCAATTGCACTGCAACACCTTCGAGCTGGAATGGCCTCCCCATTCGGGCCGCTGGCAGACCTGTCCCGAGATCGACCGCGTCCAATGGTTCGAGCCGGACGAAGCGCGACGCAAGATCCTTCCGGCGCAACGCCCCTTGCTGGACCGGCTGGAGCAAGCGCTGTAGCGGAATCGAACGCCGGTGGCAATTGTTTGATGCGAGGCAACAGCCATTTCGCGAGGAGAGTTACAGTCGCCCGCATATGACCCGCGTGACCAGCTCACTGCCCTGCATGCTTGCACTGGCGGCGTTGGTCGCCGGTTGCAGCGAGAAGACGCCGGCCGCGTGGCAAGGCTACGTCGAAGGCGAATACGTGCTGGTCGCGGCGCCGGCGGCGGGGCGGCTCGAACGGCGCTTCGTCGATCGTGGCGCCCAGGTCCTGGACGGCGCACCGCTGTTCGTGCTGGAGCAGGAAAACGAGAAAGCCGCCCGCCAGGAAGCACAGGAACGCCTGAACAATGCGCAGGCGCGCCTGGCCAACCTCGAGGGCGCGCGCCGCAGTCCCGAGATCGAAGCCATCCGCGCGCAGCAGCGCGAAGCCATGGTGGCGCGCGACCTCTCCGCCGAGCAGCTGGCGCAACAGCAAAGACTGTATGCCGCGAAGTTCGTGTCCCAGGCCACGGTCGATGCGGCACGCAGCGCCTGGCAACGCGACGTCGCGCGCGTGGCCGAGATCACCGCGCAATTGCAGTCGGCGCAGCTTTCCATCGGACGCGAGAAGGAAATCGCCGCAGCGCGGGCGGACGTCGACGCCCAGCGTGCGGTGCTCGCGCAATCCGAATGGCGGCTCGCGCAGCGCGCGGTGCAGGCGCCGGCCGGCGCGCTGGTGCAGGACACGTTCTATTCGCCAGGCGAGTGGGTTCAATCCGGCGCGCCGGTGGTCAGCCTGTTGCCGCCGGACGCGGTCAAGTTGCGCTTTTACGTGCCGGAGCCGGCGCTGCCGCGCATGACACCGGGCACCACGGTGCAGGCAATATGCGACGGCTGCGGCGCGCCGATTTTGGCCCGCATCACTTTCGTGTCGCGCCAGGCCGAATACACGCCGCCGGTGATCTACAGCCGTGACCAGCGCTCGCGCCTGGTGTACCTGGTCGAGGCGCATCCGCAAGCCGCCGACGCGGCGCGCCTGAAGCCCGGACAGCCAGTGGACGTGACGCTCCCGTAGCAACATGCAAACGGGCGAGCTGGTCATCGACGTGCGGGGCCTGAACAAGCACTTCGGGCCGAAGCACGTCGTGCGCGACCTCTCGCTGCAAGTGCAGCGCGGCGAAATCTACGGCTTCCTCGGCCCCAACGGCAGCGGCAAGACAACCTCAATCCGCATGTTGTGCGGCCTGCTCAGGCCCGACTCGGGCAGCGGCACCTGCCTGGGCCACGACGTCATCCGCGAAACACCGGCGATCAAGCGCGAGGTCGGCTATATGACGCAGCGCTTCTCGCTCTGGGAAGACCTCACGATCCGCGAGAACCTGGACTTCGTCGCGCGCATGTACGGCATGGCGGACCGGCGCGAGGCGGTGGATGGCGCGATCGAGAAACTCGGGCTGCGAGCGCGCCAGCAGCAGCTCGCAGGAAACCTGTCAGGCGGCTGGAAGCAGCGGCTGTCACTGGCGGCCTGCTTGCTGCACCGGCCGCTGCTGCTGCTGCTCGACGAGCCCACCGCCGGCGTCGATCCGAAGGCCCGCCGCGATTTCTGGGACGAGATCCATCAGCTCGCCGCGGGCGGCATCACCGTGCTGGTGTCGACGCACTACATGGACGAAGCCGAGCGCTGCCACCGCCTGGCCTACCTGGCCGAAGGGCAATTGCTGGCCACCGGCACGGCGACCGAAGTGGTCGCGGCCCAGCGCCTGAGCGGCTACAACGTGAGCGGGAGGGACCTGCAGGCGCTGGCCCTGCGCTTGCGCGGTGAGCCGGGCGTGAGCCAGGTCACCGCTTTCGGCACCACTTTGCACGTGGTCGGCCGCGATGCGGATGCGCTCGCCGCGACGGCGCGGCGCATCGAAGCGGAAGGCCAGTCCCGGTGGGAAGCCATCGAACCCGGCCTGGAGGACGTCTTCATCAGCCTGATGCGCAGCGCGAACACCAATGGTGAATCGCCATGAAGATGGCGCTCATGTCGTGGTCGCGCTGGATCGGCATCATCGTCAAGGAGTTCATCCAGCTGCGGCGCGACCGCCTCACCTTCGGGATGGTGGTCGGCATTCCGATCCTGCAGCTGATCCTGTTCGGCTTCGCGATCAATGCCGACCCCAAGCAGCTGCCCACCGCGGTGCTGGACGCCGATCACAGCCCGTACGCGCGCAGCCTCGTGCAGGGCCTGCGCAACAGCGGCTACTTCCGCATCGACCATGAGGTGGCCAACGAGGCGGAAGCCGACGAGCTGATCGCGCACGGCGCCGTGCAGTTCGTGGTCACGGTGCCGGCGCAGTTCGGCCGATCGCTGGTGCGCGGCGACAAACCGGTGCTGTTGATCGAAGCGGATGCGACCGACCCCAGCGCCACCGGCAACGCGATCGCTGCGCTGCAAGGCGCCGTGCGCACGTCGCTGTCGCATGACCTCGTAGGCCCGCTGGCGCGGCTCGACGCGCCCGCCGACCCGGTCGACGTGCGGGTGCACCGGCGCTACAACCCGGAAGGGGTGACCGCCTACAACATCGTGCCGGGACTGTTGGGGACCATCCTCACGATGACGATGATCCTGATGACGGGGCTGGCGATGACGCGCGAGCGCGAGCGTGGCACTTTCGAGAATCTGTTGGCCACCCCGGCACTGCCGATCGAGGTGATGACGGGCAAGATCGTGCCCTACATCCTGATCGGTTTGATCCAGGTGACGCTGTTGCTCGCCGCCGCGCTGCTGCTGTTCGACGTGCCGCTGGCCGGCAGCGTGCTGCTGCTCTATCTGGCGGTGCTGATCTTCATCGCCGCCAATCTCGCTCTGGGCATCACGTTTTCCTCGATGGCGCGCAATCAATTGCAGGCGATGCAGATGACGTTCTTCTTTTTCCTGCCGTCGATCCTGCTGTCGGGATTCATGTTCCCGTTCCGCGGCATGCCGGTGTGGGCGCAGTGGATCGGCAACGTGCTGCCGCTCACGCATTTCCTGCGGATGGTGCGCGGCATCATGCTCAAGGGCAATGGGCTGGCCGAGCTGTGGCCGGACGTGTGGCCGATCCTCGCCTTCTTCACGGCGGCGGTCTTGCTCGGGCTCGCGGTCTATCGCAAGACGCTCGACTGAGCGCGGGCCGGAGACATCCCGACACCCCATCGAACAAAAGATTCATGCGGCCGCGCTTGAATTTAGATTAATTTTATATTAATTTAATTTAAAATTCGCGACCATGCCGCCCCGCCCCTACGACAACCAGACTCGCTTGCAGCAGCAGGCGTTATTGAAGGAGCGCATCGCGGCCGCCACCGCCGAGTTGCATGCCGAAAAAGGAGCCGTGGCCACCAGCTATGCGGAGATCGCCGGGCGGGCCGGCGTTTCGCTGCCCACCGTGTACAAGCACTTCCCCACGCAAGCGCAATTGATCGCGGCCTGCACCGGCCATGTCGCGGGGAGGGCGCCGCGGTTGCCGTCGGATGAGATCCTGCAGGCGCCGTCCCTGGCCGCCGCGGCCGAGGCGCTCATCGCGGCCATGGACGCGATCCACGCGCATTTCGAGCCGTGGAAAGCCTGGCGCGAGCACCGGGTGATTCCGTCACTGGGCGATCTGGCGGACAGGCAGCGGCAACAGCTCACCGGTTTCATTGCGCAGTTGCTCGCGCGCCAGCTCGGAGCGGGTGAGCACCGCGAACTAGCGGCCGTTTGGGAATCCCTGCTCGACTTCGACCTGTGGCATCGCCTCGCGCGCGAGCACAAGCTGCCCCGCGCGGCCGTGCGCCGTAGCCTCGTTCACCTGTTACTCGCCGCTGCCGGACCGCGGCGGGCAGCACCCTCGTCCCCGCGTCCGACCCGAAAGGCCTTCCATGAATGACCTGCAAGCCTCGATCCACGAGATCGCACCGGATACCTATCGCATCAGCGTCGCCTTGCCGCCGGCCTTGTTCCCGGGCGGCTTCTCGTTCAACCAGTACCTGATAGCCGACGAGCAGCCGCTGCTGTTCCATACCGGCCCGAAGAAGATGTTCCACCTCGTGAGCGAGCAGATCGGCAAGGTCATGCCGGTTTCGCGGTTGCGCTACATCGCGTTCTCGCACTACGAAGCGGACGAATGCGGCGCGTTGCCCGAGTTCCTCGCGGCCGCGCCGCAGGCCCGGCCCGTATGCAGCCACGTGGCGGCGGTCGTTTCGGTCAGCGACCTCGTCGACGTCGAGCCGCTGGGGCTGCAGGACGGCGATCGCCTGGACCTGGGTCGTCATCGGCTCGTGTGGCAGGCCACGCCGCACCTGCCGCATGGCTGGGAAACCGGCTACTTCTTCGACCAGACGGCGCGCACGCTGTTCTGCGGCGACCTGTTCACGCAGCCGGGCACCGGCGAGCAAGCGCTCGTGACCGGCGACATCCTGGGGCCGAGCGAGGCGTTCCGCGGGCAGATGGATTACTTCGCGCACGGCAAGGACGCGCCCGCGCTGATGGAAAAGCTCGCTCGGCTGGAGCCGAACGTGCTCGCCTGCATGCACGGCAGCGCCTGGTCGGGCGATGGCGCCGGCATGCTGCGCCAACTGAGTACGGCGCTGATGCACTGAAGGCTCTCGAGCGACGCGAGAAACCATTGAACTCGGGCTGGCCGCCGCGCATGCCAGCGGAGGCTATCCCCTGCCGGGCGCGGCGCAAGCTAAGCCGCGCCCCAGAACGAGCTTACAGCCCGTTCAGCTCGTCTGCTTCTTGTGCTTGGCCTTCTTCTTCTTGGCGGTTGACTTGCTCTTGGCCTTGCTCTTGGCCTTGCTGGTGCTTGGCGCGGAGGCCTTGTCTGCGGGCTCGGCGGGAGTCGCACCGGTCGAAGGCACGGCGGGCGTCGCTCCGGTGCCCGGGCCCGGCGCAGCTGGAGAGGCGGGCGTGGCCGGCGTCGCCGGGGTTGTCTGTGCGTAGGCACCGGCCGCCAACAGGGCAGCCATCAATGCGGCGAGGAGTTTGTTCATGAGCTTCTTCCTGGAAGATGGGTTTACGCCGGCTGCGATCGCGCCGGCCCAGCATTCAACGCATTAGCCTCTCCTCGCGCGTGCAGGACGGAAACTCCACGCAAGGTCGGAGCATTCCTACGCCGGGAGCGGCTCGCGTGCATGGCAGCGAGCCGCTGCCATGCCGAGCGCATGGCCTGCAACGCATCGCGCAGCGGCAGCCGCGAGTCGCCCTTGATGCGCTCCCAATTCGCGCAGAGCCAGGACTGCGCATCTTCGAACTCGCCGCCGTACTGCGCATAACCGGTGTAGCCGACGCAGAAGGCCGGCGCATAGTCCTCGTAGTCGAAGCCGGGCTCGTAATAGCCCTCGCGCCAATGCCAGCGTCGCCAGTACGCGTCTTCCCGGCTCGCCTCCACGGCGCTGACGGTGCCCAGCGCGGCACCGGGATCCTGCTCGTCGGGGCTTGGGGTCGTCGCTGCCATGTGCCGTCTCTCCACTCGGGTTGCGGTCGGCAGATGGTCGGGCAACGGCCGAAGCCCAAGCGTAGGACTTCACGCCTAACCCGCTTCGGATGACAGGCACAGTCGAGCATCTCAGCCGGCGCGCCACGTGCCACGCCCCAGCTGTCGCCTTCGTGGCTCCGGCGCATTGGCGCTGCCGCGATACTGCGGGACTCAACGGAGGCAAAACTCATGGACATACGCGGGAAGGTCGCCATCGTCACCGGTGGCGCGAGCGGCATCGGGGCCGCGCTGGCGCGCCGCTGCGCGGCCGAGGGCGCGCGCGGCGTGATGGTGGCCGACGTCAATCTCGAGCGCGCGCAACGGGTAGCCCAGGAGATCGGCGCGCACGCGTTGCGCTGCGACGTGAGCCGCGAGGCCGACATCCAGGCGCTCGTGGCGGCCACGCGCGAGCGCTTCGGACAGGTGGACATCTACATGTCGAACGCCGGCATCCTGGGCCGCGTCGGCGGCATCGAGCTGGAAGACGCCCTCTGGGACAAGATGTGGCAGGTCCACGGCATGGCGCACGTGTGGGCGGCACGGGCGGTGGTGCCCGAGATGGTCGCGCGTGGCGAGGGTTACTTCGTCGTCACCGCTTCGGCGGCCGGGCTGCTCAATATCGTGGAAAGCGCGCCTTATGGCGTGACCAAGCATGCGGCGGTGGCGTTCGCGGAGTGGCTGCGCATCGCGTACGGCCGGCGCGGCGTGCGCGTGTCTTGCCTGTGCCCGCAATCCGTGGCCACCGACATGACAGCGAACGGCGCCGGTTCGGCCGGCGTCAACGGGATTCTCACGGCGGAACAGGTGGCCGGCGATGTCGTCGCCGCCATGCGCGACGAGAGGTTCCTCGTGCTGCCGCACCCCGAAGTGGCGAAATATTTTCTCGCCAAGGCGCAGGACTACGACCGCTGGCTCGGCGGCATGCAAAAGCTGTACGCGCTACACACCGGCGGCGCGTGAGTGAATCTTACTTGCCGAACAGGCCGACCGCGCCGATCACGATCAAGTACACCGCGACGATGTAGTTGAGCAGCCTCGGGATGAGCAGGATCAGGACGCCGGCGATCAGCGCGGCGACCGGCCCGATGTGGGGAATGAGGTTGGCGGGCATGGGCAAGCTCCCTGGTGATGGGCCGCCAGTATGAAGCCAACCGCTCCAGCTGTGGCTCGGCGGTAACCGAATGCCACGGCCGCTACGCGCACGGGATCACGCACCCGGTTGCTTGGTCACCCGCAGGTAAGGCTTCACCGTCTTCCAGCCGCCGGGGAACAGCGTCTTCGCCTCCTCGTCCGACACCGAACCGGCGATGATCACGTCTTCGCCCTGCTTCCAATTGGCGGGCGTTGCGACCTTGTGCTTCGCCGTCATCTGCATGGAATCCAGCACGCGCAGGATTTCGTCGAAGTTGCGGCCGGTCGTCATGGGGTACGTCAGCATCAGCTTGATCTTCTTGTCCGGCCCAACGATGAAGACCGAGCGCACCGTCTGGTTGGTGGCGGCGGTACGGCCGTCAGCTGTGCCGGGCTCTTCCGCGGGCAGCATGTTGTAGAGCTTGGCAACCTCCAGGTCCGTGTCGGCGATCACCGGGTAGTTGACCTTGCAGTTTTGCGTCTCCTCGATGTCGCCTACCCAGCGGGTGTGGCTCTCCACCGGGTCCACGCTCAAGCCGATGAGCTTCGCATTGCGCTTCGTGAACTCCGGCTCGATCCTCGCCATGTAGCCCAGCTCGGTGGTGCACACGGGCGTGAAGTCCTTCGGATGGGAAAACAAAATGGCCCAGCTGTTGCCGATCCACTCGTGGAAATCGATAGGGCCTTGCGTGGTTCGCGCCTTGAAGTTCGGCGCGGTGTCGTTGATGCGCAGTGACATGGCTGGTGCTCCTTCAAGCAGGGGGGAAAAGCCCCGGGGGCGGCTATGTTGCGCAGCCCCCCGCCCGCCTGTCAACAGGGTCAAGTGCGAGGTCGGTGGTCAGGCACGCGTGCGCACCACCAGGCGCCCGCGCACCTTGCCTTCGAGCAGGCGAGCCGCGGCCTCGACCGTGTCCGCGAGCGCGATCTCGGTAGTGATCCTGTCGAGCTGGGCGGCATCGAGGTCCAGCGCGAGGCGCGCCCACGCCTCTTCGCGCAAGGCCATCGGCGCCATCACGCTATCGACGCCGGCAAGCGTCACCGCGCGCAGGATGAAAGGCATCACCGTGGCGGGAAAGTCGAAGCCTTGCGCCAGCCCGCAGGCCGCCACCACGCCGCCGTAACGCGTCTGCGCGCACGCATTCGCCAGCGTGTGACTGCCGACCGGGTCGACGACCGCGGCCCAGCGCTCCTTTTGCAGCGGCTTGCCCGGTGCGGCGAGTTCCGCGCGATCGATCACGGCGCTCGCGCCCAGCGACTTCAGGTAATCCGCTTCGGCGGATTTGCCCGTTGCGGCGACCACCCGGTGGCCCAATTTGGACAACAGGGCCACCGCCGTCGAACCGACGCCGCCGGTGGCGCCCGTCACGAGCACCTCCCCTGCCCCCGGCTTCAAGCCGTGGCGCTCCAGCGCCAGCACGCAGAGCATCGCGGTATAGCCCGCGGTCCCGATGGCCATCGCGTCGCGCGCGGTGAATCGCGCGGGGCGGCGGATCAGCCATTCGCCTTTGAGGCGCGCGCGCTCGGCCAGGCATCCCTTGTGCATCTCGCCCACTCCGAACCCGTTGAGGATCACCTCGTCACCCGCCTTCCAGCGCGGCGACGAACTGGCCGTCACCGTGCCGGAGCCGTCGATACCGGCCACCATCGGCCAGCTACGCACCACGGGCGAGCGGTTCGTGATCGCCAGCGCGTCCTTGTAGTTGAGCGTCGAGTACGCGACATCGATCGTCACGTCGCCTTCCGGCAGGAACGAGTCGTCCACTTCGCGCACGGCGGCGCTGAATTCGGGTGATTTATCGAGGACCAGGGCTTTGAACATGGTGCTTTCCTTCGGCAACACCCGAGCATAACCAAACTGCGCACGGGACCCGCACGTCGGGCGGAATCACGGCGTAGCAAAATGGCGGGAACGAACGGCATCATCATCTTGGAAGTCTTCAAGGCAACCGAACTGTGGGTGGTGGACTTCACCTACGACGGACGGCCCCGCCGCTGGCTCAAGGCCCTGCCCGCGGGCAGCGATGCACGCGCGCGAATGGAAGCCGTGGTGGAGGATCTCTATGGCTCGCGAGCACGGGTCCTCGCCGTGAGGCGCGCCACGACGGACGAAGAGACCCAGTACATCCGCGGTGACCTGCCGAAGAACCTTTATTGCCCGACCGGCCGCGGTCCGCGGAGCTCAGTGAAATGACGGAGAGCTTGCGATGAACCTCGCGAATTCGCTGCAGCGCATCGCACTGCACGACCCGCACCGCCCGGCCGTGTTCGAGGGAAGCCGGTTGCTGCGCACCTATGCCGCGCTGGCGGATCGGGCAGCCCGCCTGGCTGCGTCGCTGCGCGCTGCCGGCCTGCAGCCGGGGGATCGCGTGGCGCTCTTCATGCGCAACCACCCCGCCTACCTCGAGGCCCTGTACGGCTGCTGGTGGGCCGGCCTGGCAGTGGTGCCGACGAATGCGAAATTGCACCTGCGCGAGGCGCAGTGGATCGTGGATCACTCGCAAGCGCGGTGGGCCTTCGTCACGGCGGACGTGGGTGACGGATTGAACGCGCCCGACCGTGTCATCGAGGTGACTTCGGCGGCGTACGAGGCGCTCTTCGC
>JAGRPN010000134.1 GCA_019449555.1 Ramlibacter sp.
CTTAACCAACTTGGCGACTCCCCTACACCGGTGGACGGCTGCAACCAGCCACTCACCTTGAACCGTCGCTGGGAGCCCATCCCACCAGAGGATGAGCCTCCAAATTGCCGCATTCCCTCACGCACCAGCCCGCCGGAGCGCCCTGCAATGCCTGGTCTCGTGGCAGTCTTGCGAATACCGCACTCCCGGAACCTGTCATCCGTGCGTTCAACCCTTGCGACCCCAGCCATTCGAGCGCCTGGGCGACGCCGGGACAGAGCCTGCACGCGACGCTCTGCAAGTCGTTACGGCCGTATTCGAAAGGATTTTCGCGGAAAGTTCCGGGAAGGTCCCGCTCGAACGCGCCGTTCGGGTTCGCAGCAAAGCCTGAAATTATAGCAGCGTCAACCCTTTCCTTCAGCTCGGCGTCGCGGAAGACGAGCCCCGTTTCCAGCCCCTGCGGCGGCTTGACCACGGCGAACCGCGCCGACGGCAGTTCCACCGGCGTCAGCTGTTCCCCGATGCCCTCGACCCAGGCATCGTGGCCGCCGAGGAAAAAGGGCACATCGGCACCGAGAGCGAGGCCGAGGCGGGCCAGCCGCGACAACGGCAGGTTCAGGTCCCACAAGCGATTGAGGGCCAGCAGGCAGGTGGCAGCGTCGGAGGAGCCGCCGCCCAGACCCGCCTGCGCCGGCACGCATTTGCGGATCGCGATGTGGGCGCCGTGCGCCGTGCCTGCCTCCGCTTGCAGGCTGCGGGCCGCGCGCAGCACCAGGTCGTCGGGAGGCAAGGCTTCGCCGAGGTCCTCCCGGGTGAGCGCGCCGTCCGCCCTCAGTTCGAAGTGCAGCGTGTCGCACCAGTCGATCAGCATGATCGCCGACTGCAGCAGGTGCAGCCCGTCGGGCCTGCGGCCGGTCACGCGCAGGAACAGATTGAGCTTCGCCGGCGCCGGGACGTCGTAGAGCGCTTTCATGATGATGCGCGACCCGCCGGACGGCTCAACGGTCCAGCACGACGCGCAGGTCGGCCGGCGGCGGGGGTTGCAGCCGTTGCGCCCGCAGGCGGCCCTGGGGCAGCAGCGAGAGGTCCGCCTGCCAGCCGGGCACCAGTGTGTCGATGCCGCGCAGCCAGTCGAACAGCGCGGCGACCGGGATCGCGGCGCCGGTCGCGTGCGCCACGAGCGAATCGACGGATTCGAACTCGCGCGTCTGGTCGTTGCTGCGCATGGTGGCCTTGCCCGGCGCCCAGTCGAGGACGGCCAGCGTGCCGCCCAGCGGGTTGTACAAGGCGAGTTCACCGGCCGTTGCGCTGCCCTTGAGTTCGAACCCGGCAGAAAACGATTCGCGCTGGTTGTCCTCGACCTGGATGGCGAGGCGGCCGCTCCACGGGCCGCTGTCCTGGCCAGACACAGTTCTCGGTGGGCTCGCGCAGCCGGCGGCGAGCACCGCGGCGCAAGCGACCAACCACCATTTCCAGCACGCGCCCAGCCTCATGGCTTGACGTGCAGGCGCTTGAGCGTTTCCTGCAGCGTTTCGTTTTCGCTGTTGAGCAGGAGCCCTTCTTTCCAGATCGCTTGCGCCCGCTCCCGCTGGCCAAGGCTCCAGAGCACCTCGCCCAGGTGGGCCGCGATGTCGGCGTCGGGCCGGGTCTTGTACGCGGCGTTGAGGATGCGCAGGGCCTCGGCCTTATTGCCCATGCGGAACTCCACCCAGGCCAGGCTGTCGCTGATGAACGGGTCATCGGGCGCGAAGCTCAGCGCTTTCTCGATGAGCTCCTTGGCTTCCGGCAGCCGAAGATTGCGCTCGGCCAGCGAGTAACCCAATGCGTTGTAGGCGTTGTGGTAATCGGGCTTGGCCGCGATGACCTGCCGCAACAAGCGCTCCATATCCGGCAGATTGCCCATCTTCTCGGCCAGCATCGCCTGGTCGTACACCAGGTCGGCGTCGAAGGGCGGCTTCGCGGCGGCCTGGGACAGCAGGTCGTATGCGGCCTTGAACTGTTTGTGCTCGCGCAGCAGCTGGACTTCGGCAGTGAGCTTCATGCGCGCCTCCTCGGGGGTGCGCTCCGGCAAACCGCGCAGCAATTTGCGCGCTTCGTCCATCTTGCCTTGGCGCGCGAGGATCGAAGCGCGGCGATTCTGCGCCGCCAGCAGGTCCTGCGGATTCTCGATGCGGTCCAGCCACGCACCGGCCAGCGGGTAGTCCTTGCGCTTTTCGGCGATGCGCGACATCGAGAGGTACGCCTGCGCCAGCCCGCGGCTGCGCTCTTCGCCGGTGCGCTGTTTTTGCGCGAGTTCGATGTAGCGCTTGAGCGATGCCTCGGCCGCGGCATCCTGGTTGTCCTGCAATTGCAGCGTCCCCTGCACCAGCCAGGCCTCGGGGTAGTCGGGCTTCTCCTTCGTGACGACCTGCAGTTGCCGCGTCGCTTCGGCGTAGCGCTGGGCGTCGAGCAAGGCGCGCGCATAGCCCATGCGAAGCTCGGGCAGCGGCTTGCCTTCGAGATAACGCCGTACGATGGCTTCGGCCTGCGGCAGTTTCGGATCCATCAGTTCCAGCCCGAGCAGTGCCGGGCCTTCGGCGCGCGGGTTCGCGGCCTGGCCACGCCGTGCGGCTTCCACCGCGGCGGCTGGGTCGCCCGCGGCCAAACGCAGCCTTCCCACCGCGGTCCAGGCCGCCGGCGCCGTGGCCGGCTGCGCCAGGTAGTCCGCCAATGCGCGTTCGACCACGCTGGCGGCCAGTTTCTTGTCGCTCACCCGCGAATAGCCGCGCGGGATGGCGGCGAGCACCGCATCGCGGTCCTTCGGCGGCGTCAGCGCGAGTTCGGCCTTGAGCGGCTCCGCACTGTCGGCGACGTGATTGAGCGCGATGAGAATCTGCAACACGAAGCGATTGGCCTCGCGCGAATCCGGAAACGCCTCTTTCCACGCCTTCGCCGCTTGCAGCGCGGCATCGCCGTTGCGGGCCTGGAACGCGATTTCCACGGCGCGCTGGTACAGCGCCGCGTCGTTCGTGCGCCGCGCGGCGTCCAGGATCAGCGAGTAGCCGGCCGCGGGCTCGGGGCCATGCGCATTGATCTCGCCGAGCAACAGCTGGTAGAAGAGCTCGGCATCGAGCGGCGTGGTCGCCGCGGCGGCATCGGTCTGGATGTTCGGCGCGGGCTGCGCAGGCGCGGCCTGCGCCAGGGCCACCACGAGCAACGCGCCGGCGGCAAGGGGGAATCGCTTCATCGAATCATAATAATCCAAGCACCGCCGTATTGCCGTCCATGCCTGAACTGCCCGAAGTCGAGGTCACACGCCTCAGTCTTGCCGACCGCATCCCGGGCGCGAGGATCGACGCGGTACGTGTCGGCAAACCCCTGCGCTGGGCGCTCGGCCTCGCGCCCGAGCGGCTCGTGGGCCGCGCCGTTCGCGGCGTGCGCCGCCGCGGCAAGTACCTCCTGGTCGATCTCGACGAAGGCCTGTTGCTGCTGCACCTGGGGATGTCGGGCAGCGTGAGCTTCGGTCCGGACCCGGGCGCTGCCGGCGCGCACGATCACTTCGACCTCGTCACCAGCCGGGGCACGCTGCGCCTGAACGACCCGCGCCGTTTCGGTGCGGTCGTCTACGCCGAGCGCGAGGACTCGCCGGTGGCTGCCAAGCTGCTGGGCCGCCTCGGTGTCGAGCCCTTGAGCGACGGCTTCACCGTGGACCTCCTGCACGCGGGCCTGAAGCGCCGCCAGGCCGCGGTCAAACAGGTGCTGCTCGCGGGCGATCTCGTGGTGGGCGTGGGCAACATCTACGCATCGGAAGCGCTGTTCCTCGCGGGCATCCGCCCGAGCCTGCGCGCGTCGCGCATCAGCCGTCCACGTGCGAAAAAGCTACACGCCGCCGTGCGCGAAGTGCTGGCGCGTGCCGTCGCCCTGGGCGGCAGCACGCTGCGCGATTTTTCCAATGCGCACGGCGAGGCCGGCCACTTCCAGCGGGAGGCGATGGTCTACGGCCGCGCGGGGCAGCCGTGCCGCGTGTGCGGCACCCTCGTGAAAAGCATCCGCCAGGGCCAGCGCGCCACGTATTACTGCCCGTCTTGCCAGAAAACGTGAAGCCGTAACAACGGTCCGGGTGATATATTCAAACTCACTCCCGGGGGCACAGTGGGCACTTCCTTCAACGAACAGTTCGACCAGCACGGCACGTGGCGGCGTGAGTTCGCGTTGCGCCTGAAGCTGCTGGCGCAGTGGCTGAAGGACCACGACCTGCTCGATGCGGCCGTCGAGGAGCGCTTGCGGCGGCTCGAAACGCAGATGCGCTCCGAGAAGGTGATGGTCGCCTTCGTCGCGGAGTTCTCGCGCGGCAAGTCGGAGCTGATCAACGCGATCTTCTTCGCCGGTTACAAACGCCGCATCATGCCCGCGAGCGCCGGCCGCACCACGATGTGCCCGACGGAGCTGGGCTACGACAGCGACGTGCCGCCGTGCCTGCGCCTGCTGCCGATCGAAACCCGCCTGCAGCCGCAGGCGCTGATGGAATGGTGCGGCGCCCCCGAGAAGTGGACCCGCATCGACCTGGACGTCAACGATCCGGCGCAATTGGCCAAGGCATTCGAGAAAGTCGCCGAGGTGCGCCATGTCACCAAGGACGAGGCGCGCGCCCTCGGGTTCTGGCATGACGACTCGCCGGAGAACAACCCGATCCTGGGCTCCGACGGCAAGGTGGAAGTGCCGCGCTGGCGCCATGCGCTGATCAACATCGCGCACCCGCTGCTCAAGCAAGGACTCGTGATCCTGGACACGCCGGGGCTGAACGCCATCGGGGCGGAGCCGGAGCTGACGGTGAACCTCATCCCGCAGGCCCATGCGGTGGTGTTCATCCTGGCCGCCGACACGGGCGTCACCAAGTCCGACCTGGCGATCTGGCGCGAGCACCTGATCACCGAAACCGACAACATCGAATCGCGCATCGTCGTGCTCAACAAGATCGACACGATGTGGGACTCGCTGAGCACGCCCGCCCAGGTGCAGGCCGAGATCGACCGGCAGCGCGCCACGTCGGCGGAAATCCTCGGACTGCCGCGCGACCAGGTGATCGCGGTATCGGCCCAGAAGGGGCTGGTCGCCAAGGTCAATGGCGACACCGATCTGCTGCAGGCCAGCCAATTGCCAGTGCTGGAGCGTGCGCTGGGCCAGGGCGTGATGGGGCAGCGCCAGAAGATCCTCCGATCCGCGGTCGCAGCCGGGATCGGAGAGCTGCGCGTCGAGGCCGGGCGCGCCATCAACATCCGCCGCCGCGACCTGGCCGAGCAGATGGTGGAGCTGCGCGGATTGCGCGGCAAGAACACGTCCGTCATCCGGCATATGCGGTCGCGCATCCAGCAGGAGCAGCGCGACTTCGACGTGGGCGGCGCGCGCATCCATGCCGTGCGTTCAGTGCACCTGAAACTGCTGCGCGACATGTTCATGCTACTGGGGACGGCGACCCTCAAGACCGAGATGAACGAGCTCACGACGGCGCTGCGCCAGCCCGGCATCAAGCTGGGCGTGAAGAAAGCCTATGCGCACACGTTCGAACGCCTGCGCGCCGGCCTGCGCGCGGCCCAGGCCACCAGCGGCGAAATCCAGTCGATGCTGACCGGGACGTTCCGCCAGCTCAATGCCGAATACGGTTTTTCGCTGCAGGCGCCGCGCGAGCCCGAGTTGGCGCGCTACGAGCGCGACCTGGACCTGGTGGAGCGCAGCCACCTGCAGTACCTGGGCGTTGCGAACACGTTCCGGCTGGCGCAGCCGGAGTTTGCCGATCGCCTGGTGCGCGCGCTCGCCACGCGGCTGCGCGTCGTGTACGAATCGGCCCTGGGCGAGGTCGAACTGTGGAACAAGTCGGCCGCGGCGCAACTCGACGCGCAATTGCGCGAGCGGCGGCGCAATTTCTCGCGCCGGCTGGAGGCGATCGAGCGCATCCAGCAGGCCGCCAGCGGCCTGGACGACCGCATCGCGGAGATCGCAGCGCAGGAAACCGCGCTCGACGAACTCGACGCGAAGCTCACTGAGCTGACCGGCCACCTGGTCGACACGCCGGAGGGCGACGGCCACCAGCCGGCCGAGCCGATATTGCAGACGGCGTGAGCCGCCGCGCCGCTCCCGAACCGAACACGGCTGCGCGCCTGCCGGTGCGCTTTGCCGCACTGGTCGTCGATTGGCAGCGCACGCACGGGCGCAACAGCCTGCCCTGGCAGAACACGCGCGACCCGTACCGGGTCTGGCTCTCCGAAATCATGCTGCAGCAGACGCAAGTGGCGACGGTGGTCGATTACTTCACCCGTTTCATCGAGCGCTTTCCCGATGTGAGGGCGCTGGCCGCAGCCGAACTCGATGAAGTGCTCGGCCTGTGGAGCGGCCTGGGCTATTACAGCCGCGCCCGCAACCTGCACCGCTGCGCGCGCGAGGTCGTCGCGCTGCACGGCGGCGAGTTTCCCGGCAACGCCGTGGCGCTGCAGACGCTTCCGGGTATCGGCCGGTCGACCGCCGCGGCGATCGCTTCATTCTGCTTCGGTGAACGCGTCGCGATCCTGGACGGCAACGTCAAGCGCGTGCTGGCCCGTGTGCTGGCTTATGGCGAGGATCTCGCACTGGCGAGCGCAGAGCGCAAATTGTGGGAGCACGCGCAGGCCTTATTGCCGCGGCACGGCGTGCCCGGGGCGATGCCTCGGTACACCCAAGGCCTGATGGACCTGGGCGCGACGGTTTGCCTGGCGCGCAATCCGGCTTGCCTGCTGTGCCCGGTCCGCGGACTATGCGCTGCGCAGCGCGGCGGCCATCCGGAGAACTATCCCGTCAAGACGCGAAAGCTCAAGCGCAGCTCGCAGTCGTTGTGGCTCTTGCGTGCGCGCGCCGCGGACGGCTCCGTGTGGCTGGAGAAAAGGCCGGCCAGCGGCGTCTGGGGCGGCCTGCATTGCCTGCCGGTGTTCGAAAGCCGCGAGGCGTTGCGCAACGCGCTGCCGCCGCGCGCCAGAGGCCGGCTGCGCGATGACGCGCCGTTCGTGCACGTGCTCACACACAAGGACTTGCATCTGCACCCCGTCGCAGCCCAACTCTCGGGCAACGCAATGCAAGACCGGCAAGGGGCGTGGTTCGCCAGCGATGACTGGCCGCGACTCGGATTGCCGGCGCCGATCAGAAGGCTGCTGGAACAGGCTCCGGCGAGGTAGGGTAGGCAACTCGTTGCCCACCATCAGCCGAGGTCCAGCTCCCGATGCCGCTTGATGGTGATCCAGCGCTGGCCGAATGAAGCGGCGAGCTGCTCCACCAGGAACACGGACCGGTGCTGGCCGCCCGTGCAGCCGATCGCCACGGTGACATAACTTCGGTGGTCGCGCGCCAGCGGTTCGAGCCAGTGGTTCAGGAAATGCTCGATGTGGCTGTACATCTGCTCCACGTCGGCGTGCTGCCTCAGGTAATCGATGACAGGCTGGTCGCGCCCGCTCAGGTCGCGCAGCGCGGGCTCGTAATGGGGGTTGGGCAGCATGCGCACGTCGAACACGAAATCCGCGTCCACCGGGATGCCGCGCTTGAAGGCGAAGGATTCGAACACCAGCGTCAGCTGGCTGATCGGCGCGGCGAGCAGCGACTGGACATGGGCCTGTAACTGGGACGGCCGGATCACGCTCGTGTCGATCACGTGGGCCTGCTCGCGCAGGTCCGCCACCAGCTCGCGCTCCAGTTCGATCGCGTCCACCAGCGCATGCTGCTGGTCGTGCACCAGCTCGCTCGCCTGCGCGCCGGGCCGGTTGCTCGACAAAGGATGGCGTCGCCTGGTCTCGGAGAAGCGCCGCACCAGCGTGTCGGTGGTGGCATCGAGGAACAGCGGCCGCACCACCAGGCCCTGGCGCCGAAGCTCGCGCAACTGCTCGGGCACGAGCGGCAGCGACGTTGCGCTGCGCACGTCCATCGCGATCGCCACCCGCTGCGCGCTCGCCTGCTGTTCCAATGCGACGAACGACAGCAGCAGTTCCGGCGGCAGGTTGTCGACGCAGTAATAGCCGGCGTCCTCGAGCGCCCGCAAGGCCACCGACTTGCCGGAACCCGACATGCCGGTGATCAGGACGAGTTCGAGTGCCATGGCTTAGGGCCTGTTAACACTGTTTTTGGCAGTGCGAACGTGGTTAAAACCGCGCCAATCTAGGCTCGGGACGACGCCAAGGCTGGACGCCTTGGCTAGGAGCGTAACAACGAGTGGCGCGGTTTTAACCACGTTCCCTCCGGGTTGCGGCCAAAAAGGCCAATTGCGTTGTTGCGGCGGCTGGCCGCACGTCAAGTGCGGCTGCACCGCCGCGCCTAGCACTTGGCCTTTTTGACTCGCAACGCATCTGTCAAAAACAGTGTTAACAGGCCCTAGATGTGCGATCCGGCGCCCGAAAGCATTTCCTTCGCGTGTGCGAGCGTGGTGCCCGACAGCCGTTCGCCGCCCAGCATACGCGCCACTTCGCCGACGCGGTGCTCGCCCTCCACGCAGGTGACGGTGCTGGACGGACCGGATGCATCGCTGTGCTTGGCCACCAGCAGGTGATGGTCGGCGCAAGCGGCAACCTGCGGCAAATGGGTGACGGCCAGCACCTGCCGGTCGCGCCCCAATTGCTTCATGAGCCGGCCGACCGTCTCGGCCACGGCGCCGCCGACGCCGGCATCCACCTCGTCGAAGATCAGCGTCTGCGCGGTGCCGAGGCGGCTGGTCGTCACGGCGATCGCCAGCGCGATGCGCGACAGCTCGCCGCCCGAGGCTACCTTGCCCACCGGGCGCGGCGTGGTGCCCGCATGGGCGGCGACCAGGAAGCCGATTTCCTCCAGGCCGCTGGACGCCGGCTGGTCCGCCTTGTGCACCGCTACTTCGAAACGGCCGCCTTGCATGCCGAGTCCCTGCATCGCCTGGGTCACCGCCTTGGCAAGCAGCGGGGCCGCTTTGGTGCGCGCCTTGGAGACGGTCTTCGCCTCGGCCATGTACGCGTCGGCTGCTTTGGCTTCGGCCGACTCCAGCGCGGCCAGGTCGGCCGCCGCATCGAGCCGGGCGAGCTCCTCTTTCCAGGACGCCAGCAGCGCCGGCAAGTCGGGCGGCGTGCGCTTGTAGCGGCGAGCGAGCGACAGCCAGAGCGTCATGCGCTCGTCCAGCTCGGCGAGCCGCTGCGGGTCCAGGTCGGTCTTGCGCAAATAGGCGTGCAACGAGTACGCCGCGTCTTCGGCTTGCGCCAGGCTGGAAGCGAGCACCTGCGCGAGTTCGCCGAACGCCGGCTCCACGTGTTCCTGCGCCTGCAACAGCGTCTGGGCCTGCGACAGCGCCCGCGTGGCGCCCGTGTCCTCGCCTTGCAGAGCTTGCAGCGCGCCCTGCGCCGCTTCGAGCAGCGCCTGCGCGTTGGCGAGGCGCGTGTGGCCGGCGTTGAGTTCCTCCCATTCGTCGGCACCGGGCGCGAGCTTGTCCACCTCGCCGATCTGCCAGGCCAGCCGCTCGCGTTCGCGCTGCAAGGAATCCTGGGCGGCCCGGGCCTGCACCAGCGTGTCTTGCGCGGCACGCCAGCGTTGCCACGACTGCTGCAAAGCCCGGGTGTCCACACCGGCGTAACCGTCGAGCAATGCGCGCACGGCATCGGGTCGGGTCAGGCTTTGCCACGCATGCTGGCCATGGATGTCCACCAATCGGTCGGCCAGTTCGCGCAATTGGGTCGCCGTGGCCGCTCTGCCGTTGATCCATGCGCGGCTCTTGCCCTGGGCGTCGATGCTGCGGCGCAATAACAGGCCATCCTCGCTTTCGAAACCCGCTTCTTCCAGCCAGGGCCCCACGGCGGCCGGCAAGTCGAACTCGGCGCTGATGTCGGCCCGCGCGGCGCCTTCGCGCACCACGACCGCTTCGGCCCGCGCGCCCAGCGCGAGCTGCAGCGCGTCGACCAGGATGGACTTGCCCGCGCCCGTCTCGCCGGTCAGGACCGTGAACCCACCGCCCAGGTCCAGATCGAGTTCGCGCACGATGACGTAGTCGCGCAGGGCGATGCGTTTGAGCGCCATGTCATTCGTACCAGTGCAGTTTCTTGCGCAGGGTGTCGAAGTAAGTCCAGCCGCGCGGGTGCAGGAAACGGACGCGGTGCTGCGAGCGCCGCACGCTGATGCGGTCGCCGTGCAATAGCGAAGCGAGCGACTGCATGTCGAAATTGGCGCTGGCATCGCGGCCCGAAACCACCTCGATCGTGATCTCCGAAGCGTCGGGCAAGACCACCGGCCGGTTGGACAGCGTGTGCGGCGCGATCGGCACCAGCACCCAGCCCGGGGTCGAGGGGTGCAGCAACGGCCCGCCCGCCGACAAGGCATACGCGGTGGAGCCGGTGGGCGAAGCCACGATCAGGCCGTCGGCGCGCTGGTTGGCCACGAAATGCCCATCGACCTCGACCCGCAACTCGACCATGCCGGAGGTGGCGCCGCGGTTGACCACCACGTCGTTCATGGCAAGCGCGTCGAACACGCACTGCCCGTCGCGCATGACGCGCGCGTGCATCAGGCTGCGATGGTCTTCCTCGTACTCGCCGCGCAACATCGGCTCCAGGGTGGCGCGGTACTGGTCCAGCGGGATGTCGGTGATGAAGCCGAGCCGCCCCTGGTTGATCCCGATCAACGGCACGCCGTGACGCGCCAATTGGCGGCCTATGCCCAGCATCGTGCCGTCGCCGCCCACCACCAGGATCAGGTCGCAGCGGTCGCCGATGGCGGGCACGTCCAGCGTGGTGTACCCTGCCATGCCCGCGTTGGCGGCCGTATCGCGCTCCAGCACCACGTCGCAGCCCTGCGAACCCAGGAAGTGGGCAATATCCTCCAGGGCGGCGCGGGTGGAGCCGGCCGCCGCGCCCGCGACGGCAGCGTGGTACTTGCCGATCAGGGCCACCCGGCGGAATTGCGATGTCATCGGCAAATTACATCATTAAAAGGCTTTGGCTTTGCAGCGCAGGCTAACAATTGCCCGGAGGGCTTGTTACGCCGTCGCTAAAATCCAAAGCTATGCTCGATGACCGTGCCAAGTTGTTGTTGAAAGCCCTGGTCGAGCGTTATATCGCCGAGGGCCAGCCCGTGGGCTCGCGCACCTTGTCGCGGGCCTCGGGCCTGGAGCTGTCTCCCGCCACCATCCGCAACGTGATGTCCGACCTGGAGGACATGGGGCTGATCGCCAGCCCGCACACTTCGGCCGGACGGATCCCCACCGCGCGCGGCTACCGGCTGTTCGTGGACACCATGCTCACCGTGCAGC
>JAGRPN010000135.1 GCA_019449555.1 Ramlibacter sp.
GATGGCATTCGCCTGAGGGCCTGGTTTGATGCTGGTGGAGCACGCGCCGATCACATTCATACGAGTGGGCATGCCTCCGCATCCGATCTGCGCCACTTCGCCAGCGCCATTAGCGCCAAGACGATGGTGCCCGTCCACGGGGAGGCCTGGGACCGAGAGGCGCAAGGCTTCCCACACATCACCCGCTTCATTGATGGCGAGCCACTGGAAGTCTAAATTCAGTTATCTGAACCCGAAGGAACACTATGCAAATGCCCACGCGAGCCATGTATCCAGACTTTTTCAACGCTTTGAAAACCGGTTTACTAAAGCCGCTAGTGGACCGGGTCCGGAGCGACAGGACTTTGATGCTCGCTCTGCGGGGCGATTCGATCAATGTCTACTATCGAGGCGGAAACCTGTTGAGGATTTCGCGTCCGGAAGGCAGTTCCAGCTTCAAGGCTCGGTTCGACCCGAACTACAACAAGAGCGCCAAGGACTTCTCGGATTTGCCTGGTGAGATTGAGGCACCTGAGCAACTTTCCAGATGGCTCAGGGCCATCCCTGAGCTGAAGGACTCGATGGACCATTACTTCGCCGCCGTTGCCGAAAAGCTTGAAAGGGAGTTCCAGCAGGTCGTCGCCAGGGAAAACAACGATTCCGTCATATCGAACGAGACGGAGTACTTCATTTGCGATATAGAGTATGCGGACACAGGCGCCCGGTTTGACATGCTCGCGATCAAGTGGCCGCGAGCGCATCGCAAGCACCTGGATAAATGCCGAATGTGCCTGATCGAGATGAAGTATGGAGACAACGCTTATGTCGGCACCTCGGGTCTGCGGGAGCACCTGCTCGCACTTGACCGCTACCTCAATGACCCGGTCAAGGTGAATGCACTTAGGGTTTCCATGCAGGACCAGTTCAATCAGCTGCGAGCGCTTGAGCTGGTGGGCATCCGGCAAACTAACGATATCAAGCTTTCAGACGAGCGTCCTGAGGTGGTCATCCTGCTGGCCAATCATCATCCTGGCAAATCGAATCTCGGAAAGATTCTGAAGGAAGTCGCGGAAGCCGATGAGTTTGCCGGAGTTGGATCGGGGAAGAACTATGACCTTCGCTTTTTTGTTGCTAGCTTTGCGGGGTATGGCCTGCACAACGCTTGCATGTTAGGCCTTGACCAGTTCCGCGAGTACATATCGGTGGTCCAGGCGAGAGCGTGATCGGGGTCCCTGCATGCGCAGTTCTTGCTTGGCAGCGCGAGGAGCGTGTGCTAGATGCGCAGGCTAGCGCTCGATTTTGAGAATCATGCGATTCACAGGCAAGCTCAAGACGTGGACCGACGACAGGGTTCGACTCCATCACACCGACCGAGGGTGGGCAGGACATCTTCATGCGCGTTACGGCATACCACAGGGGCAGGTTGCAGTCAAGAACGAAGTGCTTTCGGCATCCCACGGAGCCGGCCTGCAGCGCGGTCAGCTCCCGTCGATCATGTAGATGATCGCGGCTCGAATTTCAGAATCGGTGGTGTCGGCCACGTCGCCGCGCGAAGGCATCGCCCCGTGCCCCTGGATCGCGGAACGGACCACGGGCTCGAATCCCTGCCGGAGCCGGGGGATCCACGCGGCGCGATCACCGATCTTGGGTGCGCCGTCTACACCCGTTTCGTGGCACTTGGCGCAATGCGCCTGCACAACCTGGGCGCCGCTGCGTTGGGAGGGAAGGGCGAACTTGCTGATGGGCTCGATCCAGTGGCCACCCGATTCGTTGACCATGTAGGTGATGGCGCGCGCGATTTCCATATCGCTGAGACCGAGGTTACCGCCGTGCGGCGGCATTTTGCGGACACCCTTGAGTGCAGCATCCGTGAGGCTGGTGAGACCCTGGGATGCGATCTTCGCCCATGCTTTCTGGTCGCCGATTTTCGGGGCGCCATTGACGCCCGTCCTGTGGCAGGCGGCGCACACCGCCTGCACGACGTCCTGGCCGCTACGCTCGGGACTTTGAGCGCTCGCCATCTGCGGTACGACCGATGCGACGAGACAACACGCCAGTCGTGTCAACCAACGCCTCGTGGCAGACGATCGCCCGTCGACACGCGGGTTCGTCGCATGGCTTCCTGTGTGATGGCCGGCCGACATGGTTCCAGCTCCTCGTTGACGGCGCTATTTCCGCGGGTTCTGCTTGGAAGCGAGCAACGCGGCTTCCACGCGGCTTCGCACATGCAGTTTGCCCAGTATGTTCGTCATGTGGTTCTTGACCGTCTTCTCCGCGAGATGCACGCGCTCGGCGATCTCGCGGTTGGTCAGGCCTTGCGCCACCAGCTTCAAGACTTCGCGTTCGCGCTCCGAGAGCTCGCCTAGCGGGTCCTGCGACCGCTCTCCCGTCAGCTCGCGCAGCATATCGGCGGCGAGCGCCGGCGAAACGTAGACGTCTCCCCCGGCCACGAGCCGCACGATGTCGGCCAGATCGCGTGGCGGCACGCCCTTCAGCACGTAACCGCGGGCGCCGGCTTTGAACGCGGCGAGCCACTGGTCTTCTTCGTCGTAGACGGTCAGCATCACGACCTTCGTGACCGGACAGGCCTGCGACAATTTCGCCACCGTTGCGAGCCCTCCCCAGCCGGGCATGCCGATGTCGAGCAGCACGACGTCGGGGACCAGCTCGATGGCCAGGCGCAGCGCTTCCTCGCCGTTGTCCGCCTGGCCCACCACCGCGAGATCGGGCTCCGCGGCGAGCGAATGGCAAACGCCCTCGCGGAACAGCGGATGATCGTCGGCGATCACGATGCGGATCGAGTCAGTCATGGGTTTTCAGCGCGCGCCCCAGGGGCAGGTCGGCCCGGACGATCGTGCCCTGGCCGACAGCGCTCCAGACGAAAAACGTTCCTCGCAGGACCTCGACGCGCTCGCGCATGCCTTCGAGGCCCAGGTGGTCCTCGGTTGGCGCGGCTGCCGGATCGAAGCCTCTTCCCTCGTCGCGCACTTCGACCCGCAGCTGGCTGTCCGACGTGTCCAGCATCACGCATTGGTTTACCGCGCCGCCATGCCGGAATCCATTTGCCAACGACTCCTGCAGCAGGCGAAACAAGGTGATCTTCACGGGCAGCGGCGCGTCGTCGGGCACGCTGTTGAGGGTCAGCTTGACATTCGCGCCCGAGGTGCGCTCGTAGTTGCGCACCACCCGACGCGCGATGTCGGCCAGGGACATCCCCTCGATGTTGGGCAGCCGCAGCCCCTTCAGGATCGACCGCATGTCCTGCAGCGATGAACTCAGCCCCTGTTGAAGCATGCTGAATTGCGTGGCCACCGTTTCGCCCCCCGAGCCGACTGCGGAACGGCAGGCGCGGCACACTTCCGACAATGTCTCCAGGCGCATCATCGCCAGCGCCACTCCCTGGCCCGGACCGTCGTGCAGGTCGGCTGCGGCGCGGTGCAGGAAGCGCTCGTTCAGCGCTGTCGCGCGCTCCGCGGCGCGGGCGACCCGCTCGTGAATCTCCTCGTTCTGCGCCAGCAGGATCGTGAGCTGGGAAACTTTCTCCCGCAGTTGCTTCTGCTGGGTGACGACGGGATTGCTCGCGCGCCTGATCAAGGCGGCAAGCAACAGGAACATGACCGTCGTTACCGCGATCACCGCCGCCCAGGTTTGCAGGCGGGCCATGCCGACAGCCCGTGCCAGGACATCGTTTGTTTCGGAGATCTGCGAGACTGCCAGGATCGATTGGGTCTTCGGTTCGCGCACCGGCGCGTAGATTTCGATCAGCGCCGGGCCGGCTGCGCCCGCGATCCGGCGTTGTTCATCGTCGGGTGCTGACCAACGCGACTGCGTCTCGCCGCGAAATGCGGCCGCCAGCGCGGGCCCCGGCTCGGACCGGGTGCCGATTGCGGTGAGATCGGTGCCGTACAGCACTCGCCCGTCGCGCGACCAAAGCTTGAACGCAGCGACGCGCTTGCCAAGGCTGGTTTGGTGAAGCAGCTTGTCGAGGGCAACGATATCGGCCTCGGTCAGCCATCCGCCGCCCGCGACCGACTGAAGGTGGTCGGAAACGACGCTGTCCACATAGAGGGCATAGAGCTCGCCTTCGTGATCGATCAGGCGTTGCTCGCTCGCGCGGCTGAGCCAGGTACCCATACCCAGCATCCCGATCAGCAGCACGGCGAACTCGCCGACCAGCAGATAGCGGGTGAGACTCATGCGAGCGAAAAAACCCATTGCGCACCGCCCTCAGGTGACTGTGGCGATGCCAAGTTAACACAAGCGCATCGCCGCTGCCAGTCCGAACGAAGGTCCCACCGCAAAAAAGGACCAAGGTCCCAGTCAGTTCAGGCCCGCCGACTCTTGTTGGGGTTGTGCGGCTGTCCGCATGATTGCCCCGACTCCCGCCCCTGAGGACGGGAGGGGCGCACAGGCGAATCGCACACGGTCAATCAGCAAAGGAGCGGACCATGACAAAACTACTTTTGGCGGCGGCGCTGTTTGCACTGTCGGCGGCGGCAGCAGCCGGCGGAAACCCCGCGGCGGGCAAGGCGAAGGCAAGCACTTGCGTAGCCTGCCACGGGGCGAATGGCGAAGGCATTGGCCCCTCTCCGGCCCTTGCCGGAAAGAGCCAGGACGATCTGCTGGCGGCGCTTGGCGAATACAAATCGGGCAAGCGGACCAACGTCACCATGAAGAAGATGGCCGGCAAGCTCAAGAACGAGGAAGACATGGCCGACGTGTGCGCCTATTTTGCTTCGCTCAAGAAGCAATGACACGGATTCACCACCTGCTGTAAAGACCAATTTTGGTCGTCAACCTTTTCATCGAGGAGATCAGCCATGAGAAAGCTTCTTGATAGGTCAGCCATCGGCTGTGCGCTGTCGCTGCTTGCGTCGGCGGCGCTTGCGGTGCAGCTGGAGGACACGCAGGAGTTCGCTGGATATGCGTTCCCGGCTGTGTTCGTTGGGATGATGGTCGTCATCGGGTTCTTCGTGTACGGCATGCCGCCGATAGACAAGCGCAGCACCCCCTTGGACAGGTTGTTCGACGTGGCAAACGACCCGATCTACTCAATCGCGGCCGATGCGCTGGTCACCGATTGCACGCGCAAGATGACCGACAAGAAGATCGGTGCCCTGATCGTCATGGACGGCGAACAGCTGATCGGCATCTTCACCGAGCGCGATGCGCTGGGCAGGGTGCTGGCTGCCGGCCGCGATCCCTGCACGACCAAAGTCTGCGAGGTGATGACGAGCCATCCCTACTGCGTCACGCCGGAAATGACCGTGGGCGACGCAATGGCGGTGGTCACCAACAGGCGGTTCAGGCATCTGCCGGTGGTGGCAAACGGGAAGGTTCGCGGGGTCCTGTCGAGCGGCGACCTGACCCACTGGATGGTCAAGAATCACGTGGGAGATGTGAACGAACTGGTCGCGATGGCCGTTCGGTCGTGATTCCTGCGAGGAGACATCGTGCCCCAAGCCAGAGCTGCCCGCGGCGAGAAGCCGGAAAGCAAGGCCGGCTCCTCGCGCCGCGGCTTCTTGAAAGAGGCAGGCGGCCTCAGCATGGCCTCGCTGATGGGCACCGCAGCGCTGCTGACCCATTCCGATAACGCCCAGGCGAAGACGGAGTGGGCCGAGTGGTTCCAGAAAAACTATCGCCTCATGACCGAGGAGGAGAAGGCGCAGGCGAAAGCCCGGCTGGAGCGGCGCTACTCGGAGGAGTACGGCAAGCGCGTCACCGTCGACACCACGCCGGCAAAGGAAGGGGTGCTGTTCGGCTACGCACTGAATATCCAGAAATGCATCGGTTGCCGCCGCTGCGTGAAGGCCTGTGTTGAGGAAAACAACCAGTCCCGCGGCGGCGCGCAGTCGATCGAGTGGATACGCGTCATCAAGATGGAAAAGGGCACGTTCAGTCCTGAAAAGATGAACCAGGGCTATCCCGACCCCGACGGCATCCAGGTCGGCGGCAATGCCTACAGCGCCGCCGGGGTCACGCTCGAAGGCGAGCACTACTACCACCCCGAGAAGGTTCCGGAGAAGGAAGCTTTCTATATGCCGATTGCCTGCATGCAGTGCGAGAAGCCGCCCTGCGTGAAGGTCTGTCCGGTGAGGACGACTTACCGCGAGCCGGACGGCCCCGTGGTCATCGACTACAACTGGTGCATCGGCTGCCGTCAGTGCATGGACGCCTGCCCTTACTGGGCGCGGCGCTTCAACTGGAGCGAGCCGAATGTTCCCAAAGAGGAGATGAACCCCAACACGCATTACCTCGGCAACCGGCCGCGCATGCGGGGCGTCGTCGAGAAGTGCACGTTCTGCATTCAGCGCATCCGCCACGGGCGCTATCCGGCTTGCGTCGAAGCCTGTCCGGTCGGTGCGCGCAAGTTCGGCAACCTGCTCGATCCGAATAGCGAAGTCCGCCGCATTCTCGATCGAAAGCGCGTGTTCCGCCTGCGCGCCGAACTGAACACGTACCCCAAGTTCTTCTATTTCGTCGATTGACCCGGCATGAACAAGTTGATCAGATTCGGTTGGGACTACGCCTCCTACGTCGTGAGGGGCGGCCCCAGGTTTTA
>JAGRPN010000136.1 GCA_019449555.1 Ramlibacter sp.
CGGCAGCCGCGCTCGACCGGCTGGCAGCCGTCACCGATATCCTGGTCGCCACGCCGCAGCCCGGCGGCGGCGATCACGCCCTGTTCGATTTCGACCGGCTCTCGCGCGTCAACCCGCGCCTGATCCTGGTGGCGATCACGCCGTTCGGGCTCGCCGGCCCGAAGTCGCATTGGTACGCAAGCGACATCGAAATCATGGCGGCCGCCGGAGCCATGTCGCTGGCGGGCGAACCCGGCGGCGAGCCGATGCGGGTGAGCGCGCCCCAGTCCTGCGCCTGGGCGGGGGCCCAGGCGGCGGTAGGCGCCACGATGGCGCTGGCGGCGCGCGCGCGCACCGGACGCGGTCAACTGGTCGACGTGTCGGCCCAAGCCGCGGTCATCACGGCATTGGCGCACGCGCCGACCTTCGTAGATATCGCCGGCACCTCGCCCACGCGGGCCGGCGCCTTCATCACCGGTCGTTCGGTGTCGGGCGCCAAGTACCGCGTGTTCTGGCCCTGCCTGGACGGCGAGATCAATTTCATCCTGTACGGCGGCGCGGCCGGCCGTCGCACCAACGAACAACTGGTGGCCTGGATGCGCGAGGAGGGCGTCGACGTCGGCCCGCTGGGCGCCATCGACTGGTCGAAGTTCGATCCGACCCGGGCCAGCCAGGCCGAGGTCGATGCCATGGAAGTGCCGATCGCGCGCTTCCTGGCCGGCCTTCGCAAGCGCCAGTTCCTGGAAGGTGCGCATCGGCGCGAAATGCTCGGTTATCCGGTCTCGACGATGCAGGACATCGCCACCGATCCGCAACTCCAGGCGCGCGGCTTCTGGCATGACGTCACGACGGCCGACGGGCGCACGCAACGTCATTGCGGCGCGTTCTTCATCCGCAACGGGCAGCGCCCTGCGCTGGCCGCGGCGGATGCGCCGCCCACCCAGGATCGACATGAACCCGCAAGCGCTTGAGGGCGTCAAGGTGGTGGAGTTCGGCAGCTACGCGGCCGGACCGCACATCGGCAAGATGCTGGCCAATTTCGGCGCCACCGTCGTCCACGTGGAATCGGTCGCGCGGCCGGACGGCTTCCGCCTGCAATACCCGCCATTCAAGGACGGCCGGCCCGGCATCGACGCCAGCGGCTGCTTCGCTTTTTTCAACGACTCGAAGTTCGGCGTCACGGTCGACCTGAAGAATGCGCAAGGCATCGCGCTGGCGCGGGAACTGGTCGAGTGGTGCGACATCGTGATCGAAAACATGCGACCCGGCGTCATGGACCGGCTGGGGTTGGGCTACGAGGAACTGCGCTCGACCCACCCCGACCTGATCATGCTGTCGACATGCAACATGGGACAGACCGGGCCGCGCGCCGACACACCGGGCTTCGGCTCGCAATTGACGGCGCTGGCCGGCATGTGCGGCCTGACAGGCGAAGCCGGTGGGCCGCCGATGCTGCTTTACGGTCCCTACATCGACTTCATCGCGTCGACGCTCGGCGCGGCGGCCGTGCTGGCGGCGCTGGAAAAATGCCGCCGCAGCGGCGAGGGCAGCTACCTCGACGTCTCGCAGTACGAGTGCGGGCTCCTCTTTCTCGCCGGCCCGCTGTTCGCCTATCACGCGCAAGGCCAGGTGGCGCAGCGCGCCGGCAATGCCGACCCCGATGCCTCGCCGCATGGCGCCTGGCCGTGTCGCAACGGCGGCTGGTTGGCTTTGTCATGCTGGTCGGCGGACGAATTCGAGCGGCTGTGCGCGGTGATCGGCCGGCCCGATATGGCCCGCGACCCGGCGCTGGCCAGTGTGGCCGGGCGTCGCAGCGCCGGCGCGCGCATCGCGCAGGCCATCGCCGACTGGACCGGCGAGTGCGAGGCGACGGCGGCCGCCGAGGTCTTGCAGCAAGCAGCTGTCCATGCGCACGCCGTCAGCAGCGTCGCCGACCTGTTCACCGATCCGCAGTTGCAGGCCCGCGGCCAATGGCGCCGCCGGCCCCACGCCGTATTCGGCGAAGTGGTTTGCGGCTTTCCGGCCTTCGATCTGTCGGATACGCCGGGCGAGATCACCACGGCGGCACCGCTGCTCGGCGAGCACAACGAACGCGTGTTCGGCGGCCTGCTCGGGTTCGACGCGCAGCGGCTGGCCGCGCTGCGGGCCCAGGGCGCAATGGACTAAGGCATATCCAAATGAGTCATCGATCGAACGGTTTTCTGCGCTGCATGCTGGGCGCATTGATGGTGCTGGTCCTGGCGACGCAAGCCGCGACGGCCCAGCCGGCCTGGCCGGACCGGCCGGTCAAGATCATGGTGCCGTTCTCGCCGGGCGGCAGCACCGACACGCTGGGACGCCTGATCGGGCGGCACCTGTCGGAGGCGTTCGGCCAGCCGTTCGTGATCGAGAACAAGCCCGGTGCCGGCGGCATGATCGGATCGCAGCAGGTGGCCAAAACCGCGCCCGATGGCTACAACCTGGTGATCTCGGGCATCGCTTCGCACGTGATCGCACCGGCCGCCCCCGGCGCACCGTTCGATCCCATGAAGGACTTCACCCACATCGCGATGATCGGCGGTCCGCCCGTGGTGCTTGTGGTCAACACGGCCGTGCCGGTCTACGACCTCAAGGGCTTCATCGCCTATGCCGCGGCCCAGCCCGGCGGACTGAACTGGGCCTCCTCGGGCCAGGGCACGCACGCCCACCTGATCGGCGAGACCTTCCGCGCCGCCGCGAATCTCAAGATGGTCCACATCAGCTACAAGGGCGGCGGGCAGGCCGTGCTCGACCTGCTGGGCAACCAGGTGCCGGCCGGCTTCATGGCGTTGCCATCGGCCAAGGCCCACATCCTGTCGGGCCGGCTCAGGGCATTGGCGACGACGGCGTCCAAGCGGCTGCCTGAACACCCGAACGTTCCCACGTTTGCCGAGCTGGGGTTCCCGGCGCTCACGGCCCGGACCTGGTTCGGCATCTCGGGGCCGGCGGGCATGCCCAAGCCGCTGGTGGATCGTATCAATGCGGAGGTTCGCCGCGGCTTGCAAACCGCCACCGTGCGGCAGCAGCTCGCGCTGGAGAGCATCGAATCCGACGACTTCGATGCGTCCACGTTCACGCAATACGTGAAGAGCGAGATCGATCGCTGGACGCCGTTGGCCAAAACGGTGTCCAAGGCCGGTCACTGAAGCGCGGGCGCTGCCTCAGGCGGCGCAGCGGGCTAATGCCGAAGCCGTCAAAGGCCGTTCGGCGGGCCAGCGGTCCGCAGCCAATCCATGGGCATAGACGGCGCCCGCCGCGGCGTCGTAAGCGCTGATGCCGGCGGCGAGTCGCGCCGCCACCATCCCGCTCAGCACATCGCCCGTGCCCGCCGTCGCCAGGCGCGCATTGCCGGTGGGATTGATCGTTGGCGCGCGAGCCGGCGCGGCGATGACGCTGCCCGAGCCCTTGAGCACCACGACGCAGCCGAAGCGCTGGACCAGTTCACGGCTCGCCAGCAGCCGATCCTGCTGGACCTGCTGCGCGTTGCAGGACAGCAAGCGCGCGGCTTCGAGCGGATGGGGCGTGAGCACCGTCGGCCGCTCCCGCCGCGAGCGTGCCAGCAACAGCGCCTGCAACTGCGTGTCCGCTGCAATCGCGTTGAGCGCGTCCGCATCGAGCACCAGCGCCCTGGCCGTGGAGAGCACCTTGGGCAGCACGGCCCGCACGGCATCCCCGCCGCCGCAGCCGCACGCCACGGCCATGCGGCCGAGGTCCAGCGAGTCCCAGGCCCTGAACATCAGCTCCGGCTGGGACTCGTCCACGCCCAAGCTCCCTGCGTCGATCAAGGCGACGAAGACGCGGCCTGCGCCGCCATGCAGCGCCGCGGAACCTGCCAGCAGGGCGGCGCCGGTCATCCCCGCGGCGCCGCCGATGACGGCGAGGTCGCCGTAAGTGCCCTTGTGCGAAGCGTGAAGCCGCTCGGTGCGGGCCGGGGGTCCGCCGAGCCAGGCGCTGGGCTCCTCGGCCGACCGGGTCACCCCGAGGTCGTCGAACCACACCTGTCCCGAGGGATCGCGTCCCCCGGCCATGAACAGGCCCGGCTTCAAGGACAACAGGCTCAAGGTGTGCGTCGCCCTCACGGCATGTCCGGTGCCGGTGTCGGCGTTCAGCCCCGAGGGCAGGTCCACGGCCAGCACCGGCGCGGCGGCCTGGCTCATCGCATTCGACCAGTCGGCCATCCTGCCTTCCAGCGCACGCGCGCCGCCGATACCCAGCAGCGCGTCGATCGCCAGATCCCACTGCGCCGGCCGCTCGTCCGCGAATGCGACGTTCGCCTGTCGCGCCCGCTGCAGCGATGCCAGGCTGTCGGCCGGCGCGCGCGTTTCGTCGCCGAGCCACGTCACGATGGGGTGCTTGCCCCACTGCTGCAAATGCAGCGCGGCTTCGACGCCGTCGCCGCCGTTGTTACCCGGGCCACTCGCGATCCATACGGTGCGGGCATGCGGCGCGACGGCCAGTGCCAGCCGCGCCACGGCCAGGCCGGCCCGTCGCATCAATTCGTGCGCGGGAAGAGTTGCGGCCGCGGCCTGCTCGATGGCGCGCGAGCCCGCCACGTCGAAGAGCGGCCAGCCCCGGTCGGGCGTGATGCGTTGCATGCCGCGATTCTGGCACCGCGCCGGCAACGCTCCTAGCTCCCCGGGTGGCGCGCCCTAGTGGGCCAGGCGATCCACGCCGAGCCCTTCGATATCCACTTCGGGCTGCCGGCCGGCCATCAAGTCGGTGACGACCCGCGCGCACCCGCATGACAGCGCCCAGCCGCTGGAACCATGCCCCAGGTTGAGCCAGACGCCGGGAATGGCGGTGGGCCCGATGACCGGCGGGCCGTCGGGCAACATGGGCCGCGCGCCTTTCCACTCCTGCACGGCCGCACCCATCGTGGCGGAGCCCGAGTTGACCAGGCGGGCGGCGCCGGGGAACCAGTCGTGCAGAACCTTGTAGAGCGTCTGGATGGCGGCCGCATTCTTTTTTGCAAGCGAACCGCCGATCTCCGCGCTGCCGGCCACGCGCACGCGATTGCCCAGCCGCGCGATCGCCACCTTGTAGCGCTCGTCCATCAGGGCGCTGCGCGGCGCGTTCACCGACTCGCGCAGTGGTGCGCTGATCGAGTACCCGTACACCGCCGCCAATGGAATGTCCAGCCCGAGCGGACGCAGCAGTTCCGCGGAATCGACGCCGCCGCACACCACCACGGCATCGAACTGGCGTTGCACGGGCACCTGCGATTCCAGCCCCCACACCGCAAGCGATGCCGGCGCGGCGGGGTTCAATGGGCCCACTGCGGCGTTGAACTCGAAGTGCACACCCTGGGTCTGTGCCTCGTTCTTCAGCAGCAACGCGAATTGCCGGCAATTGCCTACCTCGTCGTTGGGCAGGTGGATCGCACCGAGGAAGTCGATCTCGGGGCTGATGGCCGGCTCGATGGTGCGCGCCTCGCCGGCGTTCATCTCCTTGAATTCGACGCCCGCGTCGCGCAGGACCTGCAGGCTGGGCTGCACCAGCCGGCTGTCCTTCTCGCCGCGCAGCAGCACCATGTAGCCGACGCTGCGGTCGTATTCGAACTGGAAGTGATCCGTGATCTCGTGCAACCGCGTGCGGCTGTAGAAACCCAGCCGCTGCATGCGCGCCCGGTTGGCCGTATAGGTGGCCAGGTCGCACGACTGGTACCACTGCCAGATCCACGCGATGTCCTCGCGCGTCAGCGGCAGCGCGATTCGCACCGGTGCGTGTTTGCGCATCAGGAAACCCGCGATCTTGGCGGCCATGCCGGGGGCGGCCCAAGGCGTCACGTAGCCGGGCGCGACCACCCCGGCGTTGGCGAAACTGGCTTCCTCGGCCACCGACGCGCGCCGCTCGAACACGGTGACCTGATGCCCATCGACCGCCAGTTCGAAGGCGGTGGTGACGCCGATGATGCCGGCGCCTATGACGGCGACCCTCATCGCCGGCTTCCGGTGCTCAACGCAACGCTCATGGGTTTCCTGCTGTTGCGGCCAGCGCCGCCTGCGCCTGCAGCGCGATGTTCAAGATCGGGTCGTCGTGCATGGCACTGTGCCAGATCATGAGGCCTACCGGCAGTTCGTCCTGCACGTGGCAGGGCAGCGTGATCGCACAACCATCGAGCATGTTGACGACACTGGTATTGCGCAGGAGGAGGGCGTTCACGCGGAAGAATTCCTCGTCGCGCGCTGCATCCTGCGCCGGGTCGGCGCCATCGGCCGGCGCGACCCGGTCGATCGGCGGCGCCACGATGGGCACGGTGGGGGAGAGCACGGCGTCGTAGCCGCGCAGCGCGGCATCCACCGATGCGATCCACGCCGCCCGTGCGCGAACGAGGTCCACGTATTCGTATGCCTTCATGGCCGCGCCTCGCTCGATGCGGGTGCGCACGCGCGGGTCGTAGCGCTCGGCCCGCTGTTGCAGCAGGTCCTTGTGCCAGGCATAGCTCTCGGCGGCGGTGAAACCTCCGGTCGCCTGCAGCGCGCCCAGGCCGCGGATTTCGGCCAGCGCGATCTCGTCCACGCGCGCGCCCGCCGCGCGCAAACCGGCGAGGGCGCGCTCGAAAGCACGCGCGACGGTCGCGTCCATGCCGTCGAGCATCGCGGTGCGCGCGACGGCGAAGCGGTAGCTCGAGAGCGGCTTGCGGTCGAGCACGACCTGCCGTGCCGCCAGGATCTCGTGCGCCAGGATGGCGTCCCGTACCGACCGGGTCATGGCGCAGACCGTATCGAGCGTGCTGGACAGCGGGAGGGCGCCTTCCGCGGGCGTCAGCCGTGCGGTGTTTTTGAAGCCCACGATGCCGCACAAGGCGGCGGGGATGCGAATGGAACCGCCCGTGTCGGAACCCAGGCCGATGTACGCCGCGCCGGTGGCGACCGACACCGCGGCGCCCGACGAGGAGCCGCCGGGAATGCGGGGCGTGGCCGGGTCGGCGGGATTCGCCGGAGTGCCGTAGTGCGGATTGGTGCCCACGCCGGAAAACGCGAACTCCGTCATGTTGGTGCGGCCCATGACGGCTGCACCGGCCGCCTTCAGCCGCGCCACGGCCGGGCAGTCGCTCGCCGCCGGTGGGGCATCGGCCAACACCACGGAGCCGGCGGTGGTGACCTGGCCGGCGACGTCGAACAGGTCCTTCACCGAGACGGCCAGCCCCGCCAACGGCCGCCGGGCGTTCGCCGGATCCGCTGCGCCGGCCCGCGCTTGGTCGAACGAGGTCTTCAGAAATGCCCGCTCGCAGGCGCTCGAGCGGGCGATGTCGATGGACAGCTCGAGCTCCGCCTGGGCGGCGCCGGCAGAAGGAAGGGCTTCGCGGGTGGCGATGAGGTCGGGGCGCATGGATTCCAGGGACAAGCTATAATTTTTGGGTTTTGCTGGGCGGCGAAGCGCGAAGTGCGCAGCCGCGAGATCAGCGAAACAAAACGCGAATCCGGCCCAACAAGGTGTTGTCGCTGCCCTTTCCGGCAGCAGCAATTTCGGGCTGGATTTTAGACCTAACCTTCAGGAATCCCCATGTCCGTCACCATGCGTCAAATGC
>JAGRPN010000137.1 GCA_019449555.1 Ramlibacter sp.
CGCGCCGGCCGCGCAGCTCGCCGCGCACTGGGGCTTGCGGCGCGCGGCGCCGCACCTGGTGCGCCTGCAAGGCCCGCCGCTGCGCGCCGTCGTGGTGGGCATGAACGAGCAGGGCTGCTCGCTGGCCGACCGGCTCGCCTCGGCTGCCGATGCCGGCATCGAGCTGATCGGCTTCTTCGACGATCGCACGCCGGACCGCCATCACGACAGCGGGCGCCACCAGCTGCTGGGGCGGATCGGCGAAATCGCGGCCTATGTCAAGGCCAACCGGGTGCACCTGATCTACCTGTCGCTGCCGATGGCGTCGCAGCCGCGCATCAAGGAACTGCTGGACGCGCTGAAGGACACGACCGCGTCGGTATATTTCGTGCCGGACATGTTCGTCACGGACCTGATCCAGGGCCGCACCGATTCGGTCTGCGGCCTGCCGGTGATCTCCGTGTGCGAAACGCCGTTCCGCGGCCCCGCCGGGCTGCTCAAGCGCGGGAGCGACCTCGTGCTGGCCACGCTGATCCTGATCCTGATTTCGCCGCTCATGCTCGCGATCGCGATCGCGGTCAAGCTGGAGTCCCCGGGGCCGGTGATCTTCCGGCAGCGGCGCTACGGCCTGGACGGGGAGGAGATCGTCGTCTACAAGTTCCGCTCCATGTCCGTGGTCGAGGACGGCAGCCAGATCCGGCAGGCGCGCAAGAACGACGCCCGCATCACGCGGTTCGGGGCCATGCTGCGCAAGACGTCGATGGACGAGCTGCCGCAGTTCATCAACGTACTGCAGGGCCGCATGAGCGTCGTCGGACCGCGCCCGCACGCGGTGGCCCACAACGAGCAGTACCGCCGGCTGATCAAGAGCTACATGGTGCGCCACAAGGTCAAGCCCGGCATTACCGGCTGGGCGCAGGTCAACGGCTTCCGCGGCGAAACCGACTCGCTGGAAAAGATGGAGGGCCGCATCCGCTGCGACCTCGACTACCTGCGCAGCTGGTCCCTGCGCCTGGACCTGTACATCATCGCCAAGACCATCAAGCTCGTGTTCAAGGATGCGGCCGCGTACTAGCCGTGGCGGCTCGACCGCTCCCGATAGTCCGAACGGGCCATTGTTGAGGCGCGCATCGTCGGCCAACATCCGCCACACCATGTCCCGCTGTCAGGGGGCTTAGGCGCATGCCCCGGCGCACAGGGCGAACTTGTTTTTTCACCAGCGAATGGACTTCCTTTCCTTCTATTACGGGAGACTTTTCATGCACAGACTGCTTCGCTCCACCTTGACGCTTGTCTTCGCGTGCACCAGTGCGTTTGCGATCGCGCAGAGCAAACCCGCGACGGATGTCGACTACAAGCTCGGACCCGGCGACGCGATCCGGGTCCAGGTGTACCAGAACCCCGACCTGACCGTCGAGACCCGGGTATCCGAAAGCGGCTCGATCAACTATCCGCTCATCGGCGGCGTCAAGCTCGGGGGCCTGAGCATCGGCCAGGCCGAGAGCCAGATCGCGCAGGGCCTGCGGTCGCGCAACATCCTGAAGGCGCCGCAGGTCAACATCGTGCTGCTGCAGGTGCGCGGCAACCAGGTGTCGGTGCTCGGCCAGGTCAACAAGCCCGGCCGCTTCCCGCTCGAGACGTTCAACGTGCGCGTGAGCGACATGCTCGCGGCCGCCGGCGGCATCACCCCGACGGGCGACGACGTGCTCGTGGTGACCGGCGTGCGTGACGGCAAGGCCTTCCGCAAGACGATCGACATCCCGGCGCTGTTCGCCGGCACCCGCAACGGCGACGATATCGTGGTGTCCGCGGGCGACACGATCTTCGTGAACAAGGCGCCGATGTACTACATCTACGGTGAAGCCCAGAAGCCCGGGCCGTACCGCATCGAGCGCGGCATGACCGTGATGCAGGCGCTGGCGCAAGGCGGCGGCACCACCAACCGCGGCACCCAGGACCGCCTGCGCCTGACGCGCACCCGCGCCGACGGTTCCGTCGAGCAGATCGTGCCGCGCCTCACCGACCCCGTGCAGCCGAACGACGTGCTGTTCGTCCGCGAGAGCCTGTTCTGAGCCTTTGCCCGCTGAGCCTGTGGCGCTTGCACAGGCTCGGCGCGAAGGGAGCAGCGTAACGACGAACCGAACAAACACCTCCAACCCTGTTCGCCCCCAAAGTTGTCGAGGGGCAAAAAGAGTTTTCCCATGAGCCTGCACCAATTCTTCTCCATCCTGCGCGCCCGGCGCTTCCTCGCGGGCATGATCCTGTTGGCGACGTTGGCGCTGGCCCTGGCGTGGGTCGTCGTGCGCCCGACCCACTACACCGCCCGCGCGCCGGTGCTGGTGGACGTGCGCACCGACCCGGTCGCCGGCTCCGGCGTGCAGGGGCTCATCGCCCCGAGCTTCATGGCCACGCAGATCGACATCGTGCGCAGCGAGCGCGTCGCGCAGCGCGTGGTCGAGATGCTGAAGATCGACAAGGACCCGAAAGAGCTCGAACGCTGGCGCGAAGCCACCGACGGCAAGGGATCGGCGCAGGCCTGGTTCGCGCACGAACTGCAAAGGGGCCTGGAAGTCAAGCCCGCCCGCGAGAGCAACATCATCAACATCTCGTGGAAAGGCCGGACCGCCGCCGACGCGGCGCGGGTCGCCAACGCTTTTGCGCAGGCTTATCTCGACACCAGCCTGGAGCTCAAGACGGATCCGGCCCGCGGCTACGCGGTCTGGTTCGAGGACCAGGTCAAGGCCGCGCGGCAGAACCTGGCGAATGCGCAGGCGAAGCTGTCCGCGTTCCAGGCGCGCACCGGCATCGTCAGCAGCGACGAACGGGCGGACTATGAAACGGCGCGGCTGAACGACCTGTCCGCGCAGCTCACCACCGTGCAGGCCCAGACCACCGAGAGCTCGGGCAAGCGCGCGGCCGGCGGCACCGTGGCCGATATCATGCAAAGCCCGTTGATCAACGGCTTGCGCGGCGACATCGCCAAGCTCGAGAGCAAGGTGCAGGAAGGCTCCGCCTACCTCGGCGCCAACCACCCGCAGATGCAGCGCATGCAGGCGGAACTCGCTTCGCTGCGCAGCCGGCTCGCTACCGAGACCGCGCGGATCACGACCTCCGTCGACACGAGCTACCAGGTCGGCAAGAGCCGCGAGCGTGAATTGCTGGCGGCGCTGGCGGCGCAGAAGGCCAAGGTGATTGACCTGAACAAGCAGCGCGGCGAGCTCAGCTTGCTGCAGCGCGACGTCGACTCGGCGCAGAAGGCGTTCGAAACCGTGAGCGCCAGCGCCTCGCAGTCGCGCCTGCAGAGCCTGACCAACCAGACCAACGTGATGCGCCTCGCGCCCGCGGTGGAACCGGTGGACCCGTCGGGGCCGACGGCCACGCAGGCGCTGCTCATCGCCGCCGTCGCCGGCATGCTGCTCGCGATCGCCGGCGCCCTGCTGGCCGAGCTGATCAACCGGCGCGTCCGCTCGCTCGAGGACCTCACGCTGGTCACGCAGTTGCCGATTCTCGCGAGCATCCCGGGCAACGCCGCCGCGGTGATGCCGGTGCAGTTGCGGCTTCCCTCCCCGCGGCGGCTGGCGCTGGCCGGGCAGAGGAGCATCGCATGAACAGCCAGGTCTTTCCCTTGCCCGCCAACAGGCTCGACCTGGACATCAGCGGTCCCGCCGAGGCCGATCGGCCGATGGGCGTCATCCTGGTCGACTGGGGCCGGCTCACCCAGGACAACGCGCAACGCATCCTGGACTTCCAGAAGAAGGCGGGACTGCCATTCGGCGAGGCCGGTATCGCGATGGGCTTGCTCACCGAGGAAGACGTGCGGCAGGTGCTTTCGCTGCAGTTCGGCCACACCGACCTGCCCGAGGAAACCAGTTTCAGCACGGACCTGATCGCCGCGCGCCAGCCCCAGAGCCTCGCCGTCGAACACCTGCGGGCGCTGCGCAGCCAGTTGATGCTGCGCTGGTTCGAGAACGATGCGCGCCAGGCGGCGCTCGCCGTGGTCAGCCCCGGCAGCGGCGAAGGGCGCAGCTACATCACGGCCAATCTCGCGGTGCTGTTTTCGCAGCTCGGCAAGCGCACGCTGCTCATCGACGCCGACCTGCGCAAGCCGCGCCAGCACCGCATCTTCGGGCTGGCGGGACGGATCGGGCTGTCGGCCGTGCTCGCCGGGCGCGCCGGCTGGGAGGCCGTTTGCGAAATCCCGGCACTGCCCGACCTGTCGGTGCTGCCGGCGGGCGCCTTGCCGCCGAACCCGCAAGAACTGCTGGCGCGCGCCGGCTTCGCACGCCTGGTCACGGCGATGCGTTCCAGCTACGAAGTGATCCTGATCGATACGCCGGCGGCCAACACCTGCGCCGACGCCGGCACCATCGCCGTCAGGGCGGGCGCCGCGTTGATGCTGGCGTGCCGCGACCGCAGTTCCGTGCCGCGGCTGGCCAACCTGACCGAGGACCTGCGGCAATTCGGCGTGACGATCGTTGGGGCCGTGCTCAACGGCGCGCCGAGCCATGACGCCGCGTTCCGCTGAAGCCGCCGGCTGGCAGCCCCGCTGGCGGGAGCTGGTCAAAGGCGTGGTGCGCGTACATTCGCCGCGCGGCGAGGAGCAATTGCTCGACTGGCTGGTGCGGCCCGGCGAACCGCGCATCCTGGCTTTCGTGAATGCGCATGCTATGAACGCCGCGGCGCTGTCCAGCGAGTTTTTCGACTCGCTGGTCGCGGCCGACCTGTTGCTGCGCGACGGCATCGGCATGGCCATCCTGCTGCGATTGCTGAACCAGGCGCCGGGGCTGAACCTGAACGGGACCGACCTCATTCCCAAGATCCTGGCGCGGTGCGAGGGCAAGACCGTGGCCTTGTTCGGGACGCAGGACCCGTACCTGTCGCAAGCCCGTGCGGCAATCGAGCGCCGCGTGCCGGGCGTTCGCTGCGTCGCGGCCCACGGCTTTCTCGACACGGTGCGCTACGTGCGGCTCGCCGTCGCGCACCGCCCCGCCGTCATCGTGCTGGGCATGGGCATGCCGCGCCAGGAAGAGGTGGCGGTGGCGCTGCGAGCGGCGATCGGCTTTGCCTGCCTGATCGTCTGCGGCGGCGCGATCATCGACTTCCTGGGCAACAAGACTTCGCGCGCGCCCGCGTGGCTGCGCCGCTCGGGGCTCGAATGGATGTACCGGCTGGCGCTGGAGCCCCGGCGGCTGTTCAGGCGGTACGTCCTTGGCAACCCGGTGTTCCTGGCCCGTGCCTTGCGCCTGGCGGCGCAGTCGATGCGCCAGGAGCACGGGGCCGCGGCGTAACGCGCCGGGCGGCGCTTCGTTGCAGCGAGCGGACCTTCGATGAACATCCTTCTCACCGGCGGCGCGGGCTACATCGGCAGCCACACGTTCGTGGCGCTCGTCGAGGCGGGCTATTCGCCCGTGATCCTCGACAACTTCTCCAACAGCGACCGCGGCGTGCTGGCGCGCCTGCGCGGCATCACGCGGCGGCCCGTGCTGTGCGAGGCCGGCGACGTGCTGGACACGCCGTTCGTGCAGGACGTGCTGCGGCGCCACCAGGTCGGCGGGGTGATCCATTTCGCCGGCGCCAAGGCGGTGGGCGAGAGCGTGGCGAAACCGCTCAAGTACTACCAGAACAACATCGTGGGCGCGGTGAGCCTGTTGCAGGCGATGGAGGCGGCGGGCTGCCAGACGCTGGTCTTTTCCAGCAGCGCCACGGTGTACGGCGAGCCCGCGAGCGTGCCGATCGCCGAGGATTTCCCGCGCAGCCACACCAACCCGTATGGCCACACCAAGCTGGTGATCGAGGACATGCTCGCGGCGCAGTGCAACGCGCGGCCCTCGTGGCGCGTGGCCATCCTGCGCTATTTCAATCCGGTCGGCGCGCATGCGAGCGGCCTGATCGGCGAAGACCCGGACGGCACGCCCAACAACCTCATGCCCTACATCACGCAGGTCGCGTCGGGCCGGCGGCCCTACCTGCAGGTGTTCGGCAGCGACTACCCGACGCCCGACGGCACCGGCGTGCGCGACTACATCCACGTGTGCGACCTGGCCGAAGGGCATGTCGCGGCGCTCAAGGCCCTGCTCGAGGAC
>JAGRPN010000138.1 GCA_019449555.1 Ramlibacter sp.
GAAGCGCTCACCGATCCGCTGAACAACATCGTGTCGGCGGTGAAGAACGCGCTGGAACAGACGCCGCCCGAACTGGGCGCCGACATCGCCGAGCGCGGCATGATGCTCACGGGCGGCGGCGCCCTGCTGCGCGACCTGGACCGCCTGCTGGCCGAGGAAACGGGCCTGCCGGTGCTGGTGGCCGAAGACCCGCTGACCTGCGTGGTGCGCGGCTGCGGCATTGCGCTCGAGCGCATGGAACGCCTGGGAAGCATCTTCACCAGCGAATGAACCCTTCCCTGCCCGCCAGGGAGGGTTAGGGTGAGGCATTGCCCGCCCGGCCCGCCCCCGGCGGGAGCAAGGAAAATGCGCCATGCCGCTAGGTACCCTCGACCGGACGCCGCCGCCCTTCTTCAAGCAGGGCCCCTCCGCGCTGTCCAAGCTCATGGTCTGCAGCGCATTGGCCCTGTTCCTGATGGTGGCTGACACGCGTTTCCACGTGGCCCAGCCTTTGCGCGCCATCGTGGCCACGGTGCTTTACCCGATCCAGTGGCTGGCCATGCGGCCGGTGGCGCTGATCCAGTTCGGCGCCGAGTACTTCCAGTCGCTGCGCAGCGCGCAGGACGCGGAACAGGCGGCCCGACGCAGGCTCGCGCAGCAGTCGCAGCGGGCCAACCAGGTCGAGCAGCTCGCTCTCGAGAACGCGCAGCTGCGCAAACTGCTGGAACTGCGCGAGCGGGTCGCGACGCCCAGCCAGGCCGCCGAAGTGCTGTATGAAGCGGCCGATCCGTACTCGCGCAAGGTCATCATCGACAAGGGCATGGCGCAGGCGATCGAGGCCGGCTCGCCGGTGATCGACGAGTCCGGCGTGCTGGGCCAGGTGACGCGGGTCTACCCGCTGGTCAGCGAGGTGACGCTGCTCACCGACCGCGAACAGGCGATCCCCGTGCTCAACGCCCGCACCGGCGTGCGCGGCGTCGCGTACGGCGAGCCGGCTTCGCGCAGCGGCCTGCTCGAATTGCGGTTCATGGCCGGCAACGCCGACGTGAAGCCGGGCGATCTCCTCACCACCAGCGGCGTCGACGGCGTGTACCCGCCCGGCTTGCCGGTGGCGCGCGTGGAGAAGGTCGAACGGCGCGCCGATTCCGGCTTCGCGCACATCATCTGCTCGCCGCAGGCGCTGGTGTCCGGCGCGCGGCACGTGATGGTGCTCAGCGCGATCACCGGGAAGATCCTGCCCAAGCCGGTGCCCGACGAGGCCGCGGCGCCCGCGAAGAAGGGGGTGCGCAAGTGATCATGCGCCCCGGGCAGCCCTTGTTGCTGCCGGCCAATCCGGTCTTCATCTGGGGCAGCCTGCTGCTGGCCCTGCTGCTGAACATGGTGCCGCTGGGACGCACGGCCTGGCTGCCGGATTTCCTCGCGCTGGTGCTGGTGTTCTGGAGCGTGCACCAGCCGCTGCGAGTGGGGATCGGGGCCGCGTTCGTGTTCGGGCTGACCATGGACGTGCAGCAGGCGGCACTGCTGGGCCAGCATGCGCTGGCTTACACGGTGCTGAGTTATTTCGCGATCACGATCCACCGCCGGTTGCTGTGGTTCAGTGTGCCGTCGCAGGCGGTGCAGGTGTTCCCGCTGTTCGCCGCGGCCCACGCGATCGAGATCGCGGTGCGCATGCTGGCCGGCGGCATCTTCCCGGGCTGGACGGTGTTCCTCACGCCGCTGGTCGAAGCGATGCTGTGGCCGGTCGTCAGCGTGCTGCTGCTGGTGCCGCAGCGGCGCGCGCCCGATCCGGATGAAAACAGGCCGCTTTGATGAAAAAGCCAGCGCCAGCCGGGAACCGAGCCGGCGTAAACGGCCCCAACCCATACCTTAGCTCCCGGCCTGCCGCCTGACCCATGACCGAACTGCGCAATGTCGAAGCCGACCTCTCGCGTTTTCGCATGCGGGTGTTCGTGGCCAGCATCGTCGTGGTGGTCGCGTTCGCGCTGCTCGTGAGCCGCCTGGTGTACCTGCAGGTCGCGCGTCACCAGGACCTGAGCGAGCAGGCGGAAAACAACCGCACGTCGATCGTGCCCGTCGTGCCCAACCGCGGCCTGATCCTGGACCGCAACGGCATCGCGCTGGCGACCAACTACTCGGCGTACACGCTCGAGATCATGCCCTCGCGGCTCCCGGGAAGCCTGGACAGGACGATCGAGGAGCTGTCGCAGGTGGTCGAGATCCAGGCGCGCGACAAGCGCCGGTTCAAGAAGCTCCTGGAGGAGTCCAAGAGTTTCGAGTCGCTGCCGATCCGCACCCGGCTGACCGACGAGGAGGTGGCCCGCTTCGCCGCCCAGAGCTACCGCTTTCCCGGCGTGGACATCAAGGCGCGGCTGTTCCGCAACTATCCGTACGGCGAGCTTGCCAGCCACGTGATCGGCTACATCGGCCGCGTCAACCAGGCGGAAAAGGCGGTGATCGAGACCTGGGGCGAAGACGAGCAGGACAACTACCGCGGCACCGAATACATCGGCAAGCTCGGCGTCGAGCAGAGCTATGAAACCCAGTTGCACGGCATCAGCGGGGTCGAGCAGGTGGAGACCTCCGCCGGGGGCCGCGCGATGCGCAAACTGGCGTCGCAGCCGTCCACGCCCGGCAACACGGTGGTCATGTCGATCGACATCAAATTGCAGCGGCTGATCGAGGACCTGTACGGCGAGCGTCGCGGCGCTCTGGTGGCGATGGATCCGAAAACCGGCGAGGTGCTGGCGTTCGTGAGCAAGCCCACATTCGATCCGAACCTGTTCGTCGACGGCATCGACAGCGAGAACTGGCAGGCGCTGAACGAGTCGATCGACAAGCCGCTGCTCAACCGCGCGCTGCGTGGCACCTACCCGCCCGGCTCCACCTACAAGCCGTTCATGGCGCTGGCCGCGCTGGAAACCGGCAAGCGCACGCCGCAGCAGGTGATCCACGATCCGGGGTTTTTCAACTTCGGCGGCCACCGGTTCCGCGACGACAAGGAGGGCGGCCACGGCTCCGTGGACATGTACAAGTCCATTGTGCAGTCCTGCGACACCTACTACTACATGCTCGCCAACGACCTGGGCGTGGACACGATCCACGACCAGATGCAGCGCCTCGGGTTCGGCGAACTCACCGGCATCGACATCCTCGGCGAGTCGCGCGGCCTGCTGCCATCCACGCACTGGAAGCGCGCCGCCTACAGGAAACCGGAGCAGCAGAAGTGGTACGCGGGCGAGACCATCTCGCTGGGCATCGGCCAGGGCTACAACAACTTCACGGTCCTGCAGCTGGCCAACGCGCTGAGCGTGCTGGCCAACGACGGCGTCAAGGTCAAGCCGCACCTGGTGCGCGAAGTGGTAGACATCGTGACCCACGAGCAGCGTCCGACGGTGCGCGAAACGCTCGGGCGCATCCCGGCCAAGCCCGAGAACATTGCCGTCGTCCGGCGGGCACTGGTGGGCGTGAATATCGAGGGGACTTCGTCGCGGGCCTTCTTCAAGGCGGCCTACACCAGCGGCGGCAAGACCGGCACCGCCCAGGTGATCCAGATCAAGGCGAACGAGAAGTACCACGCGTCGCAGGTAGATGAGCGGCACCGCGACCACGCCCTGTTCATGGCGTATGCGCCGGCCGAGGACCCGAAGATCGTGCTCGCGATGGTCGTGGAAAACGCCGGCTTTGGTGCGCAGTACGCCGCGCCGATCGCGCGCCGGGTATTCGATTACTGGCTGATGGGGGTATACCCGAGCGAAGAAGACATCGAGGCCGTGCACCAGGGCAAAGCCCCCGCGCCGATCGGCAAGCCGCGCAATGCGGCCGAAGTCGGGTGGCCGCCGGGTGGTGGCGCCGCTGCTGCCGATGCAGCTGCGGCATCCTCGCCGATCGCCGCCACGGCAGCAGCCACTACGGTGCCGGCCTCCGCCACCGTCAGGACAGCGACGCCGTAGTGCCGGTCCCGGCAGAAGACTAGCTCAGCAGTTGAGCGAGGAAGCCGGGGTGCAACTTCAATCCGGCGAGGCCCGCGATGCCCATCAATGCGCCGAAGCCGGCCGGCACCATGGCCACCGCATACAGCCACCACAATTGCGTCAGCGAGGCGACCGCCAGGACGGCGATCGAAACCGCGATGGCCGCATCCGCCAGGTCGAACTGGTCGTCGCGGTAGTTCAGCGCGTCGTAGTTCTGCTGGTCGGCGGCCGCCTGCCGGCGCAGCTCTTCTTTCTTCTGCGCCTGCTCCTGTGCCAGCTTCTCGTATTGCGCGATCGCCTGGTCGAAGCCGGCGCGCTGGCCCGCCGAGCGCTCGGCCGCCTGCAGTCGCAATTGCACGACCGTGGCTTTGGCGACCTCTTCGCGCAGGTTGCGCGCCTGGTAGAACCCCCAGTGATCCACCTTGTCCGCCTGGGCTTGTTGCATCGCCTGCACGATGTTGTCGTCCTTGACCTTGCAGA
>JAGRPN010000139.1 GCA_019449555.1 Ramlibacter sp.
AGGTCGCGAAGGCCGCGCTGCGGAACAGCCTCGACGGCAAGCCCTGAGCGTCTCGCCCCGTGCCGCGCCGGGAGGGGCGGCACGGGGGCTGCGAACGCCTGTACGCCCTTACCGGCCCAGGGACGACGGCATACCGCCGATAATGGAGGGTTACGCCGCGCCGCGGCGACAGCTCACATTCCCGGAACCCATGGCCCAATACGTCTTCACCATGAACCGCGTCGGCAAGATCGTCCCGCCGAAGCGACACATCCTCAAGGATATTTCCCTCTCCTTCTTTCCGGGCGCCAAGATCGGCGTGCTCGGCCTGAACGGCTCCGGCAAGTCGACGCTGCTGCGCATCATGGCCGGCGTGGACAAGGAGTACGAGGGCGAGGCCACGCCCATGCCGGGCCTGGACATCGGTTACCTGCCGCAGGAGCCGCAGCTTAATCCAGAACACACCGTGCGCGAAAGCGTCGAGGAGGCGATGGGCGAGGTGCTGGCCGCCAAGGCCAAGCTCGAAGAGGTGTACGCGGCCTACGCGGAGCCGGACGCGGATTTCGATGCGCTCGCGGCGGAGCAGGCGCGCCTGGAAGCGATCATTGCCACTTCCGGCACCGATTCCGAGCACCAGCTGGAGATCGCGGCCGACGCGCTGCGGCTGCCGCCGTGGGAAGCGAAGATCGGCGTCCTCTCGGGCGGTGAGAAGCGCCGCGTGGCGCTGTGCCGGCTGTTGCTGTCCAAGCCCGACATGCTGCTCCTGGACGAACCCACCAACCATCTCGATGCCGAGAGCGTGGAATGGCTGGAGGTGTACCTCAAGCGTTTTTCCGGCACGGTGGTCGCGATCACCCACGACCGCTATTTCCTGGACAACGCGGCCGAATGGATCCTGGAACTCGATCGCGGCGCGGGTATCCCGTGGAAGGGCAACTACAGCAGCTGGCTGGAGCAGAAGGAAGCCCGACTGGAGGCCGAGCAGAAGTCGGAAGACGCACACATGAAGGCCATGAAGAAGGAGCTGGAGTGGTCGCGCCAGAATCCCAAGGCCCGGCAGGCCAAGAGCAAGGCGCGCCTCGCCCGCTTCGAGGAGCTGTCCGACTACGAATACCAGAGGCGCAACGAGACGCAGGAAATCTTCATTCCGGTGGCCGAGCGCCTGGGCAACGAGGTCATCGAGTTCAAGGGCGTGAGCAAGTCCTTCGGCGATCGCGTGCTGATCGACAACCTGAGCTTCAAGGTGCCGGCCGGCGCGATCGTCGGCATCATCGGCCCGAACGGCGCCGGCAAGTCCACGCTGTTCAAATTGATCGGCGGCAAGGAAAAGGCGGACAGCGGCGAAGTGAAGATCGGCCCGACGGCGAGGATGGCCTTCGTCGAGCAGACACGAGACGACCTGGCCAACGAGAAAACCGTCTGGGAAGACATCTCGGGCGGGCTGGACATCATCACCGTGGGCAAGTTCCAGATGCCCAGCCGGGCCTACGCCGGGCGCTTCAACTTCAACGGGGGCGACCAGCAAAAGCGCGTGGGTACGCTATCGGGTGGCGAGCGCGGCCGCCTGCACCTGGCCAAGACGCTGGCCACGGGCGGCAACGTGCTGCTGCTGGACGAGCCTTCGAACGACCTCGACGTGGAAACCCTGCGCGCGCTGGAAGACGCGCTGCTGGAATTTGCCGGCAGCGTGATGGTGATCAGCCATGACCGCTGGTTCCTCGACCGGATCGCCACCCACATCCTGGCCGCCGAAGGCGACAGCCAGTGGACGTTCTTCGACGGCAACTACCAGGAATACGAAGCCGACAAGCGCCGGCGCCTCGGCGAAGAGGGCGCCAAGCCGCACCGCATGCGCTTCAAGGCGCTGAAGTGACGCGCCCGTAGGCGGCGCATCATCCCGGACCCGATCCGGGATCCAGGCTGCGTTACACGTGCGGCCGTCATCAACCGCGAGAGCCATGTCGAGTCAGGTGTCCTCGAGCTTGCGACGCACCAGGTTGATGTTGTTGCGTAGCGCGTAGAGCTCGTCGGCATAGGACAAGGGAACGCTGATCCGCGCTACTTTCTGTTCCAGCGCGTCCAGTTCCTGGGCCAGGTTGCCGGCGTCCGGGGCTTCCGATTCCATGTCATGCTCGATCGCGCGCAGTTGCCCGTACCAGCGGAACACGCGCGAACGGATGCGGAATTCGTACAGTGGCGGCACGATGCGCGACAGCGGCAGCAGGATGGCCACGATGATGCCCAGCACCAGCCACATCCGCTCCACCACGTTGGCCAGCCAGAACGGCAGGTAGCGCTGCAGGAACGGACGGCCGCCCGTGATCGCGCGCTCGGCTTCGCGCGAGACCGGGTATTCGCTGTGCTCGATGCTGGGGAACGCGCCCGCCCGGTTGAACCAGCCGGCCGGGCCGTGGATGTCGCGCGCGGCCTGCGCGAACAGTTGCAGCAGCGCCGGATGCGTCTTGTGGCGCGTGAGCAGCGCGGTGGTGGTCGCGACCAGCCGCAGGTCGGCCGCCGGCAGGTCGCGCGCGAGGTCCACTACGCCGCGCGGCAGCACCACGGGCGTGAGGAACGGGAACCGGCGCGAATACGCCTCGCTCTGCGCGAAGTCCATCAGCTTGACGCCCGGCGTCTGGAGCAGCATCTGGACCATCAGCGACTCGGGCGCGGAAGCGAACACGATGGCGTCGAGGTCGCCCGCCAGGAACGAGACGGTCGCGGGGGTCTGCTCCAGTTGCGAGATGCGGATGCGCTGCGGGTCGATCTTGTTGGCGTCGAACAATTTGTCCATCAAGCGCGGCACGCCGCTGCCGGCGGTGCCCACGTTCAATCGCAGTCCTTCGAGTTGCGTCAGCGAAGCCAGCGCGGCGCCGGCACCGCCGTTGCGCGGCGCGGCGACTTTGCGCGCCGCTTCCTCCCGGTAGAACAGCCACACCGGTTCCACGAACAGGCTGCCCAGCGATTCGAGCCCGCTCTCTTCGGTGGTCGCGCGCTCGTTGCTGCCGCCCTGCACGAAGCCCAGGTCGGCCCGGCCCTCGCGCAGCAGCCGCAGGTTGTCCGACGATCCCTGGCTCGGCAACAGCACCACCTCGATGTCGTTGGCGGCGAGCGCCTTGCGGTAGCGCTTGCCGAATTCGTCGTACGCGCTTTGCGCCGGGCCGGTGGCGAGCGTCACGCGCTTGGGCGGGGCAGGGTCCAGCCACAGGTACGCCAGCACCAGCAGCGCGACCGCAAGCGCAGCGAAAGGACCCGCCGAGATCAGCAGGTCCCGGATGGACAGCAGCGTGTAGCGGATCGCTTTGGGCATCGTTGGTGGCTTCATGCCAGGTCGGCGGCCGACGGCAGGTGCAATTTGCCCAGGGTCAGGCCCTCGGCCATGCGCGCGGCGCGCGCCACGGCGAGCGCCACGGCTTCCGCAGCCATGGTTCCCAGCAGCATCATGCCGATCGAGCGGCCGGCGCGGCCGGTGCCCAGGGCGAACAGTGTGTCGCCATCGGACATGGTGTGCACCGGGTTGATGCTGCGCGCCAGCCCGTCGTGCGCGACGGTCGCGAGCCGTGACGCCTGCACCTTCGTGATCACGGCGTCGGTGGCGATGACACCGATCGTGGTGTTGGTGCCGGCCAGCAGCGGCTTGGGCGGTTCGCCCCGCAACAAGGCGCGCCGCGTGTCCATCAAGGCCTTGCCATTGCGCGTGCGTGCCCCTGCGATCACCTGCGCCGTGTCGGGATCGATCACGTCGCCCAGCGCATTGCACGCGATGAGCGCGCCGACCGTGATGCCGTCGACCGTGACCGAAGCGGTGCCGATGCCCGCCTTCATGCCGCGCTCCATGCCGAACACCTTGCCGACAGCCGCACCGGTGCCGGCGCCCACATTGCCTTCGGCGGGCGCCTTGCCCGAAGCCAGCTCGCAGGCGCGGTAACCGGCGGCGGCGTCCGGGCGGATCGAGGCATCGCCCATCAGCAGGTCGAACAGCACGGCGCCGGGGACGATCGGCAGCCGCGCCGGCCCGACGGGAAAGCCCACGCCTTGTTCTTCCAGCCATTGCACGACGCCGTCGGCCGCGGCGAGCCCCCACGCGCTGCCGCCCGCCAGCAGGA
>JAGRPN010000140.1 GCA_019449555.1 Ramlibacter sp.
CGATTTGCAAGGGGATCACTCCGGCGCGATGCCGCTATTCTGCCAGCGCGCAGTTCACGGGTTTCGCGCCCAGCAGCCGCACGCATTCGTTCGGATCGATGCCCACGAGGTAGCCCCGCCGTCCGCCGTTGATTGCGATGCGGGGCAGCGCCAGGATGCTTTCCTCGATGTAGACGGGCATCGCCTTGCGGGTGCCGAAAGGCGACGTGCCGCCCACCAGATACCCGCTGTGCCGATTGGCCACTTCCGGCTTGCATGGTTCGACCGACTTCGCCCCGATCTGGCGGGCGAGATTGCGGGTGGATACCTTGCGGTTGCCGTGCATCAACACGACCAGCGGCCTGGCCTTCTCGTCTTCCATGATCAGCGTCTTGACCACGGTGAACGGATCGAACCCCAGCACCTGCGCGCTGTGCTGCGCCCCGCCATGCTCCAGGTATTCGTACGGGTGCTCGGTGAAAGCCACCCGGTTCGCCTTGAGGAAGGCGGTGGCCGGGGTTTCGCTCACATGCGCCTTCCTGCTCACGGCGTGCCCTCAGATCGCCGGGTCCCTCATCTCCCAGCGGATGCGGTCGATCTCCGAGAGCAAGTCGGGCGGCAGCGTGGTGCCCCAGGCGTCGAGGTCCTCCTCGAGCTGCGCGACCGTCGTCACGCCGATGATCGTGCTCGCGACCTGCCATTTCGCGAAGCACCACGCCAGCGCCAATCGCGCCGGCGTCATGCCGTTGGCGCGGGCCAGCGCGTTGTAGCGACGCGCCGCGGCCAGCGCTTCGGGCCGGCCCCAGCGCTGCTTGCGCACGATCTCGTAGCGGGCGATCCGCGCGTTTTTCGGCGCGTTCGCTCCTTCGGTGCCCGATTCGTCGTACTTGCCCGTTAGCAGGCCGAAGCCCAGCGGCGAATACGCCAGCAGCGAAACGCCGAGGCGATGCATGGTTTCGTCCAGCCCGTTCTCCACGCCGCGGCTGAGCAGGCAAAAGACGTTCTGCACGGTGGCGATGCGCGGCAGGCCGTGTTGCTCGGCGACGCGGACGAATTCGTGCACGCCGTACGGCGTTTCGTTGGACAAGCCGATGTAGCGCACCTTGCCCTGCTTGACCAGCTGCTGCAAGGCCTCGAGCTGCTCCTGGATCGAGGTCTGGGACCGTTCCTTCGCGGGGTCGTAGTACATGAGCCCGAACGCCGGCACGGTGCGTTCGGGCCAGTGGATCTGGTACAGGTCGATCACGTCGGTCTTCAGGCGCCGCAGCGAGCCTTCGCACGACGCGATGATGTCCTTGGCCGTCAGGCCGCCGCTTTCGCGGATCCACGGCATGCCACGCGACGGGCCGGCCACCTTCGTCGCCAGCACCAGCTTGCCGCGCGCGCCGGGGTGCTTCGCGAACCAGTTCCCGATGATCGTTTCGGTGGCGCCGAAGGTCTCGGCGCGCGCCGGCACCGCATACATTTCCGCGGTGTCGATGAAATTCACGCCGCGCTCCAGCGAGCGGTCGAGGATGGCGTGGGCGGTGGGCTCGTCGACCTGCTCGCCGAACGTCATCGTGCCCATGCAGATGGGCGTGACACGCAGGTCGCTTTGGCCGAGTTGGACTGTTCGCATGGGAAGAATGACTACAAGAACCGGGGGAGCCCAGCAGAATAATCGATTTTCCGAGCGCACCCGAGCGCACCCGCGACATCGCAGTTTCTATTGCGAGAGCTGCCAGGTGAAATACCAGTGACTGTCATTGCCAATGACTTGTCATCCCGGACTTGATCCGGGATCCAGGTATTTGTGGCATGGATTGCGGGTCAAGCCCGCAATGACAGCCTACGAGGCAGCCCTCGCCTTTTCTTCCTCCTGCAAGCGCAGGACACGCCGCTGGACCTTGCCGGTGGTCGTCATCGGCAACGCCTCGATGAACTCGATCTCCTTCGGGTACTCGTACGGCGCGAGCTGGCCCTTCACGTGCAACTGCAATTGCGCCACCAGGTCGGCGTCGAAACCGGGCGACTTGCCGCGGGCCGCCGCGAAATCCGGCGCCAGCACCACGAAGGCCTTGACGACTGCGCCGCGCTCGCGATCGGGTTTGGGCACGACCGCGGCGTTGATCACAGCCGGGTGCTTGACCAGGCAGTTCTCGATCTCGCTCGGCCCGATGC
>JAGRPN010000141.1 GCA_019449555.1 Ramlibacter sp.
CCGTGCTGGCGGCCGGATCGGCACTTGCCTGGCTCGCCGTCTTCGCGCTCGTGCGCGAAGCCCCGCCCGCGCGCAGCCGCCAGGAGGACAGCGTGCTGGCGGCCGCGCGCAAGTTCGTCGCGCTGTTCACCATGCCGCAGACCTTGGGCATCGTCGCGCTCGGCGCGGTGACCTATGCGTCCTTCATCACGCTGCGCGGACTGTGGCTGGGGCCGCTATTGATCGAGCGCTATGGGTTCTCGCTGCTGCAAAGCGGCAACGTCGCGCTCGCCGTCTCGGTGGTGTCGCTGTTCGGCCCGCCGGTGTTCGGCAAGCTCGACCCGAAAGCGCCGACGCGCCGGCGCTGGATCGTCGGCTTCACGCTCGGCATGGCGGCCCTGTTCGCGTTGCTGGCGGTGGCACGCAATCCGTGGGCCGCCGTGGCTGCTTCGCTGGCGACCGGGTTTCTCACCGGCTTCATCGTCTGGCAGTACGCGGATGTGCGGCTGGCGTACCCCGAAGCGCTCACCGGCCGCGCGATGGCGGTGTTCACCATGACGATGTTCCTGGGCATTGCCCTCATGCAATGGGTGACCGGGGTGGCCGCTTCCGTCGCGCAGGCGCACCAGGCCGATCCGTTCGCGGCGGTCCTGTTCACGGTCGCGGCGCTGGTGTGCGCCGGCGCCCTCGCGTTCGCCTGGCTGCCCGCGCCGCACGCGCCGGCCGGAGCGGCATGATGCGCGCCGCGGTGGCCTCTCCGGGGCGAGTCGTCGTTGCCGGCATGGTGTCGCTCGCCGTTGCGATGGGCATCGGCCGCTTCGCTTTCACGCCGCTGCTGCCGATGATGCTCGCCGACGGCGTCGTGGACCTGGCCACCGCGAGCTGGCTCGCGAGCGCGAATTACCTCGGCTACCTGCTGGGCGCGCTCGCCTGCACGTTCCAGCCGTGGCTGTGGCGCCGGCTGGGCATTCACGCGCCCATCGACGCGCCCGCGCTCGTGCTCGGCGGGCTGGCCGCCACGAGCGTGCTCACGCTCGGCATGGCGCTGCCCTGGCCGCAAGGCTGGCCGGCGCTGCGCTTCGCCGCCGGTGTGGCCAGCGCGTTCGTCTTCATCTTCACGTCCAGCTGGTGCCTGACGCAACTGGCGCGGCTGGCGCTGCCCGCGATGGGTGCGCTCATCTTCGCGGGGCCGGGCGGAGGCATCGTGCTCTGCGGGCTCGCCGCGACGGTGATGGTGGCCTGGCAAGGTTCGGCGGCGCTGGGCTGGCTCGTGTTCGGCGTGCTCGCCGCGGCGCTCACGGCCGCCATCTGGCCCGTGTTCGCTCGCGGCAACCCGAGTGCCGCCTCGGTCACGCCGCCGGCCGCCGCAGCGCCACCGCACGCCGATGGGGCGCACGGCGCCACCGAGATCGCGCTCCTCGCGTTCGCATACGGCCTGGCGGGCTTCGGCTACATCATCACGGCGACCTTCCTGCCGGTGATCGCGCGGCAGTCCTTGCCGGGCTCGCCGTGGCTGGACATGTTCTGGCCGATCCTCGGCGCCGGCGTCGTCGTCGGCGTGCTGGTGGCGTCGCGCATCCGCGGCCCGGGCGACCAGCGCCTGCGGCTGGCGGTGTGCTACCTGTTGCAGGCGCTGGGCATCGCCGCGGGTCTGTGGAGCCCCACGCTCGCTGGCTTCGCCATCGGCAGCCTGCTGCTGGGCCTGCCCTTCACCGCGATCACTTTTTTCGCCCTGCAGGAGGTGCGCAGGCTGCGCCCCGCGGCGCCATCGGGCCTGATCGGCCTGATCACCGCGATGTACGGCACCGGGCAGATCGTCGGCCCGCCGATGGCCGCCGCGCTGCTCGCCCGCAGCCGCAACCCGGCCGAGGGTTTCGCCCTGTCGCTGCAGATCGCTGCCGGCGGTCTGGCGGTGGGCGCGTTGATCTACGCGCTGATGTCGCGCCTCTATCCGTCGAGCGAGCGCCGGCCGGGCGGCTAGCCGCCGGCTCATCACCTGCACGAAGCGCGCCGGCGGCGTATGCTGCTTTTTTTTTCGAGGAACGCCGCATGCCGCCACGCCTGACCGCCCAGGATTTCGACCAGGAAGTGCTCAGCCTTTTCGACGCCTACGTCCACGGCAACCTGGACCGGCGCGGCTTCCTCCGCCAGGCGCAGAAGTTCGCGAAGGCGGGCGTCACGGCCGCCGGCCTGCTGGCGGCGCTCAGCCCCGATTTCGCCGCGGGCCAACAGGTGCGCCCCGACGACGCGAGACTCAGGACCGAGCGCCCGAGCTACCCTGCCCCATTGGGCAGCGGCACCGTCAAAGGCTATCTCGCGCGTCCGGCCGGCGCAGGCTCGAACAAATTGCCCGCGGTGATCGTGATCCACGAAAACCGCGGCCTCAACCCGCACATCGAGGACATCGCACGCCGGCTGGCGCTGGACGGATTCATGGCATTCGCGCCCGACGCGCTGACACGGCTGGGCGGCTACCCCGGCGACGAGGACAAGGCGCGCGACCTGTTCGGCCAGCTCGACCAGGCCAAGACGGTGGAAGACTTCGTGGCCGGCGCGCGCTGGCTGAAGGCCCGCGCCGATTCGAGCGGCAAGCTCGGTGCGGTGGGCTTCTGCTGGGGCGGCGGCATCTTGCACCAGCTGACGGTGCGCCTGCCCGAACTGGATGCGGCTGTGGCCTTCTACGGCAACACGCCGGCGCCCCAGGACGCCGCCAAGGTCAAGGCGCCGCTACTGATCCACCAGGCGGCGGTCGACGAACGCAACAATGCGGACTGGCCCGCTTACGAAGCGGCCCTGAAGGCCGCGGGCGTGAAGTACACCGCCTGGCGCTATCCCGGCACCCAGCACGGGTTCAACAACGACACGACGCCACGCTACGACGCGGCCGCCGCGAAGCTGGCGTGGGACCGCACCATCGCCTTCCTGAAGGCGAACCTCACCAGACCATGACGGCGGCCGGCGCCGCCGGCTTCGCGTAGCGCACACGCAGCCGCAGCACGTATTCCTCGCCTGCCTTCAGGTGCGTCTTCAGGTGGGCGTTGTGTTCATGGCCGGAGTCGTCCTCCTGCGCGAGCGGCTTCGCGCCGACCCCGCGCTTCGAGTACAGCGCCATGATCGAGTCGGCATCGCCGAACGTGCGGAATTCATAGTCGCGGGTCTGGATCGGCTTGAAGGCGAAGTCGGTCTGCTGGCCCGAGGAGACGCTGATGGGCACCGTTTCGAACGGCGTGAGTTGCGGCAGCGTCGCGGGCACCGTGCCGGGGTAGAACGTGAGGGCCCATTCGCGATCGCGCGCCGACAACCCGCCGGCCGGCTTCAGGCCCTTGCGGTATTTCACCGGCTTGAGGATCAGGCCGGGCTCGAATGGATAGTGCATCACCGAGTTGGGATCCCACCTGGAGCCCTGCACCTTGTCGGGTTGGATCTTCTCCAGGATGTTGTGGAACGTCGTGCTCTTGCTCCAGAAATTCGGGTCGCCGGCCAGCGCCGCGTACACCGCCTTCTCGTTCCAGACGATGCCGGCGAACGGGTTCTGGTGCTCGTGCGGAAACCCCAGCGTGTGGCCGATCTCGTGCAGCGCGGTGTCCGCGCCCTCGGCCGGGTCGTCGGTGAGGCTCCAGCCGAAATTCATGGTGCGCGGATCGGCGCGCCGCGTCAGCACGTCGGTGCCGATATACGACCACGAGCCGTCCCCGTCCATGAACGCGATGCGCACGTCGGCCCGGTCCCGGCTCGCGACCTCCTGGAAGTGCAGGCCGATGCCCAGCGCCTTCCATTGCGCGAAGGCCTTGCGCACCACCTCCTTCTGGCTCGCCGCGCCGACGTATTTCGCGGGCTTGTCGAAGAACCAGTACCGGATCGTGCTGCCGTTCATCCATTTGTTCGCCGTCTCGCGTATCAGGCGGGCGCGTTCCTGGGACACGCCGGCGGGCAGCTTGACGGGTTTGGGGAACTTCGCCGCGCAGTACCGGTGCGTGACGACGACCTTGGAACCCAGATAGGAACCTTGCGATGCGGCGGTGCCTGCCATGGAGAGCCTCCTTGAAAAAAAGCTGGAAACGGCCGGGGTCAGAGCCCGGGGATCGGCTTGTGCCGCCACGCGTGGGGGCAATTGAGCTGCGGATGCTGCGGCTCGGCGACCACCGATGCGATGCGCTCGCCGGTCTTCGCCACCAATTGCTCGAAATCAAGCCGGCGCTCGCGCCGCGGCCGGAGCGACGCTTCGTGCAGCACGCCGCACAGCGCATGCGTGAACGCGCCGTACGAGATCACGCCGTGCCGGTATTCGTACGCGAGTTCGCCCTCGCGGCAGGCCTCGATCATCACCGGCGTGTAAGGGCCGCGATGGCCGTTCGCCCGCAGGGCCTTGCGGTACGCGCGGTCGGTCGGCAGCCACAGGCTCGCGCCGCGGCCCAGGCGGCGCGTGCTGGCGTTCTCGCCCAGCCAGCTTTCGCGGTCCTGCTGGCTCTTGAGCGCCCCCGCGCCCACCTTGTTCGCCGGGTGCAGCCGCTCGCGCGGCAACCACATCTGCGTCTTCTTGTCCCAGCGCAGCATGCGGTGCCTGATGTCGTCCGGCGGGGCCAGGCCGCGCGGCACCGCGCCGCCGGCGCGCGTCATCCCGCCGGCATGGCAGCAGTCCAGCACCGCGGTGAACTGGCAGTCATAGGGCAGTTGCGAATAGAGCCCGGCGAACTCGTCATCGGTGATGGCGGCGCCCTTGCTCCAGTCGAAGTCGTAGGGCACCAGGCACTCGTCCAGGTGATCGACTTCCGAGTCGCGGCCGTAACCCGCGATCTGCGCGCCGTGGCCGGCGTAGAAGAAGAACAATTGGTCGCCGGCCCGCGCGTCGGCCACCAGCCACTTCAGCCGCTCGCGGATGCCCCCGGTGGTGGCGCGCTCATTGAGCACGACCCGGATGCCGTCCACCGGGAAGCCGAGTTCCTGCAGGGCGGCGCTCACGCAGAACACGTCGTTGACCGGGCCTTCCAGCCGCGAGGCGGCGTCCGGGTAATCGGCGATGCCCACCAGCAGCGCCCGCGTCTGCGGCGCCGTGCGTTCCACTTTCCTGATGGTGCGGATGTGGGCCATGGCCAGCGCCGCGGGCGCCTGGGGCGGCAGTGCGCCCGCGGCAGCCGCCTCGGCGCTCGGCGCCGGCAGCTTGCCGCGTGCGACCGTGGAGGCGAGATCCTGCCAGACCGTGTTGCCGGTTTCCTCGTGGCCGAGGTAGGTCGCGCCGTCGTGGTCGGCGATGCCGGGCAGATCGAAGAACGTGTCCACCGACCTGAACTTGTCGCGCGAAGGCAGCCCGATGGGGCAGGTGAAGACTTCGTCCTCCTCGTTGTACAGGTTCCACCAGAAGCGGTCGGTCCGCAGTTCCTCGACGCGCCCGCCGAAAGTCGCGCGCACCGCCGGATTGCCGATCTGCGAGCCGAATGTCACGAGCGTGGCGCCCTGGATCAGCGCTCCGCCGGGGTTGGCGGTCTCGTCGCGGCGGAAGGTGTCGTAGGCGATCAGCGAACCCAGGCTGTGCGCCAGCACGACGTCGGGTGCGAATTTCCGGATGTGCTCGGCCAGGTGCTTGCGAAGCTGTTCGCGCAAGTCCTCCAGCGCCACCCACTGCGCCACCATGCCGACCGTCCAGCGCACCGATTCCAGCGTCGACATCAGGCCTGAGCGGTTGCGCAGGCGGTCGATGATGCCGAAGAACAGGCCGCTGGCCGCGAGCCGCAGCAGCGACTCCTGCACGACGGCGGAGTCCAGTGGCGCCGCATCGAAGAACTGGTCGTATTCGATGAATTCGAAGGTGGGCGCCGCATGGGGATTCCACGCCGCCAGGCCGTCCGATACGGCCGCCCTCCAGCGAGGGATCCATTCCTGGTTCGCGTCGCAATGACCGACGCCGTGGATAGCAAGGATGCGCACGGGTTCCCCCTTTTCGAGGAGCGGCACGCGGGGCCGTGCCTGCGGGGAACATACAGGCTCGGTGGCCCGCGGACATCCCCCACTTGGGGGAGGTCGTCAGGGCCGCAGCCCCCACCGCGAACGGATTGATTTGCGTGGATGAGCGAAGCCGACGATGACCAGCGGCGGGCGCCGGGTAAGCCGCACGCGTTATGCTGCCATCCGCATGGACACCCGCCACACCGCGCCCGACAGGGAGCAGATCGCGCTGCTCGAGCCCTTCGAGCGCCTGGGGCTGGACCGCATCCGGCTGGTCGCCACGGCCGCGCAGGCGCGCATGGCGCACGACGAGCTGGTGCAGGCGGGTGCCTGGGGTTTCGACACCGAGTCCAAACCCACTTTCTTCAAGGACCAGCTGTCGGAAGGGCCGCATGTGGTGCAGTTGTCCACGGCGCACCGGGCGTGGGTGTTCCAGCTGCACGATCCCGAATGCCGCGCGGCGGTGGCCGACTTGCTGGCCTTGCGCGGCGTCGTCAAGGCGGGCTTCGGGCTGGGTGACGACCGCAAGCGAATCGCCAGCAAACTGGGCATCGAGCCGGCCGGCGTGCTGGAGCTCAATGCGGTTTTCCGCGAGCGCGGCTACCGCAAGGATATGGGCGTCAAGGCCGCGGTGGCCGTGCTGTTCAACCGCCGCTTCATCAAGTCGCGCAAGGCGACGACGTCGAACTGGGCCAATCCGCGCCTGACCGAGGCGCAGTTGATCTACGCCGCGAACGACGCCTACGCCGCCCGATGCGTGTTCGACGCACTGGGCCTGGCCTAGGCCAACCCCTCGCCGGTTATTGGCGGTTGGGGTTGTTGGGCGCGCGGTCGAACCGGTTCGGCACGCCGTCGGCGTCGCGGTCGCGATTACGCCCGCCGCGCTCCCAGTGGCCCGGCCGGTAGTGCCAGCGGCCGTTGCGCTCGACCCAGGTATCGGCGACCCAGCGCTGCCCGCGTCGCTCGCCCATCCAATGGCCGCGCACCCACACATGCTGCCCGTGGCGCCACACCCAGTGACCTGGCGCCCAGACTTGGCCACGCCGCGGCGCCGGCACGACTTCCTCTTGCGGCGGCGGGGGTGCTTGCCTGATGATGATGTCGCGGTGCTGCGCGATCGAAGCACCCGGCACGGCGCCCAGCGAGGCGGCGATCAGGCTGGCGAGAAGAATCTTCTTGAACATTGCTTGTCTCCCGACGAACTGGCCGGGCCCCGAACTGGACCCGTGTGACCAAGCTCCACGGTGACCGGGCCGCGCTGCCGGCCGCGTAGGACAAATCCACCTGATGGCCGAGCAGGCCGCTGATGTTCCTGTCCGACTGTCAGGGCCCGCCGGCGGGGGCGGCGCCCGCGAGGCTGTCGTAGTAGCGGAACTCGTGGCAATTCCGGGCCCAATGCCGGTTGGTGGAGTTGCGCGCGCCCACGCCGACCAGGGTGCGGGCCATGGCCCTGATATTTTGCGAGAGCGGCGTGAAATCGCTGTCGCCGCCCACCACGATCACGGTGCCGATGTGGTCGAAGCGGGCCAGGTCCTCCATCGCATCCAGGCACAGCCGGATATCGGCGCCGTTCTTGGACGACCCGCCGGGTGGAAACAGCTGGATGAGTTCTATCGCGTTCTGCAGCAGCACATCCCGATAGCGCCCGAAATACTGCCAGTTGCAGTAGGCGCGGTTGATCGCGAGCGGCCCGAACGACGCGGCCATGTCGACGATCGCCTGCACGTCGACCAGCGGCTCCTGCACCTTGAATCGGTTGTCGGACTTGCTGCTGTAGGCGCCCTCGCCCTGCGCCTGTTCGTACAGGCTGGCGTGCAGGTTCTCGAAATCCCAGTACAGGGCGACCGAACGGGGTTGCTCGCGCATTGGATCGGGCATGGGGCGCAGCCTGTTCAGCCCTTGGCCGGCTCGCGAACGCGTGGGTACAGCGGGTACGCCGGGTCGCTGTAGCCGGGCGTCGAAGGGTGGCCGGGGCGCACGAACGAATCGACCAGCGCCTCGTCCTCCGCGGTGACGGTGTATTCGACCGCCGGCAGGTAGTCCTGCCATTGCCGCAGCGTGCGCGGCCCCGCGATCACCGAACTCACCGCCCGGTGCGCGAGCACCCATGCCGTGGCGAATTGCGCCAGCGCGATGCCCTTGCCTTGCGCATGCGCCTGCAATTGCTGGGCGATCCGCAGCGACTCCTCGCGCATCTCGGTCTGCGCAATGCGCTTGTCGCCGCGACCGGCGCGCGTGTCCTGCGCCGGCGCCTGGCCCGGCTGGTACTTGCCGGTCAGCACACCGCGCGCGATCGGGCTGTAGGGCGTCACGCCGATGCCGTAGTGCTCGCAGGCCGGCAGCACTTCGACCTCGGGCATGCGGTTGAGCAGGTTGTAGTACGGCTGGCATACGACGGGCGCGGGCACACCGAGCTGGCCTGCCAACCGCACGATCTCGGCGATGCGCCATCCGCGAAAATTCGACACGCCCCAGTAGCGGATCTTGCCGTCGCGCAACATCGCATCGAGCGAGCGCAGCGGTTCCTCCAGGTCCATGCCGTCGTAGTCGCGGTGCAGGTACAGGATATCGACGTGCTCGACCTGCAGGCGGCGCAGGCTCGCCTCCAATTCGCGCAGCATCCAGCTGCGAGAGTAGTGGCCCTCGTTCACCCGAGCCGACATGGCATTGCCCAACTTCGTGGCCAGCACCCAGTCGTGGCGCTGGCCCTTGAGCAACTCGCCGACCATCGTCTCCGCGGCGCCGTTCGTGTAGACATCGGCGGTGTCGATGTAGTTGACGCCGTGCTCGTGGGCGTCGGCGACGATCGCCCGCGCCTCATCCTGGCCGGTCTGGTCGGCGAACATCATCGTGCCCAGGCACAGGGTGGAAACTTCCAGGTTGCTCTTGCCGAGCTTGCGGTATTGCATGGGCCGTTTTCTCCTTCGGCCCACAGCTTAACGGGTGCCGGCGTTTCGCGCGCGGGCGCCGTGGGCCGATACCGCGACCGGCCGCACGCAGCGCCGTCAGGCCGCCGGCTTCAGTGGACGACGTGCCAGACGTTGTTGACGTTGTCGCCCTTCTTGTCGCCGGGGGTCTTGTCCGCCTGCCAGAGGTACAGCGGCTTGCCCTTGAAGGCCCACTGCTTGCGCCCGTCGTCGCGCACTACGATCGTGTAGTCGCCGCTCGCGCTGTCCGAGTCGCCGGCCAGCAGCGGCGGCCACTTGGAGGTGCAGTCGCCGTTGCAGGCCGACTTGCCGCCCGCATCGCGGTCGAAGGTGTACAGGGTCATGCCTTTGTCATTGACCAGCATGCCTTCCTTCATCATCGCGGGCGCGGCGGCGGCGGACATCGACGCACACGCGGCCAGCACGGCGAAGGCAAACTCGGCAATGGATGATTTCTTCATGGGTGGGCTCCAGCAAGGGTGTTGGCAGAAAGTCTCTGCGCAGGCATGAACACCCGGCCTGGCCGGTTTATTCCAGTGACGGCGGGCGCGCAGCAAAGATGCCGCATGGTCCGGCCGCGCCTCCAGCTCAGGTTGCCCACGGCCCACCGCCGGTTTATCGTGCCGCCACCATGCATAGCCGCTCCATCACCGCCACCCGCCAGCCGATTCCGGTCATCGGCTGCGGAACCTGGCTCGGCTTCGACGTGGGCGCGAGCCCGCGCGAATTACCGCAGCGCGGCGAAGTGCTGGCAGCGCTGTTCGCGGCCGGCGGCAGCTTGATCGACAGCTCGCCGATGTACGGCTCGGCCGAAGGCGTGGTGGGCGAACTGCTGCAAGCGAGCGGCTCGCGCGACAAGACCTTCCTGGCCACCAAGATCTGGACCAGCGGCAAGCAGGCCGGCATCGCCCAGATGGAGCGCTCGATGGAGCTGCTGCGCACGCGGCATATCGACCTGATGCAGGTGCACAACCTGTTGGACTGGCGCACGCACCTCGCCACGCTGCGCGAGTGGAAGGCACAGGGCCGCATCTCGTACATCGGCGTGACGCATTACACCGAAGCGGCGCACGCGGAGCTGGAACAGGTGATGCGCGCCGAACCGCTCGACTTCGTGCAGTTCAATTATTCGGCCGAGGCTCGCGGGGCCGAGCGTCGCCTGTTGCCGCTGGCGGCCGAACGCGGCATCGCCGTGATCGTGAACCTGCCCTTCGGCGGGGGCGCTCTGCTGCGTTCGCTGCGGCAGCGGCCGCTGCCGGCCTGGGCGGCGGAGATCGGCTGCATCGGCTGGAACCAATTGCTGCTGAAGTTCATCCTCGCGCAACCCGCAGTCACCTGTGTCATCCCGGGCACCTCGAGCCCTGAACACATGCGCGACAACGCTTTGGCAGGCGAAGGCGAATTGCCCGGACCCGACTACTGGAAAACGCGCGTCGCCGACCTGATGCCATGAGGATCCACCTGCGGCACCTCGTAGGGATGGGCACTCGTGCCCACCATCGCATGAACACCCTCCCTCCTGGACAACGAGTTGCCCACCCTACCGCTGCGGGGTCACGAGCTTCACGATCGCCAGTGCGTGCCGGGCGGCACCGCCCGCTGCATCGCCGTGACCGCCTCCTGCGGCGATTGCTGGGCCGGATCGATTGCGAACGACAGTGCCGCCGGATCGGTGGAAAGCCGCAGGCTCGAGCGGTCCAGCCCGCGCACCTGGCGCGCCGCGTTCCGGATGCGCGGCGCATCGACCGCTCCGCTGATCTGGCAGAACACCATCACCCGGCCCTGGGCCACGGCCCGCTGCATGACCGCATAGTCATAGGTTGCCGCCACCTTGTCCTCGACACACACGCCGCAGGCCCATGCGCCCCTGACGCACGCCGCCAGTGCGGCACAGCAGAGCATTCGCGCGGCTTTCATCTCGGTTGTCCCATGCCGCCCGGGTTCGGAATCGGCGACGGCATGCCTGCCGTGCCGGATGGCGTCCCACCCGGCATCGGCATGCCCCCCATGGCGGATGTCGCCTGCCCCGGCCCCGTCATGCTGGTCGTTGCGCTGCCCGAGGGCGTCTGCCCGGGCGGGCGCGAGGTGCCCGGCGCGGACGGCTGCGGCTGCGACTTGCCCTGCGGCTGCAGGTTCTGGTCCGCCCACTTGAAGTACGCGAGGTACTGCTTGATCTCCTCGTCGCTCAGTCCCTGGTTGGGCATCGGCAGCTTCCATTTCTCCAGCAGCACCTTGGCCGTGGGATCGCTCTGCAGCATCTGCTCGGGCGACTTGAGCCAGCGCGTGAGCCAGGCATTGTCATGACGTTTCGTCACGCCGTACAGGTCGGGGCCCACCTTGTCGCCGCCCGCGATCGAGTGGCAGGCCAGGCATTTCGATTCGAACGCGAGCTTGGCCTTCATGGCGGCGGGATCGGTGGGCGCCGCAGTGGCCGGGATGTTGTGGTGCTCGGTATCGCTGCCGGGCGCGGCGCCGGCGGCGATGATGCCGATCGCGCCTTGCGACGCATTGGCGAAATGGTGATCGACCATCGCGTAGTTGCCCGCCTCGGGAATGATGAACTCCACGATGGCGCCGCCCGACGAGCCGAGCAGCACGGTCTGCATGCCGCGGAACTGGTTGTCCGGGTTGCCGTCGATCCACACGCGATCGAAGATGGTGCCCACCACGTGGAAGCTCGAAGTGTTGGACGGGCCCACGTTCATCACGAAGAGGCGCACGCGCTCGCCCGGCTTGGCCTGCAAGGGTTTGTCGACCATGCCGTTGTAGCGTCCGTTGAACACGGTGTAGGTCGGGGACTTGGTGCGCACGCGCTCGCCGTCGAGCACGTACAGCGGCGCGCCGTCGATCTTGCGCTTGTCGGGATCGAGCCGCGTGTAGAACTCGCTTTGCACGACCATGTATTCGCGGTCGGCTTTGGTCGGATAGCCGCCCCGCGGCTCCACGATCATCATGCCGTACATGCCCGAGGCGATGTGCTCCAGCACCATCGGCGTGCCGCAGTGGTACATGAACACGCCGGGATAGTTCAGCGTGAATTCGAACGAGATGGTCTGGCCCGGCGCGATGGAACGGTATTTGTCGTTGGGCGCGACCATGGCCGAGTGGAAGTCCATCGAATGCATCATCGGCGCCGAGGTGATTCGCACGCCGGGCATCGGCTCGTCGGAGCGGTTGGTCATCGTGAACTTGATCCGGTCGCCGACGCGGGCGCGCACGGCCGGGCCCGGCACCTGGTCGCCGAAGGTCCACGCGCTGTACTTCACGCCCGGCGCGATCTCGATGATCTTGTGCGTGGTGTCGAGCCGGATCTCCTTCACCGGCGCCGGGTCCAGCGGCTTCAGTGCCGCTTCCATGTTGAGCGCGCTGCCGATCGCGAAAGCGCCGGTGTGGCGTTCGCTCGAAAGCGCGGCCGGCGGCGTCTTGAAATCCATCTTGCCGACGTCGTAGGCGTCGCCGCCCGCCTGCGCCCCCGAAGCAGGCGCTGAAGCGGACGTGGCGGCAGGCGCGCTGGCCGCGCTCGCCCTGGATTGAGCGCTCGCGGGCGCGGTCGAGTTCTCGCAGCCGGCGAGCGACAGTGCGATCGCGCCGGCCAGCACCGCCGCGGCGGCATGCATGCGATTCGAACAAAAAATGACGGCCGCCGCTGCCCGCGCAGCGGAATGGAAGAGATGGTTCATGCTGGCTCCCTGCCCGAAAAGTCTATTCGGGACCTTCGCAACTGTGTGTACGTTGCCGGGGCGCCAGCATGAGCCTGGCGCCGTGACGCAACCGGCCGCCAGCAGATGCCGGGGCGAGCCCGCCCTATTTGGGAATCGCGACGGGCCGGCTGCCGCCCAGGTGCATGCCCGAGTCGAGCAGCACCAGTTCCCCGGTCACCGTTCGCGCACCGTCCGCCAGCCACACGATGGCCTCGGCGATGTCTTCGGGCGTGCTCGCGCGCCGCAGCGGCGCGTTCCGCTCGTAGCTGGCCTTGACCTTTTCATAGCCGGCCTCGCCGATGCCGCGGGCGAACCAGGGCGACGTGATCAGGCCCGGGCAGACGGCGTTCACGCGGATGTCCGGCGCCAGTTCGCGAGCCAGGTGCAGGGTCATCGCGTTCACCGCGCCTTTCGATGCGATGTACGGCACCGAAGAGCCGATCCCCAGCGAGCCGGCGATCGACGACACGTTCACGATCGCCCCTTGCGCGGCTTTCAAGTGCGGCACGCAGGCCCGCACCATCTGGAACGTGCCGACGGTGTTGACGGCGAGCACGCGCTGGAACGCGGCCGCGTCGAGCGCCTCCCAACTGGACGCCGCGCCGAAGACCGAAACGCCCGCGCTGTTCACGAGCGCGTCGATGCGGCCCCAGCGTCGGGCGGCCGCCTGCCCCAACGCGCGGCAATCCGCATCGATGGACACGTCGCCGCGCAGCAACAGCGTATCGGCGCCGGCCTCGCGGCAGGCCGCTTGCGAAGCCTTGGCCTCCTGCTCGCTGCGCGAATAGTTGATCAGCACGTCGTACCCGCGGCGCGCGAGCGCGAGCGCCGTGGCGGCGCCGACCCCGGTGCCCGAGCCCGTGACGAGGGCGACTTTCCGCTGTGCCATGAATTTCTCCTGGATCGGTGACGCGGTGACTTCAGTCGGCCGTGATGCCGGCCTGCTTGATGAGTTGCCCATAGCGGGCCAGCTGCGCGCGCATGTCCCGGGCCAGGTCGTCGGGTGAAGTGCCGCGCGGGGTCAGTCCCTGCGCGATGAGTTTTTCGCGCACCTCCGGATCGGCCAGCGCCTTCGTGATTTCGGCGGACAGGGCCTGCAGGATCGGCTTGGGCGTGCCGGCGGGCGCCATCACGGCGAACCATGAATTGAATTCGAAGCCCGGCAAGCCCGATTGCGCCACGGTGGGGACATCGGGGAACTGCGGCATGCGCTGCGGCGTGGTCACGCCGATCAGGCGCACCTTGCCCGCGCGCACCAGCGAGTTCACCGTCGCGATGCCCTGGAACGCGGCATGCACCTCGTTGCCGGCCACGCCCATCGCGGCCTGCGTCGCGCCCTTGTACGGCACATGCGTCATCGACACCCCGGCCTTCGAGGCGAACAGGGCCATGGCGATATGCTGCGGGCTGCCGTTGCCGCCCGAGCTGTAGTTGACCTTGCCGGGCTCCTTCTTCGCGGTGGCGATCAGGTCGGCGGCGCTGTGCTGCGGCGCGTTGGCGGGCACCACCAGCCCCCACTCCACCGTGGCGACCAGCGAGACGGTGTCGAAGTCGCGCAGGATGTCCCACGGCATCTTCGGCTGCAGGTTGGGCAGCATCGTCATGATGCTGTCGTTGAAGCCGCCCAGTGTGTAGCCGTCCGGCGCCGCCTTGGCCACCCGGTCGGCCCCGATCAGCCCGGCGGCGCCCGGCAGGTTCTCGACCACCACCGACTGGCCCATGTTGCGCCCCATCTTCTCGGCCAGGATGCGCGCCGCGTTATCGACGGCGCTGCCCGCCGCGAGCGGCACGATCATGCGGATCGGCTTGTTGGGATAGCCGGCCGGTGCGCCCTGCGCGAGCGCGAAGCCGCTGGCCAGCAGGCCCAGCAGGAGGAGGCCGAAGCAGCGGCGGGGTGATGTCATGGGGTTGTCTCCTGTTTGTAGTTCACGTGACCTGCAATGCGGGGATGCCCAGCTCGTGCGCGAAGGCGTCGAGCTGCGCGTGCAGCGCCCGCGGCAAGGAGATGCCGTCGCGCTCGTTCCTCGCGCGCCGTTCGTGGCTCTGTTCGCCGGGCAACCAGATCCGCTCCACGCCGGGCATGCGCTCGCTCGCACGCAGGTCGCGCACGAGCCGGTCCACGCGCGCCTTGAATCCGGCCACGTCGCCGAACGCGCCGACATCGATGGCCATGATCGCCTGCCCGGTGTTGGTCGTGCCCTTGTCGTCGTGGTTGAAGTCGATCACGTCCTTGCCCATCGCCGCGCCATTGAGCGTGCCCGCGAGCAAGCCGACGATCAGCGCCAGGCCGTAACCCTTGTAGCCGCCGATGGGCATCAGGAAGCCTTCTTCGGCGCGCTTCGGGTCGGTGAGCGGCTGGCCCAGCCGATCGATCATCCAGCCCACCGGCATCGCCTCGCCGCGCTGGGCTTTGGCCTTGACCTTGCCGTACGCCGCCACGGTGGTCGCCATGTCCAGGACGATGGGCGGCTCTTCGCCGGCCGGGACGGCGACCGCGATCGGGTTGGTGGAGAGCAGCATGTCCAGGCCGCCCC
>JAGRPN010000142.1 GCA_019449555.1 Ramlibacter sp.
ATCTCCGGCAAGTAATGGCGACTCCTGGGAGTCAGGTGATGTTCAGGGCTTTGAAGGTGTCGGCGCGGGTGCGGCGCTGGGCTGAAAACTTGAGCCGCTGGGCGTGGACGATCGCCTTCAGGTCGAACAGCGCGCGCTCAAATAACTCATTGATTATAACGAAATCGAATTCCCGCACCTGCGCCATCTCTTCGCCCGCATTCTTCAGGCGCAGCTCGATGGTTTCGGCCGAATCCTCGCCGCGCCGCTCCAGGCGCGAGCGCAGTTCCTCCCAGCTCGGAGGCAGGATGAAGACCAGCACGGCATTGGTGAAGATGCGCTTGATCTGCAAGGCGCCCTGGAAATCGATTTCCAGGATCACGTCGGCCCCCTGCGCGATCCGTTCCTCGATGGCCCGCTTGGACGTGCCATAGCGCTGGCCGTGCACGAAGGCCCACTCCACGAAGCCGTCGGCCAGCACCATCGAGTCGAATTCCTGGGGCGAGACAAAGTAATATTCGCGCCCGTGCCTTTCCTGGCCCCGCGGCGGCCGCGTGGTGTGCGACACCGACGGCTGCACCCGCGTGTCCAGTTCGAGCAACGCATTGACGAGGCTCGACTTGCCGGCCCCGCTCGGGGCAGCGACGACGAAGATGTTGCCGGGGTAATCCATGTCGGGCCTTCGGGTCAAGTGTGCCGCATGCCGGCTACTCGATATTCTGGACCTGCTCGCGCATCTGCTCGATCAGCACTTTCATGTCGACCGAGATGTGGGTCAGCTCCAGTGCGGCGGACTTCGAGCCGAGCGTGTTCGCTTCCCGATGCAGCTCCTGGATCAGGAAATCGAGCCGCTTGCCGATCTCGCCGCCCTTCGTCACCAGCCGCTCGATCTCGTCCAGGTGCGAGCCCAGTCGCATCAGTTCTTCGGCCACGTCGATGCGGATCGCGAACGCCGTGGCTTCGCTGAGCGCGCGGTCCTGCGCCGCTTCGGGCAAGCTCGCGCCCTCGGCCAGCGCCATCGCTTCCTTCCAGCGCTCCAGGAAGCGCGTGCGCTGCTGTTCCACCAATTGCGGCACCAACGGCTGCGCCTGCAGCGCCAGTTCGCGCAATTGTTTCAGGTGGCCTAGCAGCATGGCGGCGAGGCGAGCGCCTTCGCGCTCGCGCGCCGCCATCAGTTCTTCGAGTGTTGCGGCCGCGAGTTCGCCGAGCGCCTGCGTCCAGTCCACGTCCAGGTTGCCCTCGGCCGCCGACAGCCGGATCACGTCGCCGATGCTCAGCGCCTTGGCGTCCGGCAACCAGCTGCGCACGTTGTCTTGCAGTGAGTTGAGCCGCTGCAACAGCCTCGGGGTCGGTTCACGCAGGCTGTCGCCGGCGCCGGTCTCCAGCGCGGCGCGCACTTCCACCTTCCCGCGTTTCAGCCGCTTCGAGATCATTTCGCGCAGCGCCGGTTCGTGCTGGCGCAGCTCTTCGGACAAGCGGAAAGAGAGATCCAGGAACCGGCTGTTCACCGAGCGGATCTCGAGCCCGAGCCGGCTCGCGCCAGCGCTCTTCGCCTCCGGGGCAGCCGCGGTGTGCGGGGCGCTTCGCTGCGCGCTCGCGTAGCCGGTCATGCTGTAAACTGCCATCGAGGTGCTTCAATCGTTCGGTTCGTTGCGGGATTGCGAGAATAACCGGGTTACCCGCTGGACCCTATAGTCCGAGTTTTGCGAGTTGACCCCACATTCTTAAATTATGTCAAAGGTCAAGCCTGCCCCGCTGCCGCCCGACACCGTGATCGGTGGCTACCGGGTGGTGCGCAAGCTGTCGGCCGGCGGTTTTGGCGTGGTGTACCTCGCGGTGGACAACGAAGGCCAGCAAGTGGCCGTCAAGGAATACCTGCCGGCATCGCTGGCTTCGCGCTCGCCCGGTGAGCTGCTGCCGCAGGTCCAGCCCGAAAAACTCTCGCTCTACCGTCTCGGCCTGAAGAGCTTCTTCGAGGAAGGCCGGTCGCTGGCGCAGATCTCGCATGCGTCCGTGGTGAGCGTGCTGAACTTCTTTCGCGAGAACGAAACTGTCTACATGGTGATGAATTACCTGGAGGGCGCGACCCTGCAGGATTTCATCATCACCGCGCGCGAGCTGAAGAAGCAGAAGGTGTTCCGCGAATCGACGATCCGCTCGTTGTTCGACGAGATCCTGCGCGGCTTGCGCATCGTGCACCAGCACAAGATGCTGCACCTGGACATCAAGCCGGCCAACATCTTCATCACCGACGACAACAAGGCCGTGATGATCGACTTCGGCGCGGCGCGCGAAGTGCTGTCCAAGGAAGGCAATTTCATCCGTCCCATGTACACGCCGGGTTTCGCCGCACCCGAGATGTACCGGCGCGACTCCTCGATGGGTCCCTGGACCGACATCTACGCGATCGGCGCCTGCATCTATGCCTGCATGCAGGGCTACCCGCCCAACGACGCGCCCCAGCGGCTGGAAAAGGATCGGCTGGCGCTGGCGCTGTCGCGGCTGCGCGGGGTCTATTCCGACAACCTCATCGAGGTCGTGGAATGGTGCATGTCGCTGGATCCGCTTTCGCGGCCACAGTCGGTGTTCGCCCTGCAAAAGGAGCTCAGCCGCGAAGGCGAGCGCCGCTACACCAAATTGTCGGTGGGCGAGAAGATGCGCCTGCAGTTCGACAACATGGTGTCGGACACCAAGAAGAACGTGAAGCGCGCCGCCACCGGTTTCGGGGCGCGCGCGAAATGAACCGGGCCAGCTGAATGAAGTTCTCAGTCTTCCAGGTCAGCCGCAAGGGCGGGCGCGAGAAGAACGAAGACCGCATGGGCTATTGCTACACGCGGGAGTCGGGGCTGTTCGTGCTCGCCGACGGCATGGGGGGCCACCCGGAAGGCGAGGTGGCGGCCCAGCTGGCGCTGCAGACGATCTCGGCGCTGTACCAGAAAGAGGCGCGGCCGATCGTGCGCGACGTCAACGAGTTCCTGTCGACGTCGCTGATGGCCGCGCACCACCAGATCATCCGTTATGCCAGCGAGAAGGGCATGCTGGACACGCCGCGCACCACGCTGGTCGCCGCGATCGTGCAGGGCACCTCGGCGACCTGGGTGCACTGCGGCGATTCGCGCCTGTACATCGTGCGCGACGGCGAACTGCTCACGCGCACGCGCGATCACTCGTACCTCGAGCAGCAGAGCGGTTCGGGCGTGGTTCGCATCGACCGCATCAACCGCAACATCCTCTTCACGTGCCTGGGCTCGCCGACCAAACCCGTGTTCGACGTGACCGGGCCGGTGACGCTGCAGCAGGGCGACAAGATCCTGCTGTGCTCCGACGGGCTGTGGGGCAGCCTGAACGACATGGACATCGTGCGCGACCTGAGCACGAAGCCCGTTTCAGATGCGGTGCCCGACCTGGTGGAGCTGGCGCTGCGCAACGGCGGCGAGCAGAGCGACAACGTGACGGTGATCGCGCTCGAGTGGGAAACGCCCGATTCGTTCGAATCCACCCGCGGCATCTCCACCGACAGCATCATGGACGGCGTGTTCGCTTCCACGATCCAGGCCGGCGTGCTCGACACGGTGGTCGAGGACCTCGACGACGCCGCGATCGAGCGTTCGATCGCCGAGATCAACGAGGCGATCCGCCGCTCCGCTGCCAGAAAGACCTGACAGCCGGACCTCCAACGACTGAAATACGCGCAGACCTGAACGCAGCGGGCGCAGGCGTTGCGCGTTCCAATGACCTGCACCAGATGACTTCATTCTCCAGACCCGGCGGACGCGCCCCCGACCAGCTGCGGCCCGTGCGCATCACCCGCGGCTACACCATCCACGCGGAGGGCTCGGTCCTCATCGAATTCGGCAACACCAGGGTGTTGTGCACGGCTTCGGTGGAAGACAAGGTCCCGCCGCACAAGCGCGGCAGCGGCGAAGGCTGGGTCACGGCGGAGTACGGCATGCTGCCGCGCGCCACCCATACCCGCAGCGACCGCGAAGCGGCCCGCGGCAAGCAGAGCGGCCGCACCCAGGAGATCCAGCGCCTGATCGGGCGCTCGATGCGCGCGGTGTTCGACCTCAGGGCACTGGGCGAGCGCACGATCCAGATCGACTGCGACGTGCTGCAGGCCGACGGCGGCACGCGCACCGCGGCCATCACCGGCGCGTTCGTGGCGGCGCAGGACGCGGTCACGAAATTGCTGGCCGAGGGCAAACTGGCCGCTTCGCCGATCCTGGGCCCGGTGGCCGCCGTGTCGGTCGGCATCGTGCAAGGCGTGCCGGTGCTCGACCTGGAGTACGTCGAGGACGTGAGCTGCGACACCGACATGAACGTCGTCATGACCGGCGCCGGCCATTATGTCGAAGTGCAGGGCACGGCCGAGGGCGCGGCTTTCACGCGCGCGGAAATGGACGAGCTCTTGCGGCTGGCCGAGAAGGGCATCGCGGAACTGGTGATGCTCCAGCAGAAGGCGCTGAGCACGTAACCCCGCATCCGTGGGGCCGTGCTTCTCGCGCGAAAATCGGCCATGCTCAAGAAAATCGTCCTCGCCTCCAACAACCGCGGCAAGCTCGCCGAGCTGCAGGCGATGTTCGCGCCCCTGGGCATCGAGCTGATCCGCCAGGCCGACCTCGGCATCCCCGAAGCCGAGGAGCCGCATCGCACGTTCGTGGAGAACGCGCTGGCCAAAGCCCGCCATGCCGCGCGCGAAAGCGGGCTCGCGGCCATCGCCGACGATGCCGGGCTCTGCGTGGACGCGCTGGGCGGACTGCCGGGCGTCGACACCGCCTTCTATGCGACCCAGTTCGGCTACGAAAAGGGCGACGCGAACAACGTGACGGCGCTGCTCGAGCAACTGCGCAACGAGCGCAATCGCCGCGCCGCGCTGGTGAGCACGCTGGTCGCGGTGCGCACGCCCGACGATCCCGAGCCGCTGATCGCCGTCGGCCGCGCCGTCGGCGAGATCGCGCGCGAGCCCTCCGGCAGCAACGGCTTCGGCTTCGACCCGGTGATGTACATCCCCGAATTGCGCAAGACGTTCGCGCAATTGCCGGTCGAGGTGAAGAACGCCAACAGCCACCGCGGCAAGGCGGCGCGGCAGATGCTCGCGCTCATTCGCGAACGCTGGCTGGACGGGTTGGAGGCGTGATGCCGCTCAAGGACATCCAGCACTACCTGCGGCCCGGCACGCTGCACCTGGGCGCCTTGCCGCCGCTGTCGGTGTACGTGCACCTGCCGTGGTGCCTGAAGAAATGCCCGTATTGCGATTTCAATTCGCACGAGGTCGATCGCGCCGGCGGCGCAGTGCCGGAACAGCGTTATCTCGATGCGCTCACGGCCGACCTCGAAGCGGCGCTGCCTTTGATCTGGGGCCGCACGGTCCACAGCATCTTCGTCGGCGGGGGCACGCCCAGCCTGTTTTCGCCCGAGGCCATCGACCGGCTGCTCGGCGACCTGCGCGCGCGCCTGAAACTCGCCGCCGATTGCGAGATCACGCTGGAAGCCAATCCGGGCACTTTCGAGAAGGACCGGTTCCGCGCGTTCCGCCACGCCGGCGTGAACCGCTTGTCCGTGGGCGTGCAAAGTTTCGACGACGCCCACCTGAAGGCGCTGGGGCGCGTGCACGACAGCGCCCAGGCGATCGCGGCGGTGGAAGAAGCGGCGGTGGCCTTCGAGACCTTCAATCTCGACCTGATGTATGCGCTGCCCGGCCAGACGATGGAAGCCCTGGAGCGCGACATGGTGCAGGCGCTCGCGCTCATGCCGCCCCACCTGTCGGTGTATCAACTCACCATCGAGCCGAACACGTATTTCGCGAAGTTCCCGCCGCGCGTTCCCGACGAAGACCTGTCGTACGCGATGCTGGACCGCATCACCGAAATGACGGGCGGCGCGGGCCTGCAGCGCTACGAAGTGTCGGCCTACGCGAAGCCGGGCCATCGTTGCCGCCACAACCTGAACTACTGGCAGTTCGGCGATTACCTGGGCATCGGCGCCGGCGCGCACAGCAAGATCAGCTTCGCGCATCGCGTGATGCGGCAGGTGCGCTACCGTGAACCCCGGCTGTACATGGACAACGCGCTGGCCGGACAGCCGGTGGCGCAGGACGACGAGGTCGCCCGCGCGCAGCTGCCGTTCGAGTTCATGCTCAACGCGTTGCGCCTGCGTGAAGGCTTCGCCCTGGCGCAGTTCATGGAGCGCACCGGGCTCGCGCTCAGTGCCATCGAGCAGCCATTGCAGGAGGCCGAGCGCAAGGGGCTGATCGAACGCGACCTGGTGCGAGTGCGGCCGACCGAGCGCGGTTTCGACTTCCTGAGCGACCTGCAGGCGCTGTTCCTCGCTTCCAGGTAAGCGATGGCCCGCCGTCGCGGGCCTCATCCGGCGGCGACATCGCATCAGCGCCTCGAATCCCGGATTCAATCTGCTTCTGCAGCCGTGCTCGAGCATGCCTTCTTTGCATGGAGCGCCGCGGATCCGGCATTTGCGCTTCACGGCCCGGACCTCTAGAGTGCGAAGTGGCGCACCCGAAGCGCGGCCACGCCCGCCGTGCGCCGACAACGAAGAAGGGGATCCCCCATGAATGCCGCCACCCAAGCCCTGCACAACCGCCTGGACGCCGTCCTGGCCCTCGCCGCTTCCCGGCTGGAAGCCCACCAGTGCAAGGTGCTCGAAGCTTTCGCGCCGGAGTACTTCAACCGGCTGGACGCGGAGGACCTGGCGGAGCGCACGCCCGAGGACCTGCTGGGCGCGCTGCTCTCGCACCTGCAATTGGGCGACGTGCGCCAGCCGGGGCGGCCGAAATTGCGGATCTTCAGCCCGACGCCCGGCGAGGATGGTTGGTGGTCGCGCCATTCGGTGATCCAAGTCGTCAACGACGACATGCCCTTCCTGGTCGATTCCACCAGCCTCGAAATCAACCGGCAGGGCGTGACCCTGCACCTGATCGTGCACCCCATCTTTGCCGTGCAGCGCGATGCACGAGGCAAGCTCGAATCGATCGGGCCGGCCTCGCATGCCGCGCCGGGCACGGTGCGCGAATCATGGATGCACGTGGAGATCGACCGCCTGCTCGATGCCGAGCAGCGCGACGCGCTGGCCGCGGGCATCGAGCGCGTGCTGGGCGACGTGCGCTCGGCCGTCGGCGACTGGAAGCCCATGCTCGCGAAGCTGCACGATGCGATCGCAGAACTCGAGCACGCGCCCGCCGGCCTGCCGCCGGCCGCCGTCGCTGAAAGCCGCGCGTTCCTGCAGTGGGTCGCGGACGACCACATGACACTGCTCGGCTACCGCCAGCACGACCTCGTGCAGGACGCCGGCGAGCAGGCGCTGCAACTCGTGACCGGCAGCGGCCTGGGCTTGCTGAGGGAGACCGTGCAGGAAAAGCTCTCCGCCAGTTTCTCCGCGCTGCCGCCGCAGGCCCGGGCGCTCGCGCGGTCGCCGCTGCCGGTGCTGGTGGTGACCAAGGCCAACACGCGTTCCACCGTGCACCGCGCGGGCTACACCGACTACATCGGTGTCAAGCGCTACAACGCGCGCGGCGAGGTGATCGGCGAACACCGCTTCATCGGGCTGTTCACGTCGACCGCGTACAGCGCCCGGGTGAACGAGACGCCGCTATTGCGCGGCAAGGTGGAGGCGATCGCGCGCCGCGCCGGCCTGCCGCAAGGCGGCCACCTCGCCAAGGCGCTGGACCACATTCTGGAGACCTATCCGCGCGATGACCTGTTCCAGATGTCCGACGACGACCTGTACGAGACGGCGCTCGGCATCCTGGCGCTGGGCGAGCGGCAGCGGCTGCGCCTGTTCCTGTGGCGCGATCCGTTCGACCGTTTCATCTCGTGCCTGATCTACGTGCCGCGCGAGGCTTATTCGACCGACCTGCGCGTCAAGTTCCAGCGCATCCTGATGGCCGCGTTCGACGGCACCAGCGCCGAGTTCGACGTGATGCTCAGCGAAGCGGTGCTGGCGCGCATCCACTTCCGGGTGCGCACGAAGCCGGGGCAGGTCCCCGCCTTCGAGCGCAAGGACATCGAGCGCAGGCTCGCCGTCGCGGCGCGGCGCTGGGACGACGAGCTGCGCGACGCGCTGGTGACGGCGCAGGGCGAGGGCGCCGGCCTGGCGCTGTTCAAGCAGTGGAGTGCGGCCTTCCCCGCCGATTACCGCGACCGCAATCCGGGGCGCAGCGCCGTGCCGGACGTGCTCAAGCTGCGTTCGCTGTCGGCGCAGGAACCGTTGGCGCTCGCGCTGTACCAGGAAGGCGGCGCGGATCCCGGCGCACTGGGGCTGAAGGTGTATCGGCGCGGGCCGCCCCTCGTGCTGTCCGACAGCCTCCCGATGCTGGAACACATGGGGGCACGCGTGATCGGCGAGGCCAGCTATCGCATCGGCGCGCAGGACGCCGGCGACGCGATCTCGCTGCACGACTTCGAACTGCAGGCGCCCGTCACCGGCGAGATCGAGCCCGAAACACTCGCGCGCCTGTTCGAGGACGCGTTCGCGCGCGTGCTGCGCGGCGAAGTGGAAAGCGACGACTTCAACCGGCTGGTGCTGCTGGCCGGCCTGGCGGCCGACGAGGTCGTGGTCCTGCGAACCTATGCCAAGTACCTCAAGCAGATCGGCTTCGCGCAATCGCAGGGGACGATTGCCGCGACGCTCGCGGCGCATCCGCGCATCGCGCGCATGCTGGTGAGCCTGTTCAAGTTGCGCTTCGACCCGCAGCGCGCGGATGCGCAGGCGGCGGCGTCGCAGGTGAGCGCCATCGAGCAGGCGCTGGAGAAGGTCAGCAACCTCTCGGAAGACCGCGTGCTGCGGCAATTGCTCGCGCTGGTGCAGGCCACGCTGCGCACCAACTTCTGGCGCACGGGGGTCGGCCACTCCGGGGCGCCGGGCCCGCGCCGCCAGTTCCTGAGCATCAAGCTCGATTCGGCCCAGGTTCCCGGCGTTCCGCAGCCGGTGCCGCTGTACGAGATCTTCGTGTATTCGCCGCGCTTCGAGGGCATCCACCTGCGCGGCGGCAAGGTCGCGCGCGGCGGCTTGCGCTGGTCCGACCGGCCCGACGATTTCCGCACCGAGGTGCTGGGGCTGGTGAAGGCGCAGATGGTGAAGAACACCGTGATCGTGCCGGTCGGCTCCAAGGGCGGCTTCGTGCTGAAGAAAGCCCCGCCGCCCGCCGATCGCGAAGCGTTCATGAAGGAAGGCGTGGCCTGTTACCAGGACTACCTGCGCGGGCTGCTCGACCTGACCGACAACCTCGTCGCGGGCAAGGCGGTGCCGCCGCCGCTGGTGGTGCGCGTCGATGTCGACGATCCTTATCTGGTCGTCGCGGCGGACAAGGGCACGGCCACGTTCTCCGACTATGCCAACGAGGTGAGCCACGAGTACGGGCACTGGCTGGGCGACGCGTTCGCGTCGGGCGGCAGCGTCGGCTACGACCACAAGGTGATGGGCATCACCGCGCGCGGCGCGTGGGAAAGCGTCAAGCGCCATTTCCGCGAAATGGGCGTGGAC
>JAGRPN010000001.1 GCA_019449555.1 Ramlibacter sp.
CCGTCCTGTGGACGATCTTTATCATCCTCTCGCAGGTCATCCTGCTCGGATCGATAATCTGCGCGCAAGTGGAGGTCGCGTTGCACGTCAAGGTGCTCAGCGTCTTCTTCGAGTTGTTCGTCGCCTATTCGGCGACCCGGATCTTCCTGGACCGCAAGCCCGCGGCCACGCGCGCCATGCCCGGGACGCTGGGCACCTTCGGCATGGGCAGCCTGATCGGGCTGATGTCCTCCCTGGTCGGCGCCGGCGGCGCGTTCATTTCCGTGCCGTTCATGACCTGGTGCAACGTGAAGATCCACGACGCGGTCGGCACTTCCGCCGCGCTGGGTTTTCCGATAGCGCTCGCCGGCACCCTGGGTTATATGTGGGCCGGCCGCGGCCTGCCGCAGATGCCCGCCGGCTCCCTCGGCTACATCTACCTGCCGGGCCTGGTCGTGATCTCGCTGGCCAGCATGAGCCTGGCGCCGCTGGGCGCCCGCACCGCGCATCGCATGGACATCCAGCCGATGCGAAAACTCTTCGGCGTGTTCCTCTATTTGCTCGCCGGATACTTCCTGCTGCGCTAAGCTCAGCCTTATCGAACCAACCCAGACCTCACCGTGAGAATCGCAATCATCGGACAGCAGGAGTTCGGCAAAGCGGCCCTCGAGGCGTTCCTGGCACGCGGCGACTCGGTCCCGGGCGTTTTTTGCATGCCCGAAAAACCCGGGGCCAAGCTCGACGCCTTGCGCGAGGCGGCGCAGGCGCGGGACATCCCGGTCTACCAGTTCAGCAGCCTGCGCAGCCCTTACGCGGAACAGGCCATGCGCGAGCTCGATGCCGATATCGGCGTCATGGCGTACGTGCTGCAGTTCGCGCCGCAGTCGTTCGTCAACATCCCGCGCTGCGGCACGATCCAGTTCCACCCGTCGCTGCTGCCGCGCCATCGCGGGCCTTCCTCGATCAGCTGGCCGATCGCGCTCGGCGAGACGGCGACCGGCATCAGCATCTTCCGGCCTACCGACGGCCTCGACGAGGGCCCGGTGATCCTGCAGAAGTCCTGCCCCATCGGGTCGGACGAGACCTTGGGCGAGCTGTATTTCAACAAGCTGTTCCCGATGGGCGTGGCGGCGCTGCTGGAAGCCGCGGACCTGGTCACCCAGCGCCGGCACGAAGAGCGGCAGCAGGACGAGGCGCAGGCCGGCTACGAGGGCTGGTTCCACGAGGCAGAGTCCCGCATCAACTGGGCGAACCACGTGGACCAGGTCTACAACCTGATCCGCGCCTGCAATCCGGCGCCCGGCGCGTGGACGGTCCTGGGCGGCGTGCGCACCTGGATCTACGACGCCCGCAAGCACCCGGTCGGCAAGTTCAGCGGCGTGCGCGGCAAACCGGGCGACGTGGTGGGCATCACGGACAACTCGATCGTGATCGACTCGCAGGGCGGCCGCATCGAAGTCCTCAAACTGCGTCCCGAAGGCGGGCGCAAGATGAACGCGGGCGAATTCGCCCGCGAACGCAAGCTCGTCATTTCGGCGGCTTGACGCGCTGGGCGGCACCGCCCATCGTCTGCTCGATCAGCGCCGCGCCGTCGTTCATCAGGAAACTCCTGAACGCCTGGGCCACGGGCGGCAGCCGCTTGGCCTTGCGGTGCACCACGTACCAATGGAGCATCAGCGGGAAACCTTGCACGTCCAGCACCGCGAGGCTGCCCGCGCGCAGCTCGCGGCTGATGGTGTGCGCCGACAGGAAGCTCACGCCCATGCCGGCCATCACCGCCTGCTTGATGGTCTCGGTGCTCTTGATCTCCATCGCGATGTTGAGTTCGGCCAGATGGCGGCCGAAGCCCTCCTGCATCGAGTTCCAGGTGTCCGAGCCTTTCTCGCGGACGATGAAGGGCTCGCGGGCCAGCCGCGACACGGGCACCCGCTTGCGGCCCGCCAGTGGATGGCCCGGCGCCGCCACGATCACGTAAGGGTGGGGCGCGAACGCCTCGTTCACGGTGTCCATGTCCAGCGGCGGGCGCACCATGATGGCCAGATCGGTGAGGTTGCCGGCCAGCTGCTCGAGCAGCTCTTCGCGGTTCCATACGTTGAAGTCGAGCGTCACGCCGGAATGCCGGCTCGCGAACTCCACCAGCAACCGCGGGAAAAAGTAGTCGCCGGCACTGATCACGGCGACGTTGAGCTTGCCGCCGGACACCCCCTTGAACTGCGTCATCGCCTCTTCGAGTTCCTTGAACTGCTGGATGATCGCGCGGCCCGAATGCAGCATCTCCACGCCCGCGGGCGTGAGGTGGATCTTCTTGCCCAATTGCTCGAACAGCGGCAGTCCCGCATGGTCTTCCAGCTTCTTGACCTGCGTGGACACCGCGGGCTGGGTCAGGTGCAGCTCTTCGGCGGCGCGCGAGAAGCTCAGGTTGCGCGCCACCGACTCGAACACCTTGAGCTGGCGCAGGGTCGCGTTCTTCATTCCGGGAGCCTTCCTATTTCCATAACCTATAGATTATCAAAATCATCAAATACTTTAACTGTTATTTATCCTTGGTTCTGCCTACATTGAGGTCAAGCCGCTGCCACCCGCACCGGCGAACACCTCAAGAGCATCGAACTCATCGAAGGAGAACCCTCATGGCTCAAGTCCTGCATGCACCCATCTCGGCCGACCAGGCCACCGAGGCTCATCGCCAGGCCTACAACGCCGCGTTCGAGGAACTCGGCCTGAACTGGCACTGGGACCCGGTCACGTTCGCCTGCCTGCCCGCCCAGGGCCGCGACGGCGTGCGCGCCTACCTCGAAACCGAGCACCCGCACCTGCTGCGCGCGTACGACGCGGACTTCCTCGCCGACGCGATCGAAACGGCCAAGGCCCGCTATTACGCCACGATGGCCGGCAATCGCGCGGCCGCTTCCTGCCACAGCCGCATCCCCGGCGCACCGGCCCGCGCGGCCGCCTGACGAAAGGCCCGCGATGACCAGCCACTGGGTGCGTTTCAGGCACGGAGACTCCACCGGCTTCGGCACCCTGCAGGGCCAGCGGGTCAGGGTCTGCGAAGGCGACATGTTCGGCGGTGCCGTGCCGACCGATCGCCTGCTGCCGCTCGCCGACGTGCAACTCCTGATGCCGGTGCGGCCCGGGAAGGTGATCGCGCTGTGGAACAACTTCCACGCGCTCGGTGAAAAGCTCGGCCTGCCGATCCCGGCCGAGCCGCTGTACCTGATCAAGTCGCCCAACTCCTACCTCGACCCGGGGGCCACCATCCGCAATCCGCCGTGCGGCGGCAAGGTGGTCTTCGAAGGCGAGCTCGCCATCGTCATCGGCAAGACCTGCAGTCAAGTGGCCGAACGCGACGCGCTCGCGCACGTGCTGGGCTATACCTGCGCCAACGACGTGACGCACGCCGAGATCCTGAACCGCGACGCGTCGTTCGCCCAATGGGTGCGCGCCAAGGGGTTCGACACTTTCTGCCCCCTGGGGCCCGCCGTCGCGACCGGACTGGACCCGTCGCAGCTGGTGGTCAAGACAACGCTGAATGGGCAACTGCGGCAGGACTACCCCATCAGCGACATGCGCTTTTCGGTTCAACAACTGGTGAGCCTGATCTCCCGGGACATGACCCTGTACCCCGGCGACATCATCCTGTGCGGCACTTCCATCGGCGTGGGTTCGATGAAGCCGGGCAGCACCGTCGAAGTGGAGATCGCCGGCATCGGCAAGCTCGGCAACCGATTCGAATAGGATTTTCAACTTAGGAGAAGGTGCATGAAGATTGCGATCATCGGGGCCGGGGCGATCGGTGGCTACGTCGGGGTGAAACTCGCGCTGGCCGGCGAGGACGTCACATTCATCGTGCGGGGGCGCAACCTGCACGCCATCCGCGAGAAGGGCATGAAGCTCATCATGCAGGACGGCACCGAGCATGTCGCGGATCGCGTCAGGGCGACCGACGACTACGCGCAGGCCGGCCCGCAGGACCTCGTCATCCTCGCCGTCAAGGCGCACCAGGTCGACGACATCGCCGAGGAACTGCCGAAGTTGTTCGGGCCCGAGACCCCAGTGGTGACGATGCAGAACGGCATTCCCTTCTGGTACTTCCACCGGCATGGCGGCCCGCTCGAAGGCTCACGCGTGCACAGCGTGGACCCGCACGGCGTCCTCACCGAGCTGATCGCGCCGCAGCGCGTGATCGGCTGCGTGGTCTACCCCGCGGCGGAACTGGTGGAACCCGGCGTCGTCCGTCACATCGAGGGCGATCGCTTCCCGGTGGGCGAACTGGACGGCCGCGCCAGCGAACGCGTCAACCGTATTTCGCAATCCTTCGTCAAGGCCGGCTTCAAGGCGCCGGTGCTGGACACCATCCGCTCGGAGATCTGGCTCAAATTGTGGGGCAACCTCACCTTCAACCCGATCAGCAGCCTCACGCACTCCACGCTGGTGGACATCTGCCGGTTCGAGCCGACCCGCGAGGTCGCCGCGAGCATGATGCGCGAAGCGCAGGAGATCGCGCACAAGCTCGGGATCGAATTCCGCGTGAGCCTGGAGAAGCGCATCGCCGGAGCGGAGAAAGTCGGCAGGCACAAGACGTCCATGCTGCAGGACATCGAGTACGGGCGCGCGCCGGAGATCGACGCGCTGGTGGGCTCGGTGGCCGAGCTCGGGCGCCTGACCGGCACGCCGACGCCGCACATCGACACGGTCTATGCGCTGGTCAAATTGCTGGCCAGGACCATGCGCGAGGAGCGCGGACACGTGCGGTTACGAGGCACTCCCGAGACCGAGCCGCTGCCATTCATCAGCCCGCCCGCGGCGAATTCAGCCACGCTCGGCGAACCGGTGCTGGCGGGTTGCCCGACCGGGACCTGATCCCGAGCCGTCAGCGTCCCGCCGGCGGAGGCGCCGCCCCCTTCAGGGCGGCGGTGAGGATGCCGAGCGGGGTGGCCCGGAACAACTCGCCCAGCATGGTGCCTTCGGCTCGCACGGCAGCACGGTGGAAGGCCCGGAAAACACAGGTCAGGGTCCACATGGCGGCTCTCCTGTGCACTGCGTAGGGAGTGCGCGCAGCCATTTTAGGCCAACCGCGCACCTTCGGCAGGCAGGCGCCGCGCCCGGAGGCCGCGGCGCGCGAATCGTTAGCATGCAACCTCGAATGGGGTTCGCAGGATCTTGTTGCAATTCATCCGATCGTTAGCATGCCACCCGCGAACTAGCACGCATGGTGTACGTTCCGCGGCCGCGATCGTTAGCACGCGTGCGCTCGCGACGTTTCTCTTCATAAGTAATAACCCGAGAAAATGACCGCGGTCAAGAAACCGGGAATGCAGTGCGTCGGAGAATCACTGCCGTCCGCACAGGCGGAACGCGCGTGCGAACGCATACGCCACTCAACCCGTTCAATTTGGTTCCATTGACACAGAAGGCCAGGAGACACAGATGTCGAAGTCACTAGAGGCAACAGCACCCTTCAACGCCGCGGGCGGCGTCGGGTCAGCAGCCGTCGCGCGCAGTCCCTATTACCGATGGAGCCAGCTCGTGATCGGCATCGTGTGCATGGCGATGATCGCCAACCTGCAGTACGGCTGGACCCTCTTCGTCAACCCGATCGCCGACCGCCACGGCTGGAGCCGCGCCGCGATCCAGGTCGCATTCACGATCTTCGTTCTCACGGAAACGTGGCTGGTCCCCGTCGAGGGCTACCTCGTGGACCGCTTCGGCCCGCGCGCGGTCGTGCTGGTGGGCGGCATCCTGTGCGGCCTGGGCTGGATCATCAACTCCCAAGCCGACACGCTCACGCTGCTGTACGTCGGCGCGGCGATCGGCGGCATCGGAGCCGGCGCGGTGTACGGCACCTGCGTGGGCAACGCCCTGAAGTGGTTCCCGGACCGCCGCGGCCTCGCCGCCGGCCTCACTGCCGCCGGCTTCGGCGCCGGTTCGGCGCTGACGATCATCCCGATCTCGGCCTTCATCAAGTCCAGTGGCTATGAAGCCGCGTTCCTTTACTTTGGCATCGGCCAGGGCCTGATCGTGTTCCTGCTGGCGTGGTTCCTCACGCACGCACCGGAAGCGCGCAAGATCAGCGGCACCTCCACCGCGAAAGTGCAGCAGACCAAGCGCGAGTACAGCCCGTCGGAAGTGCTGCGCAAGCCCGTGTTCTGGGTCATGTACTTCATGTTCGTGATCGTGGCCGCCGGCGGCCTGATGGCGGTGGCCCAACTCGGCCCGATCGCCAAGGACTTCAAGATCGCCGAAGTGCCGGTGAGCATCATGGGCCTGGCGCTGCCGGCGCTCACGTTCGCGCTTGCCATCGACCGCGTGCTGAACGGCCTGACCCGGCCTTTCTTCGGCTGGGTGTCCGACCAGATCGGCCGCGAGCTGACCATGCTGATCGCGTTCGGCCTCGAAGCCGTCGGCATTCTCGCGCTGTACAAATTCGGCCACGACCCGGTTGCCTTCGTGGTCCTGACGGGCCTGGTCTTCTTCGCCTGGGGCGAGATCTACAGCCTGTTCCCCTCGACCTGCGCGGATACGTTCGGCTCGAAGTACGCCGCTTCCAATGCCGGCCTGCTCTACACCGCCAAGGGAACCGCCTCGCTGCTGGTGCCCCTGTCGAGCGTGCTTGCCGCCGCTACGGGCGGCTGGCAGGCCGTGTTCATCGTGGCGAGCGTGCTCAACGCCGTCGCCGCCCTGATGGCCTGGTTCGTGTTGCGGCCGATGCGCCGCGCCCAGATGACACGCTCGGCCCAGGAAGCCTGACCGCCCCCACCCATACCAAGCCGCCCGGGATGCTGAACAAGCATCCCGGGCGGTCTTGTTTCGTCAGTGGCCGTGGTTGCCTTGTCGAGTCATGTGCTCGCGTACACTCGGAAAAACCCGCATACCGCATCCTGAGTTTTGCAATCTTGACCCGCATCAAGAGTTCGCGAATCAACTTGGCACGACTATGCGGGTTGTGGTCCGCATGACCCAGTATTTCGAGTCTGCGACAGTAACTCAACCAAGGAGACAAGCAATGGGAAGTCCAGGGCAGGTAACCAACAAGATTTCGACGATGCTCGCCGGTGTCGCGGCGGTCGCGATGCTCGCCGCGGCGCCGCTGGCGCAAGCCGCGTGGGAGCCGACCAAGCCGGTCGAGTTCATCGTGCCGGCAGGCACCGGCGGTGGCGCCGACCAGATGGCGCGGCTGATCCAGGGCATCGTCGTCAAGCACAAGTTGATGAAAGAGCCGCTGATCGTGGTGAACAAGTCGGGCGGCGCCGGCGCGGAAGGCTTCCTCGACGTCAAGAACGCCAAGGGTGAGCCGCACAAGATCATCGTCACGCTGTCGAACCTGTTCACCACGCCGCTCGCCACGGGCGTGCCGTTCAACTGGCGCGACATGACGCCCGTGTCCATGATGGCCCTGGACCAGTTCGTCCTGTGGGTGAACGCCGAGACGCCGTACAAGACCGCGAAGGAGTACCTCGACGCGGTGAAGGCCGCCGGTCCCAACAAGATGAAGATGGGCGGCACCGGTTCCAAGCAGGAAGACCAGATCCTCACGGTGGGGCTGGAAAAGGCCACCGGCACGAAGTTCATCTATGTTCCCTTCAAGGGGGGCGGGGAAGTGGCGGTGCAGCTGGTCGGCAAACATGTCGACTCGTCCGTGAACAACCCGATCGAGGCCGTGGCGCAATGGCGCGCCGGCAAGTTGAAAGCGCTGTGCGTGTTCGACGAGAAGCGGCTGCCCTACACCGCGAAAGTGACCGAGACCATGGCATGGGGCGACGTGCCGACCTGCAAGGAGGCGGGCGTGCCGACCTCTTACGTCATGCTGCGCGGGATCTTCATGCCGCCCGGCGTGTCCAAGGAGCAGCATGACTTCTTCGTGGATTTGCTGAAGAAGGTCCGTGAAACGCCCGAGTGGAAGGACTACATGGAAAAGGGCGCCTTCAACCAGACGTCCATGACCGGCGAGGACTTCAAGAAGTGGCTTGGAGACGCGGAGAACCTTCACAAGACGCTGATGAAGGAAGCCGGATTCCTGGCCAAGTAACGCGGTATTCCCCGGTCGATTGCGAGTCCGCAGGTGTGTCGCCTGCGGGCCGCCCTCCAATCGCCTTCGCCCCCGCCGAGGGAGCCGTCTCATTTTCCCCATAGGAGTTCCTGATGGAGCCAACCGAGCTTTCCGGCGACGCAGGTCGCATCGGCGTCGCCACTTATGTCATCGACGCCGTCGTCGCGTTGCTCGTCATCGGCCTGGGCGTGCTCGTGCTGCAGGGCAGCTGGTCGCTCGGCTCGCGCTGGACCAGCGATGGCCCCGGCTCGGGCTATTTCCCCTTCTACATCGGCGTGATCCTGTGCATCGCCGGCGCGGGCATCCTGGTGCAGGCCGTGTTCACGAAAAAGCGCGACACCGAGATCTTCGTTGACGGCGAGCAGTTCAAGCGAGTGCTGTCGGTGCTGATCCCGGCAGCCGTGTACGTGTTCGTGGTGCAGTTGATCGGTCTGTACGTCGCCTCGGCCATCTACATCGCCCTGTTCATGATCGTGCTGGGCAAGTATTCGCCGGTCAGGAGCATCGTCGTCGCCGTGATCCTGAACGCGCTGTTCTTCGCCATGTTCGAAATCTGGTTCAAGGTGCCGCTGTTCAAGGGCGCGTTCGACCCCCTGAGCTTTCTCGGCTACTGAGCCGAGTCCGCCGCCCTCCCCCCAATGGAATCCCACCGAAGCTAGACCGTCATGGAAGAATTAAGCGCACTTTTTCAAGGCTTCGCCGTCGTCCTGACGCCGATGAACCTGGTGCTGATGTTCGTCGGCATCGTGCTGGGTGTGGTGATCGGCGTGCTGCCGGGACTCGGCGGGGCCAACGGCGTCGCCATCCTGCTGCCGCTCACGTTCACGATGTCGCCCACATCGGCGATCATCATGCTGTCGTGCATCTACTGGGGCGCGCTGTTCGGCGGCGCCATCACCTCCGTGCTGTTCAACATACCGGGCGAGCCGTGGTCGGTGGCCACCACGTTCGACGGCTATCCGATGGCACAGAACGGGCGCGCGGGCGCCGCTCTCACCGCGGCTTTCACCTCGTCGTTCGTCGGCGCTTTCGTGGCCGTCGTGATGATCACCTTCCTGGCGCCGCTGGTCGCGAAGTTCGCTCTGCGGTTCGGCCCGCCCGAGTATTTCGCGGTCTACCTGCTCACGTTCTGCAGCTTCGTGGGGATGGGCAAGGGCTCGCCTTTCAAGATCCTGGCCTCGATGGCGATCGGGTTCGCGCTGGCCGCGGTCGGCATGGACACCGTGACGGGCCAATTGCGCCTGACGTTCGGCTTCCCCGACCTGATGCGCGGCTTCGATTTCCTGATCGGCGTGATCGGCCTGTTCGGTATTGGCGAGATCCTGCTCTCGATGGAGGAAGGCCTGGCCTTTTCCGGCAAGAGCGCCAAGATCAACCCCAAGGTGGTGCTGGAAACCTGGAAATTGCTGCCGAAATACTGGGTGACCTCGCTGCGCAGCGCGCTGGTCGGCATCTGGATGGGCATCACGCCCGGCGGCGCCACGCCCGCTTCCTTCATGAGTTACGGGCTGGCCAAGAAGATGTCCAAGGACGGCGCCAAATTCGGTACCGGCCAGATCGAAGGCGTGATCGCCCCGGAAACCGCGGCGCACGCCGCCGGCACCAGTGCGCTGCTGCCGATGCTCGCCCTGGGCATTCCCGGCTCGCCGACGGCGGCGGTGCTGCTGGGCGGCCTGCTGATCTGGGGCTTGCAGCCCGGACCGCTGCTCTTCGTCGAGCAGAAGGATTTCGTCTGGGGCCTGATCGCCAGCATGTA
>JAGRPN010000143.1 GCA_019449555.1 Ramlibacter sp.
CCGTAGTTCACCTGGCCGAACGCACCCTTCTGGGCGTTGACCGACGACACGTTGATGATGCGGCCCCAGCCGCGCTCGCTCATGCCGTCGCACACCGGCTTGGTCATGTTGAAAACCGAGTCGAGGTTGGTGCGCATCACCGCGTCCCAATCGGGCTTGCCCATCTTCCTGAAGGTCGCGTCGCGTGTGATGCCCGCGTTGTTGACCAGCACATCCACCGGCCCGACCTCCTTCTCGACGCGCGCGACGCATTGCCGCGCGGACGCTTCATCCGCGACGTCGCACGCGTAGGCGCGCACGTTGTGACCTTGACCGTCCATCGAGGCCAGCCATTCGTTGACTCTGGTGTTGCTGGGTGAATAGGTGGTGACCACCTGGTAGCCGGCCGAATCCAGCCGGGCGCAGATGGCCGTGCCCAAGCCGCCCATACCGCCGGTGACCAATGCAATTCTCGCCATGTGCCGTCTCCTTGGAAGTTGAAGCCGAAACTGCAGGAACGACTCGAACGCCGGTGCAGCTGGTCCATGAAATCCCTCGTCGGGGACTTGCGCGCTGCGTTTCGCAAACGCAGCTGTTCCTCATGAGTCACACGGCCAAGTCGTAGATGAAGTTAACAGCCAGCCGCGGCCATTCATTGTGAGAAATCAATCGCCGACACGCGCGAAAACGCGTCCTACGGGCAAATGGGAGCTTGTCCTACAAAGCGGGAAAAATACCGCTGAGCTTCGGGCTCGACAGCAGTCGCCATGCACTGTCCGGCGACGCGAGCGGGGCAGTTCAGGGCTGCCGCGGCGCGGGCTGCTTCAACTGCCGCAACAGCGACCAGGCGACGGCCCCGAGCAGCAGAACGCCGGCGATCAGCACCGCCCAGAGCACGGTGGTGCGGTCCGGTACCTCACGGCCCGGCCACCAGCGCGCGAGCAGCCCGGCAGCGGGGGCTCGCGCGACGCCGGCACCCACGGCAGCGGCCGGCAGGTCCTCGAGCTTGCGCCCTTGCAGCGTGGATGCGATGGTGTCCAGCGGCAGCGCGGCGGCTTTCGTATCGGCGCGCCCCGCCGCGATCTCGAACGGGCCGGCGCCGGTGGCGACGAACACGAGGCGCAGCGGTTCGAATTCCGCACTGGCCTGCAATTGGGCGCGCGCAAGGTCCGCTCCGTTCGTGCTTTCGATGCGCAGCCGCAAGGCGCTCGCGCCGTGCAACGGCACCGGTGGATTGACCGCTTCGCTGCCGGCGGCGCCCAGCCGATACACGACCGTCTGACCCAGCAGGCGCCACGGCTGCGACGCGTCGTTGCGCCCGAGGATGCGCACCGGCAGCAGCGCATTGGCGTTCGGCGTGGAGAGCGCGAGGCCGGCGAGCGGCGTGCGAAAGCCGGTGGCGATTTCGACCGTGCCGTGATCCGCCGCTTGCGGTGCGGGCAACTCGGCGCGAACGCGCGCGGGTGGCTGCGCAGGTGCGGCGAAGATGCCCGCGGCGCCGCTGACCGACACGCCGTCCTGGCCGGTCCAGTCCAGCCGCAGGTAACGGCCCTCGAGCTTCACTGGCTGCTCGAACTCCAGGCTCGTGTTCACCGGCGCGCCCGTGCCTTCGAACCGGTACAGGCGGCCGCGCACGGGCAACGCGGTCCACTGCGCCAGATCGGCGCTGCTGGACGCGCTCACGCGCACCGGCGTGTTGGCGGGCAGGGCCGCCTGCACGTCCAGGCCCCCGAGCAGTTGCTCCTCGTTGACGGTGGCGAACAGCACCGAATCGAGCTTGCGGCCCGAAGCGACCTCGCCGCCGCCCAGCTGGACCCACACCGACCGCTGGGCGCCGGCTTCATCGATGCGCACCTGCATCGAGCCTTTCGCCTGGAGCGCGCCGGGCGCGGCGCTGTACAGCGGCAGCGCCGCGTAGACGCGTGTGCGCGGTGCCGGGGGCGCCGGCGTGGCACGCACCGGTTCGCGCAACGCGAACGCCACCGGCTCGCCCGCCGCGTTGAAGACGCGCAGGTCGCGCGCGTCGGGGCTTTGCAGCCGCGCCAGGGCCGCGGGCGGCACATCGAGCCTTGCCACGCTCGCGCCCGCGGGCGCCTCCACCGGCGCGTGCCACGCGAACTCGCGCGGCGACTGCGCCTGGGCCACGCCGGCCCGCAGCACCAGGCCCGCCGCGCACAGCGACAGGAGGCACGTGCACCGGTTGCTGCGATTCATGTCGATGCTCCCCGCAAGGCCTTGTCCTGCGCGAGCGCCGGCGGCAGCGGCGCGAAGTAGCCGACCACCAGCATGAGCACGCCCACGGCGATGAAGACCACGATGCGCTCCGAGCCGCCGCGGTTGGACAGGTCGATGACGAACAGCTTGAGCACCGTGACGGCGAGCAGCACGGCCCCGAGCATCCAGACCGCCCGCAATCCGCGCCGGTGCGAGCCCACCATCAGCCCCAGCGCGATCAGGGTCCACAGGATGGAATAGCCGGCTTGCACGAGGAACGATTCGAACAGCCGGCCTGCATCCCACGGGATGGCGGCGTAGTGATGGGCCATACGCAGCCAGACCGTGTTCATCGCGACGAAGGCGATGGCGGCCAGAGCGAGCAGCCAGCGCGGGTTGCGCGCCACGAGCGGCACGGCCAGATCGCTCGCCCGGATGCGCGCGAGCCACATGGCGCAGGCGCCCAGGCCGAGCGCGATCGCGAGGTCGGTCGGGTTGAGCAGCGGAACGTAGGGCAGGGGACGCGCGTTGCCGTCGGAGTACACGGCCACCGACAGGCAGCCTGCCGCGACCAGCACTGCGAGCGGCATCGCTGCCAACCACAGGTAGGCGCGTGCGAACCGGTCCAGCGGCCAACGCCCGGCCGTTCGCGTGCCCGTGACGAACCAGGCGCGGCGCGAGAGCAGCAGCAACACCAGCACGGCCGACACCAGCAGGATCACCGTGGCCCAGGCCGTCTGCCACAGCTTGGCCTGGCCGATCGCGAACACCAGCAGGTTGCCGCCGAGCAGCACCACGAGCCACACGCCGCCCGCATGCACCCACGGCCACCAGGGGCGCGGCGGACCGGCGTCCAGGCGGCGCAGCATCACGCCATGCAGCACCAGCACCAAGGGCCAGGCGAGCCACCCGCCCGACTGGAACACATGCTGGAGCGTCGCCATCCCCGAAAGCGCAGCCACGATCATCACGGGCAGCACGGTGTAGGCGGGCGTCGCGGCAATCGGCCACGGGCTGCGGCGCGCGGGCAACGCCAGATAGTGCAGCGCGAAGGCACTGGCCACCCAGCCGGCGAGCTGCAGGTTCAGGCGCGCGGCGGCATCGAACACCGGGAGCGCCACGCCGTGCAGGTCGAGCTGCGTGCGCTTGATCTCGCTTTCGAGGGCGTACTGCAGCCACAGGAAACCGAGCCAGAACAGGAAGGGTGACAGGCCGCGCTCGAACCCGGCGAACGCGCCGGCGAACCGGTGGTCGTGCTCCTCGGTGCGGGCCGGCTCGCGCGACCACCAGGCGATCCCCAGCGCGGCGACCGCGAGCATCAGCGCGCCGATGAACGCCGGATGGGCGACAGGCCAGGGGCTCGGCACGTGCCGCGCATGGCTCGCGAGGAACGCGGCGCCGGCGAGCACCTGCAGCGCGAGGCCTGCGGCGCGCGCCAGCCAGCGTCCCTGGCGCCTGCCCATCCAGAACACGCCGGCGCCTTCGATCGCCCACACCGCCGAGGTCCAGTGCGCGTCCAGTGCGAGCGGCACGGCCAGCGTGACCAAGCCCAGGCCGAGCGCGGCGAAGCATTCGGCCAGCCAGCGGCGAACTTCGGCGCCGGCGCGAGCGCCGCGCATCATCCACCAGCCGAGCGCCAGGTAGAGCGCGCCGAGCGCGAGCGCGGAAAATGCCGCGCCGTATTCGTATTCGCGCATCAGCCCGGCCTGCAGGCCGAACGCGATGATCGGATTGCCGAACACCAGGGTCGCGTCGATCGCGCGTTTGGGCGCAAGCGAATGGCGCAGCGCGTACAGCAGGCTCGCGAGCAGGTACACACCGAAGAAGGCGATGAGGAACGGTTCGGCCGTATCGAAGTTTTCGGGCCGGTACTGCAACACGCCCCACACGGTGGCGACGGCGAAGGTCGCGAAAAAGCCCAGCAGGTTCAGCGCCCGCCACGCCTTGACCCACGCCAGCACGGCGATCGCCACGCCCAGCAGCAGGTAATACGAGAACAGGCCGACATGGTTGCCCTGCCCGGTGGAAACGAGGATCGGCGCCGCGAAGCCGCCCGCGAAACCGATGAAAGCCATGGCCGGCGCGTTCTGCGCCACGGCGATCACGGCAGCGAAAGCACACACCAGTCCCAGCGCGGCGAACGCGGCGCCGGCCGGCAGGAACTGGTAGAGCCGGAATGCCGCGAACACCGTGAGATACAGCACCGCGACGCCGGCGCCTTGCAGCGTGAGCGCATACGCCAACTTGCCGGGCGACCTGCTGCGCAGCCGGAAACCGGCCGCGAACAGGGCGATGCCCGCGACGCCGATCGCGGCCAGCCGCAGTTCGGGCGGCAGCAGCGCGTTGTCGATCGCGTACTTGGCGAGGAACGCGAGCCCCACGAACAGCACGAGCACACCCATGCGCACGACGGTGTTGCCGCCGAACAGCCAGGCCCGCACGCGCGTCCAGGCGATGGTCACCAGATCGGGTGGTTGCGGCGGTGGCGCGGCTAGCGGCGCGCCTTGCGCAGCCGGCGCGGCCGGCGGTGCGGCGGCCGGCAAGACTTCACGGGCGGTCGCCGGTTCGGGCTGCGGCATCGCGGCCTGGAATTCTTCGGCGGCCGGCGCCTGCGCTGGGGCCTCGCGCGGCGCCGTGATGCGGCCGGCGAGCGCTGTCCTGATCTCCCGGCGCACTGCCCGTTGCAAGCCCCAGCCGGCCAACCCGCCGAGCGCCAGGCCCACCAGAATGCGTAAGTCGCCGGCGTATCCCGGCCACAACGCCGCCAGGGCGGCCCCGCATATCGCTCCCCATAGCACCATGGTGAACTCCTCGCCGAATCGGCAGCAGAGAATGCGCCGCTGATTACCGCGCCGGCAGGCAGCGCGAGCACAGTATAAGTAAGTGCTACCCCGCCGGACCCTACAATGTATTCACAGCAACGAGGCGGTTCGGCGATGGCGCGATCAACCGCGGCCCGTTTCAACTCGTTGTCCGACCACGCCCGGCCTGGGCTTTCGTCTGCGCGAAGAGGCGCTAGCCCAATACGCCGCGGGATCGTGGGCCTGATCCAATCACTCAAGGAGATATCACTCATGGCAGTCAAGCACAAGCTCGGCGGCATCTATTCGCCGGTGCTCACCCCGTTCAAAGCCGACCTCAGCCCCGACACGCAGGCATTCGTCCGCCACTGCCAATGGCTGATCGCGAGCGAGGTGGGGCTGGCGGTGTTCGGCACGAATTCGGAAGCCAATTCGCTCTCGGTCGGTGAGCGTATCCATCTGCTGGATGCGCTATTGGCAGCCGGTGTCCCGCCGGCGCGCCTGATGCCGGGCACCGGTTGCTGCTCGATCACAGACAGCGTGGAGCTGACCCGGCACGCCACGAAAGCCGGTGTGGGCGGCGTGCTGATGCTGCCGCCGTTCTACTACAAGGGCGTTTCGGACGAGGGCCTGTTTCGCAACTACGCCGAGATCATCGAGCGCGTGGGCGACAGCCGGTTGCGCATTTACCTGTACCACATTCCCCCGGTAGCCCAGGTGCCGATCACGCTGACGCTGATCGAGCGCCTGCTCAAGGCCTATCCCACCGCCATCGCGGGGATCAAGGACAGTTCGGGCGACTGGAGCAACACCGAGGCGATGCTCAAGCAGTTCCAGCCGGACGGATTCGACGTGTTCGCCGGCAGCGAGGTGTTCCTGCTGCGCACCTTGCGCGGCGGTGGGGCGGGCTGCATCACCGCGACCGGGAACGTGAATCCCGCGCCGATGGTGGCCCTCTACAAGTCCTGGCAAGGTCCTGAAGCCGATGCGCAGCAGGCCGCGCTGGACGCCACCCGCGCCGCATTCCAGAAGTTCCCGATGATCCCGGCCATGAAGGCGGCGATCGCGCGGTACGGCAACAAGGATTCCTGGAGGACGGTGCGCCCGCCGCTCGTCGAGTTGAGCGCGGAACAGCAAAAGACACTCGCCCGTTCGCTGGAGACGATCGGTTTCCGGATGGCCGGCCTTTAAGGCGATCCTTCCATGAATACGCCCTTCGACCAACCCTCCGCCTTGCGTGTCCTGATCACCGGCGCCGCGGGCAATATCGGCCGCACGCTGCGCGCCCACCTGAAGGGCCGCTATGCGCTGTTGCGCCTGACTGACGTGGCGCCGCAGGCGCCCGCCGGCCCCGGCGAAGAAGTCGCCGCGGTGGACATCCGCGACATGGCGGCTGTCGAGCGCAGCATGCAAGGTATCGATTGCGTCATCCACCTGGCAGCGATCCCCGAGGAGGATAGCTGGGAGAAGATCCTGCCGATGAACATCGAGGGCTGCTACAACACGTTCGAGGCGGCACGGCGCCAGGGCGTGCGGCGGGTGGTGTTCGCCAGCTCGAACCATGCGGTCGGATTTCACCGGCGCGAGACCTTCATCGACACCATGGTGCAGCCGCGCCCCGACGGCCGCTATGGCGTGTCCAAGGTATTCGGGGAAGCGGTGGGGCGCCTGTATGCCGACAAGTACGCGTTGTCGGTGGCCTGCCTGCGCATCGGCTCGTTCCGGGCCTCCGACCGGCCAAGCGAGTCGCGCCACCTGCTGACGTGGATCAGCCATCGCGACATGGCGCACCTCGCATCGCGCTGCGTCGAGCATCCCGGTTATCACTTCGTCGTGGTCTACGGCGTGTCCAACAATCTGCGCAACCGCTGGGACAACACCCCGGCCAAGTTCCTGGGCTACCGGCCGCAAGACAACGCCGAGCTGTTCGCCGCCGAAGTGGCCAACTCGCCGCCGGAAGATCCGATCGCCGCGCAGTTCCACGGCGGCATGTATTGCCCGATGGAATTCGTCGGCGATACGACGCGCATCGACGGCGGGCCGCCCTGAATCGCACCCTCGAAAAGCCCCGCCATGTACGCCGCGCCTCCCGCCCTGCAGACCTCCGTGTTCGCGCGCATCCCGGAAGAATTCCGGATCCGTGGCCGCACCAATCGCTGGATCGACGTGCAGCGCGGCGGCGCGCCCACCGACTGTTTTCTGGAAGGGCCCTCGTTCGACCGCGCGGGCAATCTCTATGTGGTCGATGTGGCCTGGGGGAGGATCTTTCGCATCACGCCACAAGGCGGGGTCGAGCTGTTCACCGAATACGACGGTGAGCCGAACGGCCTGAAGATCCATGCCGACGGCCGCCTCTTCGTGGCCGATTACCGCCACGGCATCATGGTGGTGGACCCGGTCACGCGGGCCGTCGCACCGTACCTGGACCGCGCCGCGCTCGACCGGTTCAAGGGCGTGAACGACCTGGTGTTCGCCGGCAACGGCGACTTGTACTTCACCGACCAGGGATTGACCGGCTTGCATGACCCGAGCGGCTGCCTGTACCGCCTGCGCGCCGATGGCCGGCTCGATCGCCTGCTGGGTAACATCCCGAGCCCGAACGGTCTCGTGCTCAACGAGGCCGGGAACGTCGTGTACCTGAACGTCACCCGCGGCAACTGCGTCTGGCGGGTGCCGATGCTGCCCGACGGAACGCCGTACAAGGTGGGGATCTTCATCCAGCTCTCGGGTGGCCTGGGTGGGCCGGACGGGCTGGCCATCGACACCGCCGGCAATCTGGCGGTGGCGCATATCGGGCTGGGCACGGTCTGGCTGTTCAGCCATCTCGGCGAGCCGCTGCTGCGGATCAAGTCCTGCGCCGGACTTGGCAACGACCAACCTGGCTTATGGCGGCCCGGACAACAAGACGCTGTACATCACCGAATCCGAATCAGGCTCGGTGCTGTCGGTGCAGCTCGACGTACCGGGCCAGCCGATGTTCTCGCATCGCTGAGCCCCACCGCTCTCACTTGACCAGGTTGGGCATCAGCGTGCGCGGCAGCCAGAGCATTGCGTCGGGCGCGAGGATGACGAACACCAGGACGAGCAGCATGGGGACGAACAGGATCGCCGTGTCCCTGACGGCCTCCTTGATCTTGATGCCGCCGATGGTGCAGGCGATCATGAGGCACAAGCCGTAGGGCGGCGTCACCAGGCCGTAGGCGATCGAGATCACCCCGATGATCGCGAAATGGATCGGGTGCATGCCCACGCTCGCAGCCAGGGGCGCGAGGATGGTGCCCACGATGATGATCGCCGGAATGGCATCGATGAAGCAGCCGATCACCAGAAAGCAGAATGCGGTGATGAATCCGACACTGACGATGCCGCCGCCCCATTTGGACACCATGTCCACGAACAGCTGCGGAATGTGGAAGTAGGCGAGCAGCCAGCCGAACGCCGACGCCGTGCCGATGCAGAACAGCGAAATCGCGGCGAAGCGGCCGGACTGGTACATCGTTTCGCGCAGCTCCGGCAACCCCAGCCGCCGGTAGATGAAGACCCCGAGCAGCATGGCATACAGCACGGCGACCACCGAGGCCTCGGTCGGGGTGAAGAAGCCGCCGACGATGCCGCCGACGATGATCCCCGGGGTGAGGATCGGCAGGATCGCGTTTCCGAGCGCCGCGAGCAACTCCTTCCCGGTGGGTTTGGCGAACACCGGGTAGTTGCGCCGCTTCGCGTAGATGTAAACCATCACCATGAAGGAAATGCCCATCAGGGTGCCCGGCAGCACGCCGGCGAGAAACAGGCCGCCGATCGACACTGAAATCACGCCGCCCCACACCACCATCAGGATGCTGGGCGGAATGATCACCCCCATGACCGCGGCGCAGGCGACAAGGGAGACGGCGAACGGGGTGTCGTAGCCCTGCTTCTTCATTGCCGGGATCAGCACACCGCCCACGCCCGCCGCTTCGGCGGTGCTCGAGCCGGAGATGCCGGCGAACAGCATGCTCACCAGCACGCTGACGTGGCCCAGGCCGCCCGGCATCCAGCCGACCAGGGCACGTGACAGATTGATCAATTTGTCGGTGATGCCCGCGGTGTTCATCAGGTTCGCGGCCAGCATGAAGAACGGGATCGACAGCAGCAGGAACGAGTTGTACGACTTGAGCATCTCGTTCATCAGCAGGAACGGGGTCAGCCGGTCGTCGATGAAGAACACCGGGACGCAGGCGAGCCCGAGCGCGAACGCGACCGGCACCCGCACGACGACCAGCAGCGCGAAGATCCCGAACAGGATGGCGGCGACTTCACCCGCGCTCATACACCACTTTCGGTCGTTTCATCAATTGGATGTCGTCGTAGAACTTTTCCAGCGTGAACACGACCCAGGTGAGCGCCGCGAACGGGAACGCGATGTGGATCGTCACCATGTTGATGCCGGTCAGCTCGGAGCTCTGGTCGTAGCCGAACTGCGCGAAGCGCCAGCCGAAGGCGAGGAAGATCAGCGCCACGAGCAGGATCACGCCGTGCACGACCATGCGGCTCAGCGCGACGCCGTGCGGCGTTTTCGGGTGCGGCAGCACGTCCACGTCGAAGTGCGAGCCGTCGCGCACCGCCACGCTGGCGCCCAGCATGATGATCCAGATCAGACAGAACCGCGCCATCTCCTCGGTCCAGATGTAATTCGGGATGAGGTCGGTGTACCGCGAGACGATCTGCATCGTCACCGGCACGATCAGGATGGCAATGAGGAAGGTGATCAGCGCCTGCAGCGCGCGGTAAAGCCAGTCTATGAGTCTGCGCATCGGCATCCTGTGGAAAAAGTCGTCACGCGCACGCGCAAGCGGCGAAACCGGGTTCCGCCGTTTCGCACCGTGCCGTCATTTGATTGCGTTGATGCGCGCGTAGATGGCGTCCGCACCGATTTCCTTGGCGTACGCCGCCAGCGCCGGCTCCATCGACTTCTGCAATTTGTCGCGCTCGTCGAACTTGATCAACTTCAGCTTGCCGGCTTTTTCCAGCGACTGCAGGATCGCGGTGTCCGAGCTCGACTCGAGCTCGCGTTCCCAGTCGCCCGCTTCCGAGGCGGCCTTCCGAATGGCCGCCTGCAGGTCGGCAGGAAATTTGCGCAGGGTCTTGCCCGAAAAGCAGATCGGCCGGATGCTGATCGAGTGGCGCGTGAGCATCAGGTTCGGGCCGACCTCGTAGAACTTCATCTGCTCCACGCCGGCCGCCTCGTTGTCGCCGGCCTGGATCACGCCGGTCTGGATGCCGTTGTAGATCTCGTTGTAGGCAATGACGGTGGGCGCCATGCCCGCCGCGGCGAAGGTGCGGGTCCAGATCGGCGCGCCCTGCACACGGATCTTCAGGCCCTTGAGCTCGGCCATGTTGTGGATCGGCTTGTTGGCGAAAATGTTGCGCACGCCGCCGCCGCCATAACCGAGCAGCAGCACGTCGGCCTTCTGCGCGATCTCGTCGCTGATCGGCTTGAGCACGTCCTGCTTGATGACCTTGTTCATCTGGTCGTGGTCGCGGAACACGAACGGTGCATCGATGAACGGCGCCGCCTTGGCGAAGGTGGCCATGTGCGCAGGCGAGACGATCGCGTAATCGACCGAGATGCCCTGGTTCATGTACGCGAAGTAGTCCTTCTCCAGCCCGAGTTCGCTGTTCTTGTGCAGCACGAAATTGATGGGCTTGCCGTAGTACTTCTTGACCAGCTCCTCGAACTTCATCAGGCCCTTGGTGAAGGGATGGTCGTCGCCGAATTGCGACGCGCCATGCAGCGTGATCGCCTGGGCGCGCGCGGCCAGCGGCACCGCGGCTGCGACGGCTGCCCCGGCAACGCAGGTCAGGAAAGTCTTTCGATCCATGGCTTCTCCTCGGGATGGATGACGCGTAACGGACAAACGCCCGATCCTTATGTCAGACGTTCCGGCGTGCGTCAACGGAGTTTCCCCGCGCAGCCATGCCGCGCCTCGTGCGCGGCGCACGCACGGCGATGCGGCAGCCACTACCCCGATCGTGCGCTCTTCAGGCCTGGCCTGGCGTCAACATGTCCGGTGCGGCCACGCGCTGCGCCTGGCCGGCACGCACCACCTGATAGAGCATGATGATCGCGCCGGCGATCGCGGAAAAGGAGCCGGTGGCCAGCAGCGGCTCCAGCTGGGCCTCGCTCGCGGCGCCGCCGAACAGCAGGAGCAGGCCGATCGACAGCACGGTCGCGCCGATCTGGTGCAGCACGGTCTGCACGGTCGCAAGCATCGCCGGCGCTTCGGCCGGCCACAGCCGGTAGATCACGCCATAAATGACGGAGACCACGAACCCGAGCAACATGATGTGGGCATGCGCCGGGTGCGGCACGTGATTCTGCGAGATCGCCATGTAGATGCCCACGGCCATGCCGAAGACGGCGAAAGCCAATCCGAACAAGACATGCCAGCGGGCGATCAGCGGGATGCGGGGTTGCACTTGCTTCATTGCTCAGCTCCTTTTACCAATGAGTCGGCGGTAGCTCTGCCATTGCGGCGCGCGATGGCGAGGCCGTGATGGTGCCCGCGGCGCCGTTGAAAAGAAACGGTCTGTCACGCAAAATAGTTTTTCATGGATGAAAAGCCCCTCGCCTGGGAAGAGCTGCAGACCTTTCTCGCCGCGGCGCGCGCGGGCACCTTGTCCGGTGCGGCCAGGACGCTGGACACGAGCGCGGCCACCGTTTTGCGCCGGCTGCGGGTGCTGGAGGCATCGGTGAATACCAGTTTGTTCACCCGTAGCCCGCGCGGCTACGCGTTGACCCCCGCCGGCAGCGACCTGTTCGAACACGTGCAGGCGATGGAGGCCCAGGTCCTCGCGGCCGAGCGCCGCCTGGGCGGGCGCGACCAGCGGCTGTCGGGGACGATTCGCGTCGCGACGGTGGACGACGTGGTGCAGGCGGTGCTGGGACCGATCCTCGCCGGCTTCTCGCAGCGCCACCCCGCGCTCTGCCTGGATCTGCTGATCGACAGCGAATACACCGACCTGGCGCGGCGCACCGCCGACGTGGCGATCCCCGCCGGGCTGCAGCCGCAGGCCGGCGACGTGATCGCCAAACGCGTGTGCACGATCGGGGTCGCGCTCTATGCCAGCCGCGAGTACCTGCGCCGGCAGGCCACGCTGCCGTCGCTGGACAACCTGTCGGTGCACCGCATCGTGCGCGCCGACGAAGCGCGCTCCCGCATCCCGATGGAAGAGCTCCTGGACCGGCATGTGGACGGCGCTGCCACCGCCTTGCGCAGCAACTCGATGCTCGCGCGTGTGGCGGCGGTGCGCGACGGCGTGGGCGTCGGCATGCTGCCCTGCTTCGTGGCCGACACCGAACGCGAGCTGGTCCGCCTCGGCGCGGTCCTGCCCGAGGCCTCCGCGGCGCTGTGGATCCTGGTGCATCCCGACCTGCGCCGCAATGCGCGCGTGCGGGCCTTCGTGGACTACACGTACTCGGAGCTGCTGCGGCAGCAGGACCGGATCGCGGGGCAGGCCTGAACGGACCTAAATCGTGCGGCGGAACAGCATCTCGCGGATCTTGCCGATCGCCATCGCAGGGTTCAAGCCCTTCGGGCACACGTCCGTGCAATTCATGATCGTGCGGCAGCGGAACAGCCGGTACGGGTCGTGCAGGTTGTCCAGGCGCGCCTCGGTGGCGTCGTCGCGGCTGTCCGCCAGGAAACGGTACGCCTGCAGCAGGCCGGCCGGGCCGACGAACTTGTCCGGGTTCCACCAGAAGCTGGGGCAGCTCGAAGTGCAGCAGGCGCACAGGATGCATTCATACAGCCCGTCGAGTTCCTCCCGCTGCTGCGGCGACTGCAGGCGCTCGGTATCGGGCGGTGCGGCGTCGTTCAGCAGGTACGGCTTGATCGAGTGGTACTGCTTGAAGAACCCGGTCATGTCCACGATCAGGTCCCGGATGACGGGCAGCCCAGGCAACGGCTTGAGCACGATCGGGTCCTTGAGCGTGCGCATGTTGGTGATGCACGCCAGGCCGTTCTTGCGGTTGATGTTCATCGCATCGGAGCCGCAGACCCCCTCGCGGCAGGACCGACGAAAGGACAGCGTCGGATCCTGGGCCTTGAGCTTCATCAGGGCATCGAGCAGCATGCGCTCGCTGCCGTCGAGCGCCAGCTCGACCGTCTGCATGGCCGGCCTGTCGTCCCGGTCGGGGTCGTAGCGATAGATCTGGAATGTGCGCGTTTCCATGACGGGTGCCCAAGCGGATGGTCGCGCGCCGAAACGCGCAAACGGCGATTCTGCTCCCCCGGCAGCCCCGGTGCAAAGCGCGGCCAGGGCCGCGCCGCCGTGCGGCCGATCAGCCGCGCTTGATGAAGTCGATCGCGATCGCGCCGGGGTCGCGCTGGCGGTATTCGATGCTCACCGCTGCGCCGTAGCGCGCCTGCAACTGGCCGAGCAGCGGCAGCGGGTCGTGGTCGTTCACGAAGCGCATCGTCTCGCCCGGCTGGAGCGCATCGAGCGCGCCGAAGATCGCGGCATGGCGAAACCGCTTGGCGACGCCGCGCGCGTCGAACGGATAAATCGAATCGGGAGACAGGTGGGTGTGAACTTGCGACATGCGGATTCCTGTGACTGAGGAGGGTGCCGGAGTCGATCCCCGGCGCAACGCCGGCTGGGCCGACCTTAAAGAAGCATAGCAGGTGCATCATACCGAGGTCGTCCCCGATGTCAACCGTTGCATTTTTGCGAATTGATCTAGCTCACGCCCGACGCGGTCTTGCCCAGGCGGGCTTGCTAAAGATGCATCGCGGATGTACGATTAAGTCGATTTAACAGGAACCCATCGCCATGACTGTTGCCACCGAAGACCGGGCCGCGCCCCCTGACGCCCTCGACCGTGCGCTGGACCGCGGCTACGAAGCGGGCTTCGTCACGGACATCGAGTCCGACGTGATCCCGCCCGGCCTCGACGAGGACGTGGTGCGGCTGATTTCGCGCCGCAAGAACGAGCCCCAGTTCATGCTCGACTGGCGGCTGGCCGCCTACCGGGCCTGGCGCGGCATGAAAACGCCCCAGTGGGGCAACGTGCGCCACCCGCCCATCGACTACGAGGCGATTTCGTACTTTTCGCAGCCGAAATCCAGCGCGGGCGCGCCCAAGAGCCTCGCGGACGTCGATCCCAAATTGCTCGAAACCTACGAGAAGCTCGGCATTCCGCTGCACGAGCGCGCGGCCCTGGCGGGCGTGGCCGTGGACGCGGTCTTCGACTCGGTCTCGGTCGTGACCACCTTCCGCAAGCAATTGGCCGACGTCGGCGTGATCTTCTGCAGCATGTCCGAGGCGCTGCAGCACCATCCCGAACTGGTCCGGAAATACCTCGGCAGCGTGGTCCCGGTGTCGGACAACTTTTTCGCGGCGCTGAACTCGGCGGTGTTCTCCGACGGTTCGTTCGTGTACGTGCCCAAGGGCGTCAAGTGCCCGATGGAGCTGTCCTCCTACTTCCGCATCAACACGGCCAAGACCGGCCAGTTCGAGCGCACGCTCATCATCGCGGAAGAAGGCGCCTCGGTCAGTTACCTCGAAGGCTGCACCGCGCCCAAGCGCGACGAGAACCAGTTGCACGCCGCGGTGGTGGAACTGGTCGCGCTGGACGACGCGACGATCAAGTACTCCACCGTGCAGAACTGGTACCCCGGCGACTCGAACGGCGTCGGGGGCATCTACAACTTCGTGACCAAGCGCGGGCATGCGCGCGGCAAGCGGTCGCGCATCACCTGGACCCAGGTGGAGACCGGCGCGGCCATCACCTGGAAATATCCGAGCTGCTGGCTGATCGGCGAGGGTTCGGTCGGCGAGTTCTACTCGGTCGCCGTGTCGAACAACCACCAGCAGGCGGACACCGGCACCAAGATGATCCACATCGGGCGCAACACGCGCAGGACGGTAATCTCCAAGGGCATTTCCGCCGGCCACGGCCGCAGCACCTACCGCGGCCGGGTGAAGGCCGCGCAGACCGCCAAGGGCGCGCGCAACTACACCCAGTGCGACTCGCTATTGATCGGCAGCCAGTGCGAAGCGCACACCTTCCCGTCGATCGAGAGCGCCGAGCCCAGCGCCCATTTCGAGCACGAGGCCAGCACCTCGCGCGTGAGCGATGACCAGATGTTCTATTGCCGCCAGCGCGGGCTGACGGCCGAGGACACGCTGAACCTGGTCGTGAACGGCTTCTGCAAGAACGTGTTCCAGCAGCTGCCGATGGAGTTCGCCGTGGAGGCGCAGAACCTTTTGAACGTCAGTCTCGAAGGAGCCATTGGATGAACGCAAATACGGACAAGGAAATGCTCCTGCAACTGAAGGGCCTTTGCGCCTCGGTCGCGGGCAAGCAGGTGCTCAAGGGCGTGGACCTGCGGGTGCGCCCGGGGGAGGTGCACGCGATCATGGGCCCGAACGGCACCGGCAAGAGCACGCTGGCCTCGGTGCTGGGGGGCAAGCCGGGCTACGAGGTCAGCGCGGAAGTGGCGCAGCTCGCGGGCGTGGACCTGCTGGCGCTGGAGCCCGAAGAGCGCGCCCATCTGGGCCTGTTCCTGGGCTTCCAGCACCCGGTCGAACTGCCGGGCGTGAACAACACCTACTTGCTGCGCGCCGCGGTCAATGCGAAGCGACGGGCGGCGGGCGAGCCCGAGGTGGACGCGTACGATTTCCTGCAGACGATCCGGGAGAAGGCCGCCGAGCTCGGGTTCGATGCCGCGCTGCTGTCGCGTAACGTCAACGAAGGCTTCTCCGGCGGCGAGCGCAAGCGCAACGAGATCCTGCAGCTTGCGGCGCTCGAGCCCCGGCTGGCGATACTCGACGAGATCGACTCCGGCCTGGACATCGACGCGCTGCGGCAAGTGGCGGCGGCGATCAACCGGCTGCGCAGCCCGGACCGCAGCTTCGTGCTGGTGACGCACTACCGGCGGCTACTCGACTACGTTGCCGCCGACCACGTGCACGTGATGGTCGATGGGCGCATCGCGGCCTCCGGCGACATGAGCCTGGTGGACCAGTTGGAAGAGCGCGGCTACGAATGGGTGGGCGACGCCCAGCCGGCGCTGGCGGAGTGAGCGCATGACCTACGCCCTCAGCATCGCCGCCGGCCACAGCTCCACCTGGATGGAGACGCTCGGCGAGTACGGCGCCATCCTGGGCGGCGCGCCGCGCGACGTCCTTATCCGGCTCGCCGCGGACAGCCGGCTGACGCATTACCGATTGATCGGGCCCGGCGGCGCAACCGACGTGGCGGACCGCCTCACGGTGGAGATCGGCGCGGGTGCGTCGTACGAGCAGCGCCTGCTGGCCGTGCCGCCGGCGCAGTTCCGCTCCGAGCAGAGGATCCAGCTGGACGGAGCGGGCGCATCGGCCACGCTCAGAGGCGCGTGCGTGGCGCTGCCGCGTTCCCAGCTCGATCTCGACATCACGGTGGTGCATGGGGCCGACCACACCGAGAGCGACCAGCGCATCAACCTGCTCGGTGCCGCCCGCGGCAAGGCCTCCGCCCAGGTAGAAACGCAGGTGCCGCCGGGGCGCCGCGGCGTGCGCGCCAACCAGCTGCTGCGCGCCATGCAACCGGATGGCCAGGCGCAGATCGTCCTGCGCCCACGCCTGGCGATCCTGTCGGACGACGTGGTATGCCGCCATGGCGCGACGACCGCGGCCATCCGCGAAGACGAATTGTTCTACCTGCTTTCGCGCGGCATCGCGCGCCACGAAGCGGTAGCAATGCTGTGCGAGGCGTTCCTGCGCCAGATGCTGCCGGCCGACGACCAGGGCAGCCAGCGCGACGTGCGTCTCGCGGTGGAGCAGGTGCTCGCGCTGGGGCTGCAACGCCAGGAGGCCGTCCATGAAGCGTGACGAGCACCTGGTTGCGCCGGCGCTGCCGGCCTTGGCCGCCGACGTGTTCCCCGCGCTCGCGCAGCAGGTGCACGGGCAACGGCTGGTCTATCTCGACGGTGCGGCTTCCAAATTGATGCCGCAGCCGGTGATCGACGCGATCCGCGACTACCAGTCGCGCGACCACGCCAACGTGCACCGGGGCGTGCACACGCTGAGCGAGCGCGCGACGGCGCTGTTCGAGGACGCGCGCGAATCGGTGCGCCGCTTCGTCAACGCCGCGAGCGTGCAGGAAATCGTGTTCACGCGCGGTGCGACCGAGTCGCTCAACATGGTGGCGCGGGGCCTGGGCGAGCGGCTGCAGCCGGGCGACGAGGTGATCGTGAGCGCGCTGGAACATCACGCGAATCTCGTGCCGTGGCAGATGGCCTGCGCGCGCAGCGGCGCCGTGCTGCGCCACATTCCGGTGCGCGACGACGGCACGCTCGACGGGCCTGCGTTTGAAAAACTGCTGTCGCCGCGGTCCAAGGTCCTCGCGCTGACGCAGGTTTCCAACGCACTGGGCACCGCGGTGCCGATCCGCTATTTCGTGGCGAAGGCCAGGCAGGCCGGGCTGATCACCGTCGTGGACGGTGCGCAGGCGGTCGCCCACGGGCCGGTCGACGTGCGCTCGCTCGGCTGCGATTTCTACGCCTTCTCCGGCCACAAGATGTACGGCCCGACCGGCATCGGCGTCCTGTACGGCCGGTTCGAGGCGCTCGACGCCCTGCCGCTCTGGCAGGGCGGTGGCGACATGATCGAAACGGTCACGCTGCATACCGCGACCTATGCCGCCTTGCCCTCGCGGCTGGAGGCGGGCACGCCGAACATCAGCGGCGCCGTCGGCCTGGGCGCCGCGGTGCGCTTCCTCGAATCGCTCGACCGGGATCGCGTCGGGCAGGCCGAGGCGCAATTGATGGATTACCTCGAAGCCTCGCTGGAGCGCGAGCCCTGGATCCGCGTGATCGGGCAGGGCGCGCCGAAGATCGGCGCCGTGTCGTTCGTGATCGACGGCGTGCATGCCCACGACGTCGGCACGGTGCTCGACCAGTTCGGCGTCGCCGTGCGCGTGGGCCACCACTGCGCGATGCCTGTGATGCAGCGCTTCGGCGTGCCGGCCACCGCGCGGGCATCGCTCAGCCTGCACAACACCCAAGCCGATGTGGACGAATTGCTGGCTGCCCTGGCGGCAGCCAAGGAGCGCCTCTCATGAACATGCTGGACGACCTGTACCAGGAAGTGCTGCTGGAGCACAAGAAGCACCCGCGCAATTGCGGCCGGCTGCAGTGCGAGCATCGGTGCGCTGCGGGCCACAACCCGCTGTGCGGCGACTCGATCTCGGTGCAAATGGCCGAGAGCGGCGACCGGGTCACCGACATCGCCTTCGAAGGGCAGGGCTGCGCGATCTGCATCGCCTCGGCCTCGCTCATGACCGAAGCAGTGAAGGGCCGGCCGCTCGCGGAGGTGAGGCAGCTCATTGCCGCGATGCGCGAACTGCTGACGCGCGAGAGCGCGCCGGACGACGCGCAGGAGGCGCGCCTGGGCAAGCTCGCGGCGCTGCAGGGCGTGCGCCGCCACCCCTCGCGCATCAAGTGCGCGATGCTGGGATGGTGCGCGCTGGACGAATGCCTGAAGGACACGTGCGACACGTGCGGCGTCGCGACCATAACGACGGAGGCCGGCCATGCAAGCATCACGGCGTGAGCCGGTCGAGCTGAAGCGCTCGGTCCGGGCGCTGATGGTGCCCTCGGGCGACGAGGTCACGCTGGAAGAAGGCTGCAGCGGAGTGATCACGCAGCAGCTCGGCCGCAGCTACAGCGTCTATATCGACGGCTCCTTGTTCCGCATCGACGGGGTGGATGCCGACGCGATCGGCAAAGAGCCGATGCCCCCCAAGGTCTATCCCGAGCATCCCACCGAGGAGGAAGTGCGCAAGATCGTCTGGGACGAACTGCGCGAAATCTACGACCCGGAAATCCCGTGCAGCATCGTGGAGCTCGGCCTGGTCTACACCTGCGACTTCACGCCGTTGCCCTCCGGCGGTTTCCACGTCTTCATCCAGATGACGGTGACCGCGCCCGGCTGCGGCATGGGCGAACAATTGATGCGCGAAGTGGCCGAGCGGCTGGAAAAGCTGCCGCGCGTCGATGATTTCAAGGTCGAACTGGTGTACGACCCGCCGTGGAGCATGTCGAAGATGAGCGAAGCGGCCCGATTGCAGCTCGGCATGATCTAGGGCCTGTGAACAGGCCCTGACCGCCGGCGGCGGCGCATCTCAGCCGTCGCTGCCATCCAGGCGCGTCGTCATCAACCACGGCGTGTACTTGATCAGGTAGATCGCGAAGGCGGCAACCCACAGCGCGCCGGAAAGCACGAGCGCCTGCGAGTAAACCGCCGGCGCCACCAGAGGCGCGGCGACCCGCACCACGGCTGCGGCCAACACCATCACATAGGCGGCGGCCTCGATGCCGGACACCTTGAGCGGGCGGCCGGTGTGGCCGCGCGCGGTGCGCGTGAGCATCCCGATCACGAGTCCGCCGGTGGCGCCGACCGCCAATGCGTGGATGCCGGAGGACGCGCCGATCCAGCCCATTTCGGCCGCGGCGAGCAGGGCCAGCCCGACCGGAATCCACGCATACGAGACATGCAGGATCCACAGGATCGGCCGCTTGACGGTGACCCAGGGCGCCCACAGTACCCAGCGCACGACGTGCAGGATCGCCGCACTCGCCAATAGGCCCGCGGCCACGTAGCGCGGCCCGTCATGCATCCAGCAGGCCAGTCCCAACACGGTGAGCACGACGGCCACCGCATCGCGCCGGCTGGGACCTTGCAGTTTCAGCCCCGGCGTCACGTTCATCGTGAAGCTCGGGATCACGCGCCCGCCGATGATCAGCTCCAGCACGATGATCAGCGACAGTGCGCCGTACAGCGGGCGCACCGGATCGATCGCCACGATGCCCGCGGCGGCGAGGTGGAACACGAGGTTGGCAAGGCCCAGCAGCGCGAGGACGGCGCCCACTTTGAGGTTGCGCCGGTTGCCGGCGCGCCAAAGCACCCTGACGAACAACACCGCCACCAGCGGCAGGAAGACCACGTCGAGCACGAAGAAGATCGCGTGCGGCCCGACGAACGCCGCAACGCGCGCGCCGGCCCACAGGGCGAACAACGCGGCCAGCATCGCCCCGCGCGGGGTCGGCAGGCCGGTCCACGCCCTGCCCGCCGTCAGCAGGAAGCCGACGATCACCGCCGCCGCGAACCCGAACAGCATCTCGTGCGCGTGCCACAGCACCGGGGTCATCCCGGAGGCGGGCGCCAACCGGCCCACGAAGATGCCGAACCACAGCAGCATCACGGCCACGGCGAACAGCGCGGCGCCGAAGTAGAAGGGGCGAAAGCCCAGGCGCAGGAAGGGCAGCCCGTGCGGCAGCGGCTGGGCGGGAGTGGGATTCAGGGATGTGTTCATAAAAGATGTACCGTGCATATATCTTAGCAGTCCGCCGCGCCTCATGCAACAGCGCTTCTCCCGCGCTGCTACGCCCCGAGAATCGACCCTCCGGACCGGTGGGGCCGAAGCACGTTCGGGGGCTTTAATAGTAAACTACCGGATATAGCTTTGAGAGGAATGGCGAAATGCGCCTGACCGTTTACACCGACTACACCCTGCGGGTGATGATCTACCTGGCACTGCGCTACCGCAGCGGCGAGGTGGCGACCATCGACGAGATGGCGAAGGCTTACGGCATTTCGCGCAACCACCTGATGAAGATCGTCAACGAGCTGAGCCAGAGCGGCTTCATCGAGACGACGCGCGGCCGCGCCGGGGGCGCTCGCCTGGCCCGCTCGCCCGACCGCATCTCGCTGGGCGAGGTGGTGCGCATGGCGGAAAAGGATTTCGCCGTCGTCCAGTGCCAGGACGTCGCGTTCGAAGCCGATTGCGCGGTGTTCCAGGCGTGCAACCTGAAACGCGGACTGCGCCGCGCCGTCGACGCGTTCATGCAGGAACTCGACAAGATGACCTTCCAGGAGGCGGTCAGCGCCCCGAGCGTCGCCGCCTCGCTGCTCGGTATGGACAGCGATCCCGTTGCGGTGGCGCTGCCCGCGCGCGGGTCGGGCCGAAAACCCGCGTCCGCGGCGCCCGCGCATGCAACGATCGTCAAACGACACGCCGCGCCGGCCAAAGTCTGATTCGCCGGGAAGCACAATAGCGGGATCGCACCGGTCGCTCCCGCCATGAAAACATCGATTCGCCAGCTGCTGGCGCGCCAGATCCTCGACTCGCGCGGGCGCCCCACCGTGGAAGTGGACGCGTGGCTGGAAGGCGGCGCGTCGGGCCGCGCCAGCGTGCCGTCCGGCGCGTCCACGGGGGCGGCGGAAGCGCACGAATTGCGCGATGGCGACGCGAGCCGCTATGGCGGGCTCGGCGTGCTCAATGCGGTGTCCCATGTCAATCGCGAAATCGCGCAGGCGCTGGGCGGCCGGGACGCGCTCGAGCAGCGGCGCATCGACGAGACGATGCTCGCCTTGGACGGAACGCCGCAGCTCAGCCGGCTAGGCGCGAATGCGATCCTCGGCGTGTCGCTCGCCGTGTGCCGGGCCGCCGCCCAGGCCTGCGGCCAGCAGCTCTACCAGCGCATCCACCAACTGTGCGGCGTCGCGCGCCCCGTCATGCCGCTGCCGATGATGAACGTGCTGAGCGGCGGGCTGCACGCGGGTCGCGGCATGGACGTGCAGGACTTCCTGGCGATCCCGCTGCGCGCGCGCAATTTCGCGGAAGCGCTGCACCTGCTGGCGCGCGTGCGCACCGCGGCCTCCGAGGTGGCCGCCCGGCGCGGCCTGCCCACCCTGTTGGCGGACGAAGGCGGCCTGAGCCCGGGGCTGCCGTCCGGGCGCGACGCCCTGCAGATGATGATGGAGATCATCGAGCGCGCCGGCCTCACGCCCGGCGAGGACATTGCCATCGCGATCGACGTGGCGGCGGCGACGCTCGAGCGGCAGGGCCGCTACGTCTTCGCCCGGGAAGGGATCGAGCGCAGCGCCATGGAAATGGTCACCCTGTTGGTGGACTGGAGCGAGGAATTCCCGGTCGTGTCCATCGAGGACGGGCTCGGCGAGGAAGACTGGAGCGGCTGGGCGCAACTGACGCGCGGCATCGGCGCGAAGGTGCAACTGGTCGGCGATGATCTCTTCGCCACCCATGCGAAGCGCCTGGCGCGCGGCATCCAGGACAACGTCGCGAATGGCGTGCTCGTGAAAGCCAACCAGAACGGCACGGTGAGCGGGACGCTCGACGTGATCGCCCTGGCGCGCAACGCCGCTTACGCGACCATCGTCTCGGCGCGTTCCGGCGAAACCGAAGATCCGTTCATGTCGGACCTCGCGGTGGGCAGCGTGGCCGGCCAGATCAAGATCGGCTCGCTGCGCACGTCGAGCACGGTGGCCAAGTACAACCAGCTGCTGCGCATCGAGGAACACAGCGGGGCTGAATACGCGGGCGCCGCCTCGCTCAGAGGCTGGAATGGCCAGCGCTAGCGACGCGCCGGCCCAAGCGGTCCTCGACCGCTTCCTGCATTCGCACGGACTGGCCGGCGAGGGCGAGCAGGTGACCTGGACACCGCTCAAGGGCGGCGTGTCTTCCGACATCTGGCGGGTCGACCTGCCGGGCCGCACGATCTGCGTCAAGCGCGCGCTGCCGCAATTGCGGGTCGGCCTGAACTGGCGGGCGCCGGTGTCGCGCAACCGGTACGAGTGGGAGTGGCTGCAGCTTGCGGCCGGCATCGTGCCGCGCTCGGTGCCGCAGCCGCTCGCGCACGACCCGCAGCTCGGACTGTTCGCGATGGCCTACCTGCCGCCCGAGCGTTATCCGCTGTGGAAGCAGCAACTGCTGGAAGGGAAGGTGGACCTGCGCACCGCGGAGCGCGTCGGCCACGTGCTCGCCGCCTTGCACAACGCGACCGCCGGCCGCGCCGAGATCGCCGCGGCATTCGACACGCTGGAGAATTTCCACGCGCTGCGGCTGGAGCCGTACCTGTTGGTCACAGCGCAGCGCCACCCCGACCTGCGCACGGCGCTGCAAGGCCTGGTCGATCGCACCGCGCGCACGCGGATCGCGCTGGTGCACGGCGACGTCAGCCCGAAGAACATCCTGGTGGGTGCCGATGCGCCGGTGCTGCTGGACGCGGAATGCGCCTGGTTCGGCGACCCGGCGTTCGACATCGCTTTTTGCCTCAATCACCTGCTGCTCAAGTCGGTGCTGCTGTCGGAGCATCGCGGTGAGTTGCTGCAGGCATTCGAGACGCTGGCGAACAATTACCTGGGCGACGTGCGGTTCGAGCCGCGCGCCGCTCTGGAAGCGCGCGCCGCCAGCCTGTTGCCGGGCCTGGCGCTCGCGCGTATCGACGGCCAGTCGGCGGTCGAGTATTTCGTGGACCACCCCATCGAGCAGGAGATGGTGCGGGCTCTAGCGCGGCCGCTGATCGCGCAGCCGGTGGATTCACTTGCGGCGGTGCTGCGGGCGTGGTCAGGCCCCGAGTTGTCATTGCAGGCTTGACCCGCAATCCAGGAAGCCTTTGCGCCTTACGTCGCCGCTTCCCGCAGCGCTTTCGCCGCCTTCTTCACTTCGTCGAACTCGGCGCGCAAGCGCGCCAGCTCCTGCGGCGTCACGCGCCCGGGGTTCGAGTAATCCAGTTTCCATTCATGCGATTCGCTCCAGCGCAGCGGCGATTGCATCGTCGTGCGTGCGCCGGGCGCGGACTCCAGCAGAAGCAAAGCGAGTTCCAGCGTGAGCGCCTGCGATTGCGGGTCCTTCGGCCGGCCGGCGCCGTTGCCGAGCGGAAAGTCGCTGAACAGGAAGCGCGGCACGCCCGCATGCTCCACGATGTCCTTGGCGCAGCCCATGACCACCGTGGCAATGCCGGCTTGCTCGAGATCGCGCGCAACGAGACTCAAGGTCTGGTGGCACACCGGGCAGTTCGGCACGAGCAGCGCCACGTCGACGCCGTCCGCGCGGCAGCGTGAACGGATCTGCGGTACGTCGACTTCGAGCGTGTGGCGCTGGCTGCGGTTGGTCGGCGCGCCGTGAAAGCGCGGCGCGAGCGAACCGACGCGGCCTTGCGCCACGGCGCGGCGCAGCGCGGGCAGCGGAAACCAGGTGCCGCTGTCTTCCATCGACGTGTGCTTGCGGTCGATGGCGACGTGCGAGATGCGCAGGTCGTGCTCTGCGCTGGTGTCGCCGGAATACACCGCATAGAACTTGCCCGCGGCGCTGAGCGGCGCGCCCGGGCCTTGCGGCCCTTTGCCCGGCTGGTACGGCGCCGCAGTGGTGACGATCGTGGCCCGGCATTCGGACAGCGGTTTGCGCAACGGATGGAACGGCGCCTGCGTGTAATGCGCCCAGCGGTACGGGTTGCCATAGCCTAGCGCGAGGTACCAGTCGTGCGTGCGTTTCATGTATGGAACGGGTACGTCGTCGTCGGGCGCGAAGCCCAATAGGGCGTCGAGATCGGATGCGCGGGATGTGTCGGCCATGACAGTTCCTTCGTCTCACTTTGCGACTCTACTCCGCCCACGCCGGTGCATAAGCGCAGGGCATCGCGCATGAAAGCCCATCAAAGCCGAAGTCGGCCGGACCAAGAGTTCTGATCGCTTTGACTCACGTCAATCGCGCGTTTTTGCTGCGCCGCACAATGGTCTTGCTCCAGCCAACAACGCTCCGCCATCATGGAATTCGCCCTCCAACTCGCCCTGATCCTCGCCTGTCTTTTCTACGGGGCGCGCAAGGGGGGAATAGCCCTGGGGCTGCTCGGCGGGATCGGGATCGTCGTGCTGGTGTTCGGCTTCCGGCAGCCGGTGGGCAAGCCGCCGGTCGAGGTCATGCTGACCATCATCTCGGTGGTGGCCGCCTCCGCGACGCTGCAGGCATCGGGCGGACTGGAAGTGATGCTGCAGGCGGCCGAGAAAGTCCTGCGCCGCAACCCGAAATACGTCTCGGTGCTCGCGCCTTTCACGACCTGCGCGCTGACGATGATGTGCGGCACCGGCCACGTCGTCTACACGATGCTGCCCATCATCTATGACGTGGCGATCAAGAACGACATCCGGCCGGAGCGGCCGATGGCGGGCGCGTCGATCGCCAGCCAGATGGGCATCCTCGCGAGTCCCGTTTCGGTGGCGGTGGTTTCGCTGGCCGCGTTCCTCGCCAAGGCCCCGGTCGGCGGGCGCGCGATCGATTTCGTCACGCTGCTGTCGGTCACCATTCCTTCGACACTCGTGGGCGTGCTGATGATCGGCATCTTCAGCTGGTTCCGCGGCAAGGACCTGGACAAGGACGAGGAGTTCCAGGCCCGCATCGCCGACCCCGAGGTTCGCAGGCGCGTCTACGGCGACACGACCACCTTGATAGGCAAGCAGCTCGGCGCGGGCCAGCGGCTCGCGATGTGGATCTTCCTGGGCGCGATCGTGCTGGTCGCCGTGCTGGGCGCCTTCGAGCCGTTGCGGCCGATGATCGCTGGCAAGCCGCTCTCGATGATCCTCACGATCCAGATGTTCATGCTTTTCGCCGGTGCGCTGATCATCGTGTTCACGAAAACCGATCCGGCTGCCATCGGCAAGAACGAAGTGTTCCGCGCCGGCATGATCGCGGTGATCGCCGTGTTCGGCATCGCGTGGATGGCCGACACAGTGTTCGAAGCCAATCTGCCGGGGCTGAAGGCCGCCCTGTCCGAAGTGGTGAGGACGCATCCGTGGGCGTATGCGATCGCGCTGCTTATCGTCTCCAAACTGGTCAACTCGCAGGCCGCCGCCATCAGCGCGATGGTGCCGGTGGCGCTGTCGATCGGCGTGCCGACCGGCTATGTGGTCGCCTTTGCCGCGGCGAGCTACGGCTACTACATCCTGCCGACCTATCCGAGCGACCTGGCCACGATCCAGTTCGACCGCTCGGGCACCACGCGCATCGGCAAGTACGTGATCAACCACAGCTTCATCCTGCCGGGGCTGATCGGTGTCGGCACGTCCTGCGTCATCGGCTACCTGCTGGCTTCGGCGCGCGGGCTGATCTGACGGATCGCGGCCGGCGCGGGCAGCCGCGCCGGCGACAAGGCCCTGAGCGGTCGCCTTCAGCGCTGCGGCCGCACCTTGTAGACCGCGTTGTTCAGGTCGGCGCTGGCGTACACGTTGCCTTGCGCGTCCACCGCGACGCCCGTGATCATGCCGATGGGCGGCATTCCCGGGGCGGACGGCATGCCGACGGGCAGGTTCTCGGCGACGCTGCGCTTCGCACCGGTGGCGGGGTCGATCTCCGTCAGGCGCTTCGCGGCCGCCTCGAGCACGATGAACGTGCCCCATGGCGTCTGCGCGATGCCCTTGGGCATGGCCAGGCCGCTGGCGACGACTGTCTTGGTCCCGTCGGCGAGGTTCACGCGCGTGAGGGTGCCGGCCGCCTCGGTCACGTACAGTGCGCCGTCCTTGCCCATGGTCATCTGCAGGGGCGTCTTCAGGCCTTGCGCCACCGGCTCGCGCTGCTTGAGCTCCGGCCCGCTCACGCGCAGGATGCTGCCGGTTGCCATTTCGGCGACCAGGATGCTGCCGTCCGGCATCGGGATCGCATCCACTGGCGCCTTGAAGCCGTGGCCCATCGCGACCGTCTTCAGCGTGCCGCGCTCGACCTGCTGCACCGTGCCGGTGAACCAGGACGTCAGCACCAGATGCTGCGGCGACACGCCGACTCCCATCGGGTACTCGATGTCGGAAGACCACATGCGCTTGAGGTCGCTCACGTTTCCCGTCTTCAGATCGACTTCGCGGAACGCGAACAGCGCGGCGACCCACATCCGGTCGCCTTCGATGCGGAGACCCCCCGGAAACGGCAGCTGACCACTCGTGAGCACGCGCACCGCGCCGGTGGCAGGGTCGAACGCCTCGACCGAGTTGTCGGCCATGTTCGAGATGTAGATCGTGCCGTCCGGCGCGATGGCCAGGTTGTCCAGCGCCGGCTTGAGCGTCTTGGCGACCGTCTTCTTGCCGGTGGCGAGCTCGACGCGGCTCAGCTCGCCGGTCACGGCGTCGACCACCCACAGATTGCCCTTGCCATCGAGGTTCGCTGCCGCGGGGGTCCGGAACTCGCTGTTGATGACGGTGATCGCCCCGTTCGCCGGATCGATCTTCACCACCTGGTGCTTGAACCAGAGCGGGCCGTACAGCATGCCGTCGGGTCCGACCTCGAATCCGTTGAAGCCGCCCATGCCTTTGGCGATCGGGCGCGGCGGCTTTGCGCCGGTGACGTCGATTTCCCACAAGGCATCTCCCAGGAACACCTGAGAGGCGTACAGCTTGCCATTGCGCCGGTCGAAGTCCAGGGAGTTGATGCCCGGCAGGTCCTTCGCGAGCACGCGGATCGGCGCGTCGTCGTTCTCGCGATAGTGCAGCACGCCCTGCAGGAAGCTGGTCCACGCGAGTTCGCCCTTCGGTCCGATCGCGATGTCGTCCGCCTGCCCTTCCTGTGGAGGGATGAACACGCGGGCGGCGCCGGTTTGCCGGTCGACCAACCACATCGAGCTGCCGGCGACGCTGCCCGCGAGCAGCCGTCCTTTCGCGTCGATCGCGAGTCCGTGCACGCCGGCGAATGACGAGGGCGCGACGAGCGTCTCCGGTTGCGCCCACCCGGTCGGCCGGGTCGGCGTGCCGGCGCAGCCGGCGAGTGCGAATGCCAGAGCGAACAACACACTGCTCAGGGGCTTGTTCATGCGTGTCTCCTTTGCTCAGCTTGGGAGGGTCAGCGTACGCTTCCCGCCCTGGGGCGCAGTCGCCCAAGCGACTGGTTGGCGGCCCCAGCAGCTCATTGCTCTGCCGGGCAAGCCGACAGCATTGCGCTGCCCCTCAGGGCAAAGAGCGAAGCCGCCGCGCGTGCAAGCGCAAAGACGGCGACGGCATGGCCGTGGAAGCGGCCGGGGACAAAGCCCTCAACACGTTCTCGGCCGTGGCCGGCGCTTCGAGCCGCACTGGCCCGCCGCCGCGCGCCGCCGCGATCGCGTCGCGCAGCGCCTCCCACACGCTGATCGCCAGCATCAACGGCGGCTCGCCCACGGCCTTGCTGCCGCCCACGTTGTCTTCGCGGTTCGCTTCCGGCCAGAACTCGATCTTGAAGTGCTCCGGCACGTCGCCGGTCGCCGGGATCTTGTACGTGCTCGGCGCGTGCGTCGCGAGGTTACCGTCGCCCGTCCACATCAATTGCTCGGTCGTGAGCCAGCCGACGCCCTGGATGAAACCGCCTTCGATCTGCCCCATGTCGATCGCCGGATTGATGCTGGTGCCCACGTCGTGCAGGATGTCCACCTTCAGCAGGCGGCTCTCGCCCGTCAGGGTGTCGATCGCCACCTCGCTGCACGCGGCGCCGTAGCTGAAGTAGTAGAACGGCCGGCCGGTCAGCGTCGTCTTGTCGTAATGGATTTTGGGCGTGCGGTAGAAGCCGTCGCTCCAGAGCTGGATGCGGTTGGCGTAGGCGGCCTTCACCACTTCGTCGAAGCTGCGCGTGGCCTTGGGCGAGAACACCTGCCCGCCACGGAAACTCACCGCACCCGCGCCGCAGCCGTCCAGGCCGCTCACGAACGACGCCAGGTTGTCGCGCACGTTGCGCGCGGCGAACTGCGCGGCGCGGCCGTTCAGGTCGGTGCCGCTGGAGGCCGCCGTCGCCGAAGCGTTGGGCACCTTGCTGGTGTCCGCCGCCGTGGAACGCACGCGTTCGAACGGCACGCCCAGTTCGTCGGCCACGATCTGCGCCACCTTCGTGTTCAGGCCCTGGCCCATCTCGGTGCCGCCGTGGTTCACCTGTACGCTGCCGTCGGTGTACACGTGCACCAGGGCGCCCGCCTGGTTGAAGAAAGTGGCGGTGAAGCTGATGCCGAACTTCACCGGCGTGAGGGCGATGCCGCGCTTGATCACGGGGCTGTTGGCGTTCCACGCCGTGATCGCGGCGCGCCGCTGGCGGTACCCGGAGGTCCGCTCGATTTGCGCGAGCAGCGGATGCAGGATGTTGTCCTCGACCTTCATCCGGTAATGCGTGACGTTGCGGTCTTCCACGCCGTACAGGTTGCGCCTGCGCACGTCCAACGGGTCGAGGCCGAGATGGCGCGCGATGTCGCCCAGGATCGCCTCGATCACGATCACGCCTTGGGGACCACCGAAACCGCGGAAGGCGGTGTGGCTCTGCGTGTTGGTCTTGCAGCGGTAAGAGGCGATCTCCACGTCGGAGAGGAAGTACGCGTTGTCGGCGTGGAAGACCGCGCGATCCGCCACCGGCCCGGACAGGTCCGCCGAGAAGCCGCAATTAGCCAGCATCGTGAGCTTCAGGCCGGTGACGAGGCCCGTATCGTCGAAGCCGACCCGCCAGTCGTAGGCGAACGGGTGCCGCTTGCCGGTGATTAGAAAATCGTCGTCGCGGTCCAGCCGCAGCTTCACGGGATGCTTGAACTTGCGCGCCGCCAGCGCCGCCCAGACGGCCATGTGGCCGGCCTGCGTTTCCTTGCCGCCGAAGCCGCCGCCCATGCGCCGGCATTCCACCGTCACGGCATTGTTCTCCAGGCCCAGCGCATGCGCGACCCAGTGCTGGACCTCGCCCGGATGCTGCGTGCTGGAATAGATCCACCACTGGTCCTGCTCCAGCGGCAGCGCGTAAGCCACCTGGCCTTCCAGATAGAAATGCTCCTGCCCGCCCACGTCGAGCTGGCCGCCCAGCGTGTGGCGCGATCGGGCCAGCGCCGCCTCGGGGTGGCCGCGCCGCACCGTGACGGGCGGCAATACATAGCTTTGCGCCGCATGCGCTTCGCGTGGCGACAGCACCGGCGGCAGCGGCTCGATCCCGAGCTGCACCTTGCGGGCCGCGCGGCGCGCTTGCATCACCGTGTCGGCCACTACCAGGCCCACCACCTGGCCGAGGTGCTCCACCTTGTCGCGCGCGAACACCGGCTCGTCATGCACGAAGGTCGCGAGCATCGGATCGCCCGGGATATCGCCCGCCAGGACCACGCCACGCACCCCCAGCATGCCACGCGCTGCTTGGGTGTCGATCCCGAGCAGCCGGCCATGGGCGACGGTCGAGAGGATCGGCGCCGCGTGCAAGGTGCCCTTGACCTCGGGGATGTCGTCCACATAGGTCGCGCTGCCGGCGACCTGCGCGCGCGCGCTTTCGTGCGGCCGCGCCGCGCCGATCGCCGGGCCGGCCGAGACCGCTGGGTGCGGCGACCGCGTGGCAGGCGCGAGATTGCGCTCGCCGGCATCGGCAGGGCCAGCCGGGCCGCCTCCGGTCGCCGCGGTGAATTCGTCGTCGCGCATGTTCATGCGGACTCCTCCAGCACGAACGATTCGAGGTTGATCTGCTGCACGCCCTGGCTTTCCAGCCAGAAGCGCCGCACCAGGTTACCCAGCACCTCGCTGCGGTAGGCGGCCGAAGCGCGCATGTCGGAGATCGGCTGGAACTCGCTGCGCAGTATCTTCGCGGCTTCGCTGGCCGTGCGTTCGTCCCAGCGCTTGCCGCGCAGGAACGCTTCGGTCTGCACGCAACGCGCGGGGGTCGCCGCGACGCCGCCGGCGCCGATCGAAATCTTCGCGACAAGACCGTCTTCGATCGTCATGTCGAGGGCCAGGCACACGGCCGAGATGTCGTCGTCGAACCGCTTGCTGATCTTGTAGACGCGCAGGAATTCCTGTGGCTGGGGGCGCGGCACCTTGATCCACGCGAGCACCTCGTCGGGCGCCAGCACGTTCTTGCGGTAGCCGGTATAGAAATCCTCCAGCGGCATCTCGCGGTGCCCGCCCACGCTCATCAGCACCACATGGGCGCGCAGCGCAATGAGCAACGGCATCGAGTCGCCGATGGGCGAGCCGTTGGCCACGTTGCCGCCGAGCGTGCCGGCGTTGCGTGTCGGCAGTCCGGCAAACCGGTTGGCGAAGCTTTTCAATTGCGGCCGCTCGGCGATCAGGGCATCGAACGCATCCGTCAGCGTGACCGCCGCGCCGACGGCGAGGTGGTTGTCGTAACACTCCACGCGCCGCAATTCCCGGGCGCCCGTGACGTCCAGCACCTGGCTGAACTGCATGTGCAATTTGGTGACCCACAGCCCGACATCGGTGCCGCCGGCCACGATCTGGGCTTGCGGATTGGCAGCGCGGGCGGCGAGCAAAGCGGCGAGCGATTTGGGCGCGACGTATTCGCACTGATCCGTTCGCCCTGAGCCTGTCGAAGGGCCTGGGTCCCGATCGTCCTGAGCTTGTCGAAGGACAGGCTCAGCCCGAACGGAGTGGGCGCGAACGGTACTGCGCCGCAACGATTGAAGTTGACCAATCAACTCCGCCTCATCGACCCGCACCGGTGGCAAGCTCCCCATCTGCTGCGCCGCATCCAGGATCGGGCGGTAGCCGGTGCAGCGGCAGAGATTGCCGGACAGCTCTTCTCGCGCCAGCTCGCGCGAGATCGCCTCGCCGCGGGCGACATGGTTCTGGTACATGCCGAACAGGCTCATCACGAACCCCGGCGTGCAGAAGCCGCATTGCGAGCCGTGCTGCTGCACCATCGCCTCCTGGGCCGGGTGCAGCGTGCCGTCGGCGGCGGCGAGGTCTTCCACCGTCCACAGCGCCATGCCGTCGATCGAATGCGCCAGCCGGATGCAGCTGTTGATGGCGCGGTAGCGAACGGCGTCGCCCCCCGCGCCTGGCTCGAGTTCGCCCAGCACGACCGTGCAGGCGCCGCAGTCGCCTTCGCCGCAGCCTTCCTTCGAGCCGGTGAGCCCGAGGTCGCCCCGCAGCAGTTCCAGCAGCGTGCGCCCGGGTGGTACATTGCTCAGCGAAACGAGCTGCCCCCCGCGGATGAATCTGA